>NZ_JADYTS010000009.1 GCF_021531355.1 Leyella stercorea | reverse complement strand
TGGGTAACAGAACGAACCAAAACGCTTAGGAAAGTGAGCTAAATTTGGTACAACGAACTGAACACCCTATTAAGTAAATTATGAACAGGATAAAGACCGGCATTTACGGCGGCTCGTTCAATCCCATACACAACGGACATATAGCCATTGCACGCAAGATGATTGAACTTGCCGGACTCGACGAAGTTTGGCTCATGGTGTCGCCGCAAAACCCTCTGAAGCATTCGGCCGACCTGCTCGACGAGCAGCTGCGTCTCGATATGACCCGCATAGCGCTTGGGCCATATCCACAACTGAAGGCTTGCGACTACGAATTTCATCTGTCCCGCCCTTCATACATGTGGCACACGCTGCAGTCGCTTAGCAACGACTATCCCGAACGTGAATTTACACTACTCATAGGTGCCGACAACTGGGCTGTATTCGACCGCTGGTATCATGCCGACGACATCATTGCCCACTACCCTATCGCAATTTATCCGCGCTCGGGATATCCTATAGACACAGCAAAACTGCCACAAACAGTTAAGGTTTTTGATACCGGTCTATACGATGTGAGTTCCACTCTTGTGCGACAATACATCAACGAGGGTAAAGACATCACAGCGCTCATCCCCAATGAGATAACAGCTCTCGCACAACAGTATTACAAATGATTCTCCACATAAACGACAGGAGGCTATGGCGAAATGCCACAGCCTCCTGTTTCTTTTGTATTAGGGTAATGTCAAGACAGAGACACTACCTCTTTATTTACACTCCAAAGTCTTCGTCACCTCACCGCTATATGTATTCACAGTGATGCTTACAGCGTCAATATCGCCCAAATCCTTAGTGTCGATGCTGGCATAGCGTTGCACTGTGTAATATTCGGGCACGCCTCCCTGGTCGTGATAAAGCTTCAGATGACGTATGCGCTTGCCATCATTGCCGACAGTCGTGCCACAATCTACAAGCCCGAGCGTCTGCACGGCATCCTCACCGTCAGTCTTGCCCGCCTTCAGTAGCAACGACATATTGATATATCCGCTTTTGGCAGCCCATACGCTCTCCAATCCAACGGGGTCGGTGTGCATATCCTTCACCTTGCTTTGCTCCATCGGTCGTAGCACAGGCACAGCCGACACCGAACGGGCCTTCACCTTCTTGCTGCCATCGGTAGCTACATCGTAGTACAGCAATGCGCGATAGATGGTGTCAGCCTTGGTCATCCACGATGTCGTGAACGGATTGCTGATGCTGAGCGTTGTGCCATTGTCAAGGTCGGCAGACGTAGCCGAGCGGTTGGATGCAGTATGCAGCACTGCCAATTCGGCGGTGAGATACGACAGACTGCCATCGCCCGACTCATAGCCGTCGTGCTCGCACGATGCAAGCACAGCAGCTGCCAAACCCATTAGTAATGTTCTGATTTTCATCGGCAATAATGCTTCGCAATATACTAAACTCCAGCGACTTATTACAGTACGCTCATCTGGTTTCTGACGGGGTTGGCATACATTGTCAGCATGCGCTCGCGCAGGAAGTCGACATCGGGATTGGGCAACTGAATCTTAGCCATCTGACCTTGCAGATAAGCCTCAAAGCGCTGACGGTCTTCATCGGTGTAGCGGTCGGCATGAGCCTTTGTGCCTTCGAGAAGGTCGAGAGCCACGAAGTTGGACGGATAGAGACGATAGCCACGCCAGATGTCATGGTCGATATGTTCAGCCACAGCCTTGTAGAAGTCGGCCTTGGGCATATCGTCGGGCAACTGCTCGAGCCACTCGTCGATGCACGGAGCGCAATGATAATGGATGTGTCCCTTGAATCCCATAATGCCAGTCTGCATGCTGATGACATCGTCCATAGAACCCTTCTTCCATCCCTCAACATCACGACGCAGCTGGAACTCCTGAGCCTTTAGGAAGTCGCACGGATCGAACTCATAGCTTATGGCAAGCGGAACGATGTTCAGCGACAGCAAGCGTTGCTTCACAGAGCCTTCGCCACCCATCGTCATCATCTTGAGAATAGCCTCCTGAGTGCGGTCGTTAGAGTCCTTGGCGCGTCCCTCACGCTGAGCTATCCACACGTTGTCGTGCTTTTCGTTGATGACAAAGTGCATATAGTCCGACAGTCGTTTGGACGATACAAGCATCTGACGCATTGACAGCGAGCGCTCCACAATGAACGACTTGTTGATGCGCACAATGTCCTTCACCCACGGCAACTTCAGCAGATTGTCGCCGATGGCAATCTCGGTTGTAGTGTCGCAACCTGCATCAAACAGCAGTTTGTGCAACAGAGCCGAGTCGAGCACAATGTCGCGGTGGTTGCTCACGAACATGTAGCGACGCTTGAGGTCGATGTTCTGGAAATCAGAGTCAATGCCGAGGCTTGCCTTAGCAAGAAGATTTTGCAGGAAATCGTAGCAGAAAGCCTTCTGAAACTCAAGGTTTGTGCGACACTGGTGCATCTTCTGACCAATCATTTCTACCGGAACTCCAGGATAAAGATAGGCCAACACCTGCTTGAACTGCTCGTTCTGCAACAAGCGGTCGAACACTTCGGGCAACTCTTCCGGCTCAAACGGCCGGATAGCGTCAAATTGATGTATATCCATAGGTGAGAGTTTTGAATTTTGAGTTTTGAATTTTGAATTGGTTGCCTGTGGCAATTTTGAGTTTTGAATGTTGAGTTTTGAGTGTTGAGTTTATGAACTTTTGAATACGATTTCTGTTTTATTGAACCGTTTGAATTCCAAATTCAAAATTGAGCAATTCAACATCGGCGAAGCCGACAAATTCAAAACTCAAAATTCAAAACTCAAAATTCATTAAAACTGATTCTCCACAATGTCGGTCAGCACTTCCTTAATGTCGAGTCCGGCGGCGCGTACCTGCTGCGGGATGAAGCTGGTAGCAGTCATGCCTGGAGTAGTGTTGATTTCGATCATGTTGATGACATCATTGCCATCGGCATCCTTCGAGATGATATAGTCGATGCGGATGATGCCGTTGCAGTGCAGGATGTCGTAAATGCGACTTGTCTCCTCAGCCACACGCTTGGCGGTTTCGGGAGCGATGCGAGCCGGAGTAATCTCCTGCACCTGTCCGTTGTACTTGGCGTCATAGTCGAAGAACTCATTGCTTGTCACCACCTCAGTGGCGGGGAACACTACCGACTTCTCGCGAGTCTTGTAGCAGCCGATTGAAATCTCGGTTCCCTTCATGAACTTCTCAATCATCACCTCGTCGCACTCCATGAATGCCACGCGCAAAGCCGGAGCCAGCTGGTCAGCATTCTTCACCTTCGACACACCGAAGCTTGATCCGTCGGCAGCCGGTTTTACGAAGCACGGCATACCAAGCTCACTCTCGATAAATTCATCGGTGTACTTGTTTTCCTCGCCGCGGCGAATCAACAGACTCTTTGCCACGTTGACTCCCCATCCGCGCAGATAATTATTGAGCACATACTTGTCGAAGGTCATAGCCTCAACAAGCACGCCTGATGTGCTGTATGGAATGTGCAGCAACTCAAAGTAACCCTGCAGCACGCCGTTCTCACCCGGTGTACCGTGTATTGTGATATAGGCATAATCGAATACGACGGCCTTTCCATTCTCAAGAAACGAGAAATCGTTCTTGTCGATAGTTGCCGTTGTGCCGTCTTGCAGGTCGACATGCCAGTCCAGCCCCTTCACATCGACGATATACACGTTATAACGATCTTTGTCGAAGAAAGAATACAGTCCCTGCGCTGAGCGCATTGACACGTCATGTTCTGAAGAATCGCCGCCGCAAACGATGGCGATGTTACGTTTAAGAGTTTCCATTATATATAATATGTTATATTATTTGTTGCTGAATGTGTCGCGCGTAGTTCCTCCCAGATATGCGCGCCATTTGTCTATGAGCTGCGCCAGATCGGCAGGCAACTCGCTTGTGAAGTCCATCTGCTTGTGTGTCGAGGGATGAACGAAGCCCAACGTGCGGGCGTGCAGAGCCTGTCGCGAGCACAGCTTAAAGCAGTTCTGTATGAACGCCTTATATGTAGCCGAGCGTTCGCCGCGCAATATCTCCATTCCGCCATAGCGTTCGTCACCGAAGAGCGGATGTCCTATATGCTTCATGTGGGCACGAATCTGATGCGTACGACCAGTCTCCAGTCGGCACTCTATCAGCGTTACGTAGCCGAAGCGCTCAATCACGCGCCAGTGCGTCACAGCCTCCTTGCCAATACCCGACTCGGGCGGCATCACAGTCATGCGCAATCGGTCTTTAGGGTCGCGTACTATGTTGCCCTCAATGCGTCCCTCGTCCTCGGTGAGGTTACCCCACACCACAGCGTTGTACGAGCGGTGCGTGGTCTTATTGAAGAACTGCAGTCCGAGAGCCGTCTTCGCCTTCGGAGTCTTTGCCACCACGAGCAGTCCACTTGTGTCCTTGTCGATACGGTGCACGAGTCCCACTTCGGGGTCGTTGGGGTCGTAGCTCTCCACATTGCGCATGTGCCAGGCTATGGCATTGACCAATGTGCCGGTGAAGTTGCCCGCTCCCGGGTGCACCACCATGCCAGCCTCCTTGTTCACCACCATCAAGTCGTCGTCCTCATACACCACGTTTATGGGCAGGTCTTCAGCCACGATGCTTGTGTCGTGGCGTGGGCGGTCGAGCATCAGCGTCACCACGTCGCCGGGGCGCACCTTGAAGTTGCTCTTTACGGGGCGTCCGTTGACGTGTACAAAGCCGGCATCGGCAGCCGTCTGAATACGGTTGCGCGACGAGTGCGGCAGTTTCTCGCACATATATTTGTCGACTCTCAGGGGCTGCATGCCGGGATCGGCCTCAAATCGGAAGTGCTCGTACAGCTGCCCGGTCTCGTCGTCCGACGCATCAGCGTCATAGCCTTCTACAGCCATGTCCTGCACGTCAAGTTCGTCCATTATATCTATATTGTCTGTCATATCCTTAACTATGTAGAGTTTTGAATTTTGAGTTTTGAGTTTTGAGTTGGTTGCCTTCGGCAATTATGAATTTTGATTTTTGAATTCTCAATTCAAAATTCAACATTCAAAATTCAACATTCTCATTCGTGTATTTCTTGGAATTCATCTACGTCGCCCACTTCTTCCATTTGCTCTTCGGGCAGCAGCTCGGGCGCGTCGGTGTAGTCAATCTCTTCGGTAGTGTCGCGCTGACCGTTGCCCACCTGGATGGTGATGTAGTCGTCAATGCCGATACGGTCGCCAGCCTTGACCTGGCGTCCGCGCACCACGAGTCCGTACACCCAGTCTTTCTCGCCCTCTACAAACATAGGTCGGGTAATCTTGAATCCCATAGCCTGCAGTTTGGCCATAGCCTCACGCAGCGATGAGTTGTCGATGATGTCGGGCACAGAGAGCGTAGGCGTGTGCGAAGCGTTTACGGTGAGGTAAATCACGTGTCCCGACTTCACGCGGTCGCCCGGTGCAGGCGACTGCTCCAGAATACAGTCGGGCGGCAGTCCGCGCACATATCCCGTGTCGCTCACCACCACAATCATTCCAGCCTCGCGCAACAGATAGTCGGCATCGGCAAACGCTTTGCGGCGCACGTCGGGTATTGCTATCGACTCTCCGTGATGAGTGTACACGTCGAGCCCGAACTTAACGCCCGCGCACGCTGCCACCACCACAAGAGCCATGGCGCACAAATTGCCCCACAGATAACGGCTTTTGAATTTTTTGATGAATTCAGAAGGGTTCATACTTACTTTTCGTCATTTTCTATTTATGCAAAGTTACGATTAACATCGGAATAAACAAAATATATGGCTTAAAAAGCGTGAAACTATTGGCTTTTTATTATACGCCGTATTGATATTATTTGTAATTTCGCAATCCGAACAAACTTACATATACACATATATATTATGAAACCACACACAAAGACAATAGTCGGCGCTACCACAGTACTCATCATAGCCGTTGCGGCATGGTGCACATGGCAGACATGGCCGTCGAGTGCCTCCAGCATGCGCCGCACAGCCATAGTCGTCGAACAGCTTACATGGCACGAAGTGACGGTAGACAACCGCCCCGTGCTATACTTCGATTCTGCCGAGGGCGACTCAGCCCTTATCGGCATCACATCCGTGCGCGACTCAGCCACACACCGCCGACTCACAATGGGCTTCTGGACCAACAGTCTGCCGCTACTGCCCACCTGCCGCGGACGCGTAGTGGCTCCCTACACAGCCGAGGGCGGCGTGCCGCACAGCCTCAACGACTCGGCTATAGTGCGCCTGTGCCGCCTCTCTGCCGACCTACAGCTCAAGCGATTGCAGACACAGAAGTCCGAACTCGACTACTACATACGTGTGCATGGCGTTCAGGACAACGGCTATCAGCAGATAGCATCGCTCGCCAACAGCATCAACCACGCCACCAATGCCGTAAAATCCGCACGCCACATCATCGACAGTTTGGCTACTGACAAACGTCAACACCACTTTGCACTCTGCACAAAAGCCACATTCACCGTGACCGGACACGACGACGAGGGCAAAACCATACGCCTTCCGATGCACCTCGTCAGCCGCGACAGCACCTTGCAAATGGCTGTGCTGCAAACCACCGACCGTAGCACACCCGACTGGGCTAAACCCGCCAAGTTGCAACTCTGGAACGCCTCAACGCCACGCACCATTCTCACAGCAGCCACCCCGGCTCTCGGCGTGCGCGGAATAGAGTCGGACACCGTAAGCCCCATCATCGTCCAGGGCACCGTGCAAGCATCGGGCTGCCACAACATGTCGCGCCTGCTCGCCCCCGACGGAGCACCCGTATACACCAGTCGCGGCCACTTCATAGGCGTAGTAAGCGGAAAGAAAATCATCTCGCGTCGCGAAATCAGTAAACTGTTGAAGAAATGAAGACACACATCACACATCTGTTTATATTAGCGCTGCTCTTGCTGACGTCGTGCCGCGACATCACGCCCGACACCATAGTCAGCCAGCGCGGCAAATACACCTATTGCGGCACCGTAAAGAACGGCCGCTACGACGGCTACGGCACGCTCAGCATAGGCGACAGCACCATATACGCCGGACAATGGCGCGACGGCAAACGCAGCGGAAAGGGCGTGAGCCACGACTCGCTACATCACCGCATCGTTGGCACATGGCGTGCCGACACACTGGTGCGAGGCACATGGACCGACTCTACAGGCACCTATTCGGGCGAGATGAACCGCGACGCCATTGCCCACGGACACGGCACCTTTGCCGACGCTCAACAAGGATTCTACTCCGGACAGTGGCGCGACGGACAGCGCACGGGATTCGGATTTGCACTCCTGCCCAAGAAGCATCTGCGCATAGGCGAGTGGTCGAAAAACCGATTCCTGGGCGAACGGCTCGAATACACCGCCGACCGCATCTACGGCATCGACCTTTCGCGCTTCCAGCACGACGTAGGCCGACGCCACTACCCCATCGACTGGAGCCGTCTACGCATAGCCCACTTAGGAACAATATCGCGCAAGCATGTACGCGGCAAGGTAGACTATCCCGTATCGTTCTGCTACATCAAGTCGACGGAGGGCACAACCATACGCAACCGCTACTTCCGTGCCGACTATACGGCTGCCCGCCGACGCGGCATCAAGACCGGAGCCTACCACTTCTTCTCCACACGTACGCCTGCCGACCGCCAGGCACGCTTCTTCATAGCCAACTCAAAATTCTCGAAGGGCGACCTGCCCCCGGTTCTCGACGTTGAGCCAACCCACGCTATGATCAAGAAGATGGGCGGACCCGAAGCCCTGTTCCGTGCCGTGCGCACATGGCTGCGCATCGTAGGTCAGCACACCGGCACCCGCCCCGTGCTTTACATCTCGCAAACATTCGTCAACCGTTACCTCCCTTCCGCACCCGACCTCAAGCGCGACTACAACATCTGGATAGCACGCTACGGCGAATACAAGCCCGACGTACACCTCGTCTACTGGCAGCTATGCCCCGACGGACGCGTCACCGGCATACGTCCCGAAGTAGACATCAACGTATTCAACGGCTATCGCTCCGAATACGAAGACTTCCTGCAGCGCGAATGCATCAGGTAGACGGAGGCGGAGCAGAGCTCCGGATGTTGTGGTGAGATGTTGAGATGGTGTTAACTACCAGAGAAGAGCCGAGTTAGTACAATATGCAAATATTGTACAAGCAGTAAAAAAGTGTTACAAAATAAAAATCGATTCTAGAGATTTCCAGAGTCGATTTTTATTGTTTTTATAGTGTCCGACACCCCGTTGATTGTCATTCAAGGCTTCTTTGCACTCCAACTGTAGCCCTTTTGCTATGCAATAGTTGTCCTTTTAGAGGGCAAAAGGACTACAGTTGCCCTCTAAATGTAGTCCATTTGAAATAAAATAGAGCTTTTTTATGCCGCCAATATTTGTACAACAACATCTTAATCGGCATAACATTCTGTGTATGAGCCACATAACAAAACCATTCAAAACTGCCATCTGAACGCACCAAAGATTTCTTGTGCGTTCAACTCGCAGTTTTGAGCGGTAAGAAATGCAAATATTGTTGTGGAATGAGGCTTTGGTGAGGGGTTAGTGCCAAGCTCCAGTTGAGGTAGTGTGGAGTTGAATTACCTTATTTTTTAAAGTACACCTTTCTGTTCTTTATATATAGTCCCTTATTAACTCTTCGAATTTTTTGACCCAAAATGTTGTATATATCATCTTTTTTATCAGCATCAGAAACTACGAGTTGATTAATTGATGTTGGTTTTGGTAAAAATTTTACATTTACATAGGTATACCCATAGATTCTCTCCGAACTATCTTCTACGGAGACACAACATTTAGTAATCCCATTAGCATCTGTTGACACCTTATGAATGGTTATAGGGTGTTCATCGTTACCTTTCACAACAATACTATCTTTTATATCATCAATTTTCTCTTCCGAAACTTGAAATATGTGTGAAGATAAATCAATAGAATAGTCACCTTCTTCATCCCACCACGATATACCATTGAAACTAATATCCAATGGTTTTTGTTCTTTTGTTTCAAAGCAAATTGCTACATAATTTGAAGAAATAGGCTCATCATCATTGTTTGTAATATCAGTATTGTCATCATTATTAGCTTTCACACCTAATACCAATATTTGATGTTTTGGATTGAATTTTATTTTTTCCTTGTTCTCTTTAGAAATCTTTACAGGTATCGATACCATCGATTCATTGAATTTGATTTTATCATTCTCTATATTAAAAAGAGAACTATAATCAACTTTTTGTACATTTCTGGTGCGAGGATTTGTTTTTGTTATAACATAAGCGTCAATTTTAAACGAATATCCTTGAATATCTGCACCAGCAGGATTTACATAATAAGATAAAACAGAAGAATAGTCTGATGAATATTCTATATCCTGAACAAATGATTTATAGCCATCATTTGTATGGTATGTAACACTCGGCCCATTTGAAAATTTTGAGCATTCCATTCCATCATAATACATATGAGCATCGAATACTAAGGAACGTAATTTTACACCGTCTTTGCCTTGCACGAATAACGTTACAAAACAACAACATAATAATAGAATTAATTTTCTTGTCATAATAATTATATATTTAACATCCAGATTGTTTACGTTACAAAGGTAGTGCAAACCGAGAGAAATACAAAAATAAATCACATTTATTTTTTATTTCCGAGGTGCAGCCTACCTTATTAAAAGGTAGTGCAAATGAGCGGAATATCAAAACAAATACGAAGTTTTGTTTTGTATTCCCGAGTGCAGCCTACCTTATTTAAAGGTAGTGCTTTACCACAAAAGCACCCGATGGATTGCCCCAAAAATCACAAATGAAACACCTCAAAAATTACAAATGAAACACCACAAAAGTTAGTTGCAAACCACCGCAAAAGTTAGCAATAAAACAGCGCAATTCATAGTATTAAACATCCACAAATATCAGTTTTTGCTTGCAAATACAACTGAATACCACTAACTTTGCACATATAATCAAATTACGACTAAAATATGTAGAGACGATATCTCCAGAGTGGATGGCGTACAAAGGGATGAACGGACAACTCGTGCAATATTTAACATCTTAACCATTGATGACTCAGCTCAAAACCTTTGGTTTCATCTTTGAGCAGATGTGTGCGAGAGACCTTCGGGCTTATACTCCAGGTTTTGGCAATCATCTGTCATACTATCGCGACCGCTACGGATTGGAAGCCGACTTGGTGCTTCATCTTGACGATGGACGCTATGCTCTGATAGAGTGCAAACTTGGCAGCCGTGAGATAGAAGAAGGAGCCAAACATCTTTTGGAAATTAAACGACTCATTCAAGTGCATAATGAGACAGAAAAGCAGGTGCCGCTGCGCGAACCCGACTTGATGATTGTCATGACAGGTGGCAGCATGGCTTACACACGCCCAGACGGAGTCAAAGTCATACCGCTTGCTTGTTTGAAAGATTAAAAAAGACATGTCATGAATGATATCAGTAAGGACAAGGATTATCAAGAATTCTTTGCAGGAATAAAAGAGTTGGCAAAGGGACTTATGCAGATTCGTGAGAGAGCAGCCATAGAATATGCTCCCATTGTAGAGGAGTTCTGTGCGAGGAAACACGCAACTGCAAATGAAGTAGGCCGAATGCTTGACTATCTGTTTGAGTTTGCCGACGACGAACGCATATTGCTTATGTACAAGAAAGTTTGCCGAAGATTCGTCTATGATTATCCCGAAACCATAAGTTATTACATCATGGAGTACAGAAAAGAATATGACCGTGAAAGTCTTATCGGTACCGAATATGAATATCTGCTTCATGAGGATGATGAATTGTTTGACAAAGAACATAAAACAAAACAATAAAAACAGAATAGAATATGGGAACAGCATTACTGGCACTCTGCTTCTGCGCATTGTCGCTCGTTCTTGCCTTGTTTGTGGGCATATCGCCCATAAGCAACAAGGCAAAGATTAGGTTTATAATTCTTTGCCTTGTTAAACATTCTTTTTCCTTTTGATTGTTAATCGTTATTTTTATATACTCGTCTGCAATTGAGTCTGTTGTTATCCTAAATCCTTTTACCATATACTATAGCCGAAGAAGGCAGGGAATACGATAGATGCGCCCCAAATGAACAGGCAGGCACCTACAAGCATCATGATGGCTTTCGTCACTCCGTCTTCTCCAATATTTATCTTGACGTATATCTGTAAAGCGGAAATAATTGCTACTATAGCTGCTATGGCGTAGAGCAGGTAAAGCACATACAGCATCATAGTTACCACATAGTCGTGCATACTTGCCAGTACGTCTGCTCCCCAACTATAGTTCACGCCTCCGCACTTGGCATTGGCCAGAATGGGGATGCCCAACAAGATTGTGGACAATGCCCAATAAGTTCTTTTCATTCTCATAGCTCATTCTTTACCATGTGCCATTTCAACTTCGGGTCTCGCATGATCATTGCCGTGTACAGTTCCTGGTCTGTCATAGGGTTGGACATGAACGTATCCGTATCTTCCAACAGTTTCTCCATCTTCGCTTTAAATTTGTCGAAAGCACTTTCGTTGTCAGTGTCATCGGATTCGTCCGTTCCGTTCTGTTTCAGCGGACTGTTCATTGCCTCCGTTCGTATTGTCTGCATCATTGCCGGTGACGGCATCCACCTGCGTATCGTAACTGTTTCCACCAATGCAGAAGAAAGCGTCGTTTTCTTCAACAGCGACGCTTTCTTCTGCATCGGCCATACTGCTAACGCCAATAACTTCCTCGGCAGTCTTGGCATCATCTTTCTTTCCATAAAGGTCTTTGGTGATGATAACAGCGTAGTAGATGATATAAATCGCTGTTAATACAAGTACGAATGTCAAGTATGAACTCATATCTTTTTAAATATTGATTAATCTGTGCTACAGTCAGAAAGGCTGCGAATGCCCATTGTGATACGTTAATTTGATTGGTATTATCTTACCAAGCACCTCTCTGAAACGGTTGCAAAGAAACTCTGAAAGATTGGGATAAAAGAAAAACAGCCCTGACGAGGACTGTTTCTTAACATCAATTGTAGATAAAATAAAATCAAACTTGTTTTTCATACTTGGAAGTATCTGTTGGTGGCTAAATATTATGGGATTGCAATATTGGCGACTCCGCTTAATATGTTTCTGCTTTTAAGCACAGCCTGTATGTCGGAAGTGGGACAGACAGGCCTTCTTTTACTTTCTTATCACTTGTCACTACCATTGATTTTCAAAAGTTTTTCTGTTTGCAGACTTAAGTGTCGCTAAAAAATACTACCTTTGTACTTGAATGACAAAAGAATAGAGTATGCAGAAAGAAGAATTTGACAATAACACTGAAGCTGATTTCTTGGAAGGGGAAACCACCGATATCGGTGGTTTAGAATCCGTTTACCCTAATGCGGAAGTGCGAGTTGAAAAAGCACAATATAGCACCATGCATTTGAAACGATTGGTAGAGGAAAGAAAGGAACTAGTGATAGACCCTGATTTCCAGCGTAACGACGTGTGGAGTGCCAAACAATCTGCAGAATTGGTCGAATCGATTCTCATGGGTATACCTATTCCGACAATTTATCTGTTTGAGATGAAAGATGGCACCAAACAGGTAGTTGACGGAAGACAGCGTATCTCTGCGATTCTAAACTTTTTGAATAATAAGTTCAGTTTGAAAGATTTGAAAATTCTTCCACAATGTAACGGGAAGACATTCTCCGAATTGGATTTCAAGATGCAGGGTATATTTGAAGACTACCAGTTGTCCTTTTACATCATACAGCCCCCTACACCGGAACGAGTAAAATATGATATTTTTGACCGTGTCAATCGTGGTGGAACAAGACTGACCAATCAAGAAATGCGCAACGCACTTTATAAGGGACATTCTACAGTCATGCTGAAAGACCTTGCCGCCTCTTCTGTATTCTTGAATGCAACAGGAAGGGGCATAAGCAGCAAACGAATGAAAGACCAATACGTAATATTGCGCTCCATAGCATTTTATTTGCTGAAGAAAAAGCAACATGAAGTATTGGAACAAAATGGAGAAACCATTGAATACAAAAGCGACATAGATGATTTTCTTGCCAAAACAATGATATTCTTAAACGAGAAAGCTTCAAAAGAACTATTGGAAGATTGCAAGAATACTTTCTATAGAGCCATGGATAATTGTTATAATGTCTTGGGTAGAGACGCGTTCCGATTTGATTCAGAATCGGGTAATCGACGCCCCATAAATATGCCTCTTTTTGAAGTGCTTATGTACGTTTTCTCAGACAACAAATTGATGGAAGATGTTGATTACACGAAGAAAGAAGTAGAAAATTTCAAAAGGAAATTCGATCATCAGCAAATGTTCTCAGGTAACGTTGACTCTACGACAAATCTGAACGACAGATATGACTTGGCAGAAGAACTCATAAAACAAATAAGCGATGCTATCAAAACTAACAATAAATAACTTCAAGTCGCTTGAGCATCAAGAACTTGAACTTTGTCCGCTGACCATATTGACGGGATTGAACTCAACCGGGAAATCAACCTGCTTTCAGGCAATTCTGACCGCATTGTATTATTCGTCCCCTATGGCTTCCTTACTCATGGATGGCATGGACTTTACCTTTGAAACCTTACGCAACAGGAATGTAAACGCAAAGGAGCTAAGTATCGTATTATCCAATGAAGGAGACCAAATCCACTGTAAAATGGATACAGATGGAACAGTGTGCATTAACGGATTAAATATTGATTTAGAAAAAAATGTGTTTTATCTATCTGCCAACAGACTGGGATTTAGTGAGATGGAAACAATCTCACCTAAATACAAAGTAGGCATAGCAGGTGAATACCTTTTCGGAACTTTTGAGCAGGAAAAGTCTAGCCCTATTGATAGAGGACTTCTTATACTCAATGAATCAGAAACGTTGTCATCGCACATAAACTATTGGCTTTCCTACATATTGGGAATTAAGTTTGAGATGCAGACAGAAAAAGTGAGCCAAACAAAAGTAAAGGTGGTTTATAAAAGTGATGATTTGCCCAACTTATCTCCTCAACAATTAGGAGTTGGTGTCAGTTATCTGGTAAAAACATTGATAATGTGCTTACGTTCCCAGAAAGGGGATTTACTGATGATTGAGAATCCGGAACTTCATTTGCATCCAGCTGCTCAAGCACGCTTGGGAGAATTCTTTACCTATATTGCCAACGCAGGCATTCAGGTGCTGCTTGAAACCCATTGCGAACACCTTATAGACAAATTGCAATATCAGATTTTCAAAGGTAAATTTGATCATGACAAAGCTGTTGTTTATTACAAGGGAGGAATTACTTCACCTTTTGAAACAATACGCTTTACTGAAGGAGGCAAATTCGAGACTTCTTTTCCAGAAGGCTTTTTTGATGCCACATTGGAAAATTTATTGGAAATAGAATAAAAGACATGGGGAAAATTATAAATGGCGTTGTACTTGATGATGACTTGTTTCGGGAATATCACAAGTTTCAAAAAGGCGAAAAATTTGACCAAAAGAAAATCAAGCAGTTACTTCATTATTATAAAAACAGTATAGTATCCAATATCAAGCAATATGAGGACAACGGTGTGGATTTGGAACAAAACTTAAAAAATCATATGCTTCATGATGGATTAAGGAAACAACCTCTGGAAGAATTAGCAGAAAATAGCACTTGGTATAAAATAATCCTGAGTTCCACTAAAGACACATATCCTTATGTTAACATAATGGATGATAAACAACGATTGGAAAATAATTATTCTGCAAGTTTTGATATGGCAGAACCACGTGATCTTGCTATAAAGCATTTGACATCAATTTGCCTTCATGCCAAGAAAGTTGTTCTGTATGATAAATATTTCTCCGTTAAAGATAGAAATGTTGATTTGATCAAAAGAATATTGCCACAAAAGAAATTGGAGATTATATACAACGACATAGACAACAAGCATATAGAATTACTGAAGCAGCATTGTGGCACATGGAGTTTTACCAAGAATCCACAAATGAAGAATCGACATGACCGCTATTTGATAGTGGACGATAAAATAGAGATTATTTTAACTAGTGGCTTTGATCATTTGAATGATACGTCAGGAGATTTCACTTACATCGTAAGATATGTAGAAAAATCAAGGTTCTAAGCACAATATTTTGAACAGTGTCTAAGTAGCCCTGATTTGTTGTTTTAAGATTAAGCGTATCCGCGATGCTAGTAGATACACGTCAAAAAAAATATCGCTCAAGCTTTTATTCTTGAGCGATATTTTTTTGTTTCCATTTATCCGGCAGCAATTCCCGGTACTTACTTGGCGGTGTTCTTGGTGACAGTGCTGCAGCTTTGTTGATGACATCAGATATATAGTCAAAGAAGTTGATACCTTGCAGTCTGCAGGAGCATGCAAGCGAATAGAACATGGTTGCCCGTTTGGCACCGGCATGTGACCCGAAGAAAAGTGAGTTTCTTCGGGAATTAGATTTTTTATTCACGCAGCAAAGGTAAAGAGATAAAAAAATATGGACAAGGCTGCATCGCGGATACTTCACGTTTCTTTACTTGGTAAACGCTGTTTTTTTCATTGATTGTGCTGGCTTTTGGGATAAAGATGTTATCTTTGCGGTGTAAAATATGATACCAATATCAAAAAAAACACTCTAACATGATATTTGAACGTAAGAAATACTTGGATGAACTTATTGCAGGACGTGGAAACGGTCTTGTGAAGATTATAACAGGTGTCAGACGATGTGGAAAGTCTTTCCTGCTGTTTGATATCTGGCATAACTGGTTGTTGGAACATGGGGTGGCTGATAGTCACATCATCGAAATACAACTTGATGATTTCCGAAACAGGCGGTTGAGGAAGCCTGATGCCTTGCTCGACTATATAGATTCAAAGGTTATGGATGATGGCAATCCTTATTATATAGTCTTGGACGAAGTACAACTCGTAGAAGAATTTGTGGAG
This sequence comes from Leyella stercorea, assembly GCF_021531355.1. Lineage (GTDB taxonomy): Bacteria > Bacteroidota > Bacteroidia > Bacteroidales > Bacteroidaceae > Prevotella. Next base: position 48,167 of record NZ_JADYTS010000009.1, on the reverse strand, counting down.
GTTATTCTTAGCTTGACACACATGCGGAATGTAGATGTGTATGTGTCAGGCTCAAACTCTCGTTTTCTGTCAAGTGATGTCGTGACTGAGTTCCGAGGCAGAGGTGACGAGATACGCATCTGGCCTCTCACTTTTGACGAATACTTTAGTGGTATTGGTGGAGATATACGCAAAGCTTGGTTGGATTACTATACTTTTGGAGGACTACCACAGGTGGCTTTGCTTGAAACGGAAGAAAAGAAAACAGACTATTTGCGTGGTCTGTATGAAACGACCTATCTACGTGACGTAATTGAGCGCAACCATCTACGCAATCCAGAAGGAATGAAGGAACTGGTGCGTGTAATAGCCTCGGGCATTGGTTCGTCAACCAATCCAACAAGAATAGCCAATACCTTTCAATCTGCACAAGGAGCAACCATAAAAAGAGACACTATAAAACAATACATTGACTATCTGAAAGACTCTTTCTTGATAGAAGAAGCCTTGCGCTATGATGTGAAAGGCAGAAAGTATATCGGCACCGAGACTAAATACTACTTCGCAGACATCGGCATTCGTGCAGCTATTCTCAACTATCGCCAACAAGAGGAAACGCACATTATGGAGAATATCATCTATAATGAACTCCGTAGTCGTGGATATAATGTGGATGTAGGATTGGTAGAGCTTGGTGGCAAGGATGAGAATGGCAAGTTTGTCAGAAAACAGTTGGAGGTAGACTTTGTGGTGAACCGCCATCCATACAGAGTGTATATCCAATCGGCTTTCCACATGCCTACGCCGGAGAAGGAACAGCAAGAACGTCGCCCATTATTGTCAATCAATGACCACTTCCGTAAGATTGTCATTGTTGGCGATGATATTCACCGCAAGGAGGACGAACTCGGAGTATTGACTGTTGGGGTGTTGGATTTCTTGACGGACAAAGATTTACTTGAACTGGGATAAACGTAATGATGATATTTAGAGATATGCTATGGACAAGCAGCTTTGAAACAGCATTGAAGTTCTGCGACAACTGGCTAAAGTCATACCCCAATTCCATCATGCTAAAACGAATTCGTGCAGAAGTGCTGGTCGATGGGTATGTCATAGACAATTACACGAAAGAAGGTTCATTCAACATGCTCGCTCAGGCATATTCGGCTAATAACAACGAGCCGATGGCCACCAAAATGCGGTCAGAATATGAACGCATCAAGAAGCAAAAGAAGGGATTGTATGATTCCTGTAAAGGGTTGTAAATTTAACAAGAGTAAGCGTATCCGCGATGCTAGTATATACACATCAAAAAAATATCGCTCAAGTTTTTATTCTTGAACGATATTTTTTTGTTTCCATTTATCCGGCAGCAATTCCCGGTACTTACTTAGCGGTGTTCTTGATGGCAGTGCTGCAGCTTTGTTGATGACATCGGATATATAGTCAAAGAGTATGCGGTGTGCTGACTGATAGCAAAGATGCCAATGCTTATTGGAGAAAGCTGAAGCAGAGACTCAAAAAAAAAGGTAATGAAACCGTGACAAATTGTCACGGGGTGAAACTTCATGCCTCTGACGGCAAATTGCGCTTGACAGACGTTGCCGACACAGAGCAACTCTTCCGCATTATCCAGTCGATTCCTTCACCAAAGGCAGAGCCTTTCAAGGTATGGATGGCACAGGTGGCAAGCTCTCGTTTGGAACAAATGCAGGATCCGGAAAAGAGCATAGACCAAGCCATCGTTGACTACAAGCGTTTGGGATATTCAGATGCTTGGATAATATGCTTCTCTTACCGACATCATTACCCGAGAGTGGAGTGGAATGACAACCAAACAGTACAAGAGTTTCAAAGGTCTGAAGAAGGAAAGCCTGCGCGACAACATGACCAACATGGAAATAGCCCTCAATATGCTTGCCGAGGCATCTGCCACGGAGCTGTCCAAACAGCGCAATCCTAACGGATTTCATCAGCAAAAGCAAGTGGCTAAGGATGGTGGTAGCGTTGCGAAAGCCGCACGCACACAGTTGGAATCAAAGTTGGGACATGGAGTGATATCGCAAGCTAAAGCAAGTGATTATCTGCCTAATATAGAGACTAACAAAGAATAAGAATATTCTTACGGACTATCAACTGAAAGGGCCCAAAGAAAAAAAAGAAAGTTATCCCGACACTCCGAGCCATTCTGCTTATTTCATGATTCGAATAAGGAAGCCAAGTGAAACAGATGCCGAGAGCGGATGGCATTTATGCTGGTAAAGCTGAATAACTTGGAGAATGTTGTTGATAAAAAGATACGAATGGTTTGGCTTTCAACGTGCTACATTAAGCAACAAAAAATTCCACAACTATATATTTATTTGCGCTGTCAACGTTTGAAAATCAACAAAATTACCGTATATTTGCTGTTGGAATAAAAAAAATGCAGCATTATGGTAGAGAAATACATTAATCCACATACTGATTTTGGTTTTAAGCGACTCTTCGGTTCTGAGTTCAACAAAGCGTTGCTCATCAGCTTTCTGAACGCTATGTTTCATGTCGAACAAAACGTGCAGGACGTCACGTATCTTAACTCAGAACAGCTTGGCGACAGAGTTTATGCACGCCGTGCAATCTTCGATGTTTATTGCGAGAACGACAAGGTAATCCGGTATACACCATCGGTTTGCTCAACTTCAACTTTGCCGAAGGTCTGCAGAATGCCAAACGTTGGCATCATGAAGTGAAGTTGATGGAGGTGGACACTCACGAGGTGTTATACGACAAGCTGACATATATATATGTAGAGATTCCGAAGTTCGACAATCAGGAACGCAAATTATACGAAGACAGCGTCAACGCTTACCGCGATATAGTCAACGCCATAAGAACAGCAGAAAAGAAAAAATTTGCGGAAGGCATGGCTAAAGGCGAAAAAGCGGCTAAAGTAAACAAAGAGCATAAAACACCCGATGGATTACCACAAAAACACATAATCAAATGCCACAAAAACTACAAACAAAATACCTCAAAAACTACAAATAAAACACAGCGAAAACTACAAATAAAATACAGCGAAAGTTACAAATGAAGTGCCGCAAAAGTTAGTTCAAAATTACCACAAAAGTTAGCAACAAAACAGCGCAATTCATAGCATTTAATATCCACAAATATCAGGCTCTGCTTGCATATACAACAGAATATCAGTAACAATACCACTTGCTTGTTTGAAAGATTAAAAAACAGAATAAGATATGGGAATTACCCGTCAATCCATACTGTCAATGCCTTTGACAGTGCAAAATCCTGCAATTGTGCGGCTATGCAACGACTAAAGAAGTCGAGCACACGACCATAACAATCCATTGCAATCTTACCGTCAATGCTGAGAATGGCATTATTGCTACACACACGTATTTCCATAGGAGGGAATACATCTATATAGAAATAGTCCATATCATCACCGGCTTGATAAGTCTGAAATCTTCTTTCATTCAACAGCTCCAGACGAGCGGAAGTGTCGGGAAGAGCTTTCAATGCCTCTATCACATCTGCCGCATCTGTTCTTTCATCCTTCGTATAACGCAGGGCATAGAACTTTTCAATCAGCGGCACAAGTTCTTTATCAAGAACTTCCTTCTTGATAGAATATTCATAATACGTTTCTTCTTCACGACGTTCGTAAATTTCAGATAAGTTATACTTATCCTCCACTTTACCGAGAATTTCCTCAACCGATTTGCCATCAAGCTGTTTCTCTTTTCTAACGGATGCCTTCAAACGCAATCCTACTGCAAGATACTGTCCCATAATGCCTTTTTTTAATAATACTAATGTTCAGACGCAAAGATACCACTAATTTCTTATATATGAACGTGAATGGCAATCAACTTTTCAAACCAAAATTCATAATTTCAGTTGTACGCCTTATTATTGTTTATTCTGATAAAATCCCGATGGCTCTTGTAGCGAGCGTTTCAGTAAGACCGTCATACGAGTCGGTCTGGACGAAGTGTGGGAGTTGCGACTCCAGGATTACGTATCCGTCATCGATAATTACATACGGAGCCTGCTGCATATTGTTGTCATAAAGCCACGACGCTATTTCCGCGCCCTTGCTATGCAGCACCGTCGGGTCTGCAACGTCAATGTCTGCTGAAAGCAACACGCTGCCGCTGATGACGCCGAGTGTTCATACCCCCATCAAGGTCAAGAAATATAATCTTGTCAGTAACTGCCATTGGTAAGAAAATATTAAGAAACTTAGATCTTATAGAACGTCAATTCATTTAAACAAGAAAGGCGTACAACCGATTTCTAAACAAAATTTCAGTTGTACGCCTTTTATTATTTATTAGGATTCTGATTTACAGATTGGTCTAACTTACTTGACCTCCTCAAAGATTATCACCACTGAATATCAACGTGTTATATTTATATGGTACAAATATGGATGCTTATGATGATAGGTAAAAGTAGGGAAAAATAGGAAAATCAAGAGAGGAGTGAGTGAGCTTTGTTCAGATTTATGTGTTATCACAAACGGAGGAGTATTCTTTTTAAAAGTGAACTTTTCTCACCAAATTGGTAGATAAACATAAAATATTAGATGCTTTCTGCTCGATTGTTGTGTTTTATAGCTACCTTTGTAAGCAAAACATATATATGAATATGGCAAATAGAGAATTGAACAGGCTAAAAGTGGTCCTTGCAGAAAAGAAGAAGACTAACAAATGGCTTGGCGAACAACTGGGAAAGGACAAGACCACCATATCAAAATGGTGCACAAACACCTGTCAGCCTGACTTGGGCAGTCTGATGAAAATTTCAAAATTGCTTGAAGTAGAGGTGACAGATCTTCTTAGAGAAGATAATATTGATTGACAATCAAGATAATGAAATAGGAAAAAAGAATATGACGAAGAAGGAATCTCTTCAACTGTTTGAAGAAAAGAAGGTGCGTACCGTATGGGACGACAAGGAGGAAAAATGGTATTTCTCCATTGTGGATGTGTGCGGTGTGCTGACTGACAGCAAAGATGCCAATGCTTATTGGAGAAAGCTGAAGCAGAGACTCAAAAAAGAAGGTAATGAAACCGTGACAAATTGTCACGGGTTGAAGCTTCGTGCCTCAGACGGCAAATTGCGCATGACTGACGTTGCTGAATTCCTTATTTTTATTGACTTTGTATGTCAAATATTCTATAAAAAACTATATGCTACTCAATTTCTAAATTATATGCGTTTGTAATGACAGATGAGAATGTAGAGTATGTCCATACTTCATATTTGGACATTTTAAGAACTCGTGGAATGCAAGGACTTCAAAAGAATATGCCTTTGTGGAAGTTCAAGCTATCAGAAGAAGAGTATGAGGCTTTGAAACAGACGTTGAGAATTCATACAAGTGACCTCGCCAAATATGGTGAGGAAGCGGCTTTGTGCTATGCGGAGTGGTGGCGAAGAGACTATAAGGGCAATATTCCTTCCAAAGAAGATGTTGCTATGGGTATTGGAATTCATAGCAGTTATGCCAACGAGCTGTATAAAGCTGCGAGAGAAGCACTACAAAAACATGGTTATACGTTTTTACATTCACTAAAAGGAACTTTATATTTTCGTACACTACTAAATCAAGGTGGACTACCAATAAACTATATTACAAACAGTGGTAATATGGGCAATTACTCTCGGTTCTTAAAAGAATTGGTGAGTGAACTGTCATTAATAAATATTGATTGGAACGAAGTAGATAGCTCTATAATACAACAGTTTAATTGCATTTCTTATTTGGGTAAGGCTTTTAAGAATGAGAACATCTATGATGTTTCCATGCAGATAGCCCACGCCGTCATTGTGGGAGAAAAAGACATTCTTCCTTATGATGATACAGATGCATCGCTTGCAGAATTGACCAAGTCATTGGAAACTGCATATAGTCGTGCGAAAGCACAGCGCAAAACACGTCCACTTTCCTTGCATTGGAAACTAAGAACTATGGAGAATGGGAAAGGGTATCTTTATGTAAACATGGATGTTGTCAAGGATATTTCGTCAGATTCCATTCCTGGTTTAAACATAATGACATGCTATTCCTTTGATGTGTTTGTTGCAGGAACGCTTGTGGGTAAATATGTGAGGAAAGACAATGTTAGAGATGAGTAAGGCAATGTCTTGTCTGCAATATATACACGTATCAATGTAGGTATGCATAGCGATATTTTGTGGACTGGTGAACCAGTGGTAGAGGTAAAGGTAAGATGTGATAACGATGATCGATTGTTCTTGACGATAGCAGGTTGTTATCCACCAAACTTTGAATACCCACAGGTGTTCCAGATGTTGGATGACCATCTTTATAGTATGTCAAAAACTGCCAATGTCGAGAATAATATGGCAATATTTTCTCACGAGTGGAAAAATGGAGAATCCTTGCCAATTACCATTTGTGACAAAGAACTCTATTATAACGCATTTACGGATGAACTGGATTTACAAAATTCTGAAACAGCTGAAGAGGTTAAGTTGACTAATGACTTCACACCATATGCTGTAGAATTCTCTAATAACTATATCTCTTGGGTTGAAAAGTCAAACTATAAATTGTTATCAACGATACCATATGTTCGTGTGTATGACCAAGAGAAACATCGTGTTCAGAACTGCGCTGTAAAATATAGATTCAGAAATGATAATTACATCAAATGGCGTAGCTTGAAGTCTTACTGCGTCTTTCCTTGTGGATTGGTTGATATTCGTGTGGAGTTGCCCGATGGGCATACTGTTACGGAAACTTTCTATTCAATAGGAAAATTGAAGTTTACTTCTGATAATGAAAGTGTCTTCTCGACGAACATCATTTGCTCGTGTGGTGCAGATATGCTTCCTAAGATTAATATGCAAGAGGGAGTTGATATTACGGAATTGGGAACCAACAAATGGATGGTTAAGCGAAGTAAGGACAGTAAGTTTACACCATCTGTATGTGATTTCAGCCTTTACTGTGCTGGGAATCCAACTTTGCGTTTGTCCATAGCCATTCCTTTTGATGGAGTGACCGTTACGGATATAAAAGGAAATATCGTACCAAATGGAAAGATTGTTTCATTGGCTAACTTGACAAACTTTTGTGTTGTAAGCCATGGTTGTTATGGTAAAAAACGCAATATAGATGTGTCATACGTTTCTGATAAGTTTGAAGATTATAGCTTATTGAAACATTTGCGCAGTAAGGTGATAGATGGGTTGGTATCTCTCGCTGACTATAATGACCTTATTGTTCGCATGTTTAATCTGTATGGCGCTAATAGTTTTGACCGTTCCAGTTCCGTAGCCATGAATATTTATGGTACAGAGATATTCATTAGAAAATTCGTATTGGAGTCAACCATTGAAGACGGAAAGATAAGGGTCATCGACAGTACTGAAGAAGATACTGATGATTTTCTCTATGATGGCGAAGTTTATGCGTTTCCTGTTGGAGATGAACTTTCATCAGAAGACTTCTTTGTTGTAAAATTGGAGCGATTAGATAATTCTGAGAATCTGTTCACATTCCCAGATGACTTTAATCAACAAGAGGTCGTTGTGTTTTCGGGTCCAGAGGCAAAGCGTAGGATAATTCCAAAATATTACAATAGGGAGGCTTATGATTTTGATAAACAAGAAAGAACTGTACGTTCTTCTAGCAATACAAAAGATTGGTATGAGGCTTTGAAAAATGAGGATGTCATGATGGGCAAACATTGGAAAGATGTATGTAAGGCGTTTGACATTTGTAGCCGATATAATTTGCCTTTCCCAACGTATAATGGATTAAAGCCAATAGGACGCAACTCCAGATTGTTGGCAAAGTTTGTCATTGCCATGTGGCTTAACGAGTACAAGGATGTCTTGTCACAAGATATTGATAGGTTTGAGCAAGAGATGGTTGTTGCAATTCATTGGATTCCTGCCAAGATTTGGGAGGAATGTATTGAGGAATTTATGGCAAGTGTTCCCGAAGTATTGCAGCCTATGATGTTTAGGAAAATGCAGTCTTTGGTGGAGCTGTTGCAAGAATTGTTTAATTCTACAATGTCAACGGATATAGCACAAACTTTTGCAGCTTTCCTTGTTTCTGGTAATGTTGATGCAGGAAGGGCATTTAATATAGCAGACATTAATGCTTATTGTGCAAAAATACATGGTTTGTCAGATACGAATAAAGACTTGCCGATTGCCAAATTCTCGTTGAGCAATGCTTATTACAATGAAGGACAAAGGTTATTGCCTTCGTACAGGGTTATGTTAGAGGCTGCTATGTGCGCTGCCGAAAATACATGCCTTCAAGAAAATTGTATAGACTTGTTCGCTTGGGAAAACAGGGAGTTTGCTCGTATTGTCAATTTCTACAGAAAGTATTTCAAAGAGACATACAGCGACATTTTCTTCAAAACGGTTAAATATATTAAGACATTAGATAGATAAGATATGAACTACGCAGATTTCTATACATCCGCAGAAAAGGTGCTTATAGACTCCTTGGTGTCTCTCTGGCTCAGAGGTAAAGCCAAGGAAGTGGCATATATGCGCCATATTTTATCAAAGGAAGAACCTTTGATGGCGGAACCTGTGTTTCAATCTATATTTCCTTGGGAAAATAGCAAGGAAACATTTGGTGAGCATGCAACAAAATTGCATATACTATCCCCTTCTTTCGTGGAGGCTTTGGGGAGTGACAAGGTTGATGAGGAAATGAGATTTCCTATGAGTCGTTGCCCTTATAAGCATCAGACAAAGAGTTGGAAAACAATGTTGTCTGGTGAGGGTAAAACGATTGTCGTTACCTCTGGTACTGGTTCAGGAAAGACGGAGTGTTTTATGATACCTGTTCTTCAAGATATAGCAAACAGAAAAGAGAAGAATTGTGTTCAGGCTATCTTTCTCTATCCTCTCAATGCCTTGATGAAAAGCCAACAAAAGCGTATTCATGCCTGGTGTAATGCACTTCCCAACAAAGTCACTTATGCCATTTATAATGGTGACACTGAAAAGAGCAAAAGAACAGAGAGTTTTACTTCTAAGTTCTTCCCTCAATTGGTAACTCGTCCACAAATTCGTGAGACCCCTCCACAGGTGTTGTTTACGAATCCGACGATGCTAAACTACATGTTGGTACGTGCTGAGGATAAAGCCATTTTGGAAAAGTCACAAGGCAAACTGAAATGGATCTTGCTTGATGAAGCCCATACCTATACGGGGTCTTCTGCTGCGGAATTGTCGTTGCAGTTGCGCCGTGTTCTTGATGCTTTTGGGGTAACTATTGATCAGGTTAACTTTGCCGTAACATCTGCAACAATAGGTGATGAGGACAATCCTGCTGCTGAACAAAAATTGAAGACGTTTGTCTCACAATTAACAGGTAAGCCTGCTGATAGTATCGTGGTGATTGGTGGAAAACGAATCGTTCCAGAAATGGATGCAGCCAAAGCAACAGTGGCAATAGAAAGCATAAATGCTAAATATGGGACAAAGATTTCTCTTGCAGATATTGAGAGACTTCGCAAAAAGCTGAATGCCAATCCTGTGCTTTCTACCAAGCAGATTGCAAAGCAATTGGATAGTGTTATAAGTAAAGACACTGTAAAATCACTTGAAGTAATAAATGCTTTGAGCGACAAAGTCGATGGATTGAATAAAGCTGATGGTGGAAAGGCGGCATTGTTACCTTCTAGAATCCACTATTTTATACGTTCAATTAATGGCGTGTATGCTTGTGTGAATCCAGAGTGCAGCCGACATAAGAAGATTAGATTGGGGATAGGCAGCTTAACTACCTATCAGAACACTAATTGTCCTGTTTGTAAATCCAAAATGTTGGAGGTCGCAACCTGTCCTTCATGTGGTGGTTTGATTGTCGTAGGAGAAAACAGCACATCGGAAGGATTCCGAATGCATGTAAATACAGTGGATTTGGATAATGGTGTGTTCTTTGATACGGATGAGGATCTTATAACAAGCGAAGATCTTAGTGTTGATGACGGTAGGGTAAGACAAGAAGCTGCAGGATATACGCCTTTCTATTTCGCAAAACCTTCTAAGCTTTGTTTGCGTCATCATACTCATGTGGAAAAGCATGTCTTTAATCATGAGAAAAACAAGATAGAAATTGCTCCAGATGATGCAGATAAGGCAACTGTATTTGAGTCTTTGCGTCATTCGGAAAACAACAAGGACTTATGCCCTTATTGTGGCAATTCTTTAGGTCACGTTAATTATTTACGAGCAAGTGCGACCCAGATGGGGCGTGCCTTGGCCACAACTATCTTGGATAATGCGGAAGAGGTAAAGAGTACTGATTCTGAAATTCTGTACAAAGGCAAAAAGTATATAACTTTTACCGATAACAGACAAGGTTCTGCTCGCACAGCTATGGGATTAAATCAAGATGTGGAACGTGCTTGGATTCGTGCCAGCATTTTTCATAAAATGGCTGATATGAGACTTGAAAGAATTGAACCTTCTGGTTTAACGGATGAAGAAAAGCAGACATATCAATATTTGAGTACACAGCCAAAGGAAGCTTTGCCTCCTTTCCTTCTTACAGAACTGAAACGTCTTGAAGCTAAAAAAAGTGGAAAGCAAGTTGTTCCTGCTCCACCAGAAGTGTCGTTTGATGAGATTAGTACAGCATTGGAAAATAATACTGATTTCAGAAAGCTTTATAAACATATCAATGAGGCACGTGGAGGCAAAGGGGCAGAGAACACGACGGTTTATCTCAGGGCGTTGTTGATAGATCAATTCGGTTGGATTCCGAAACGAGCAAATTCTATGGAGACTATGGGATTTGTACGATTGGTATATCCTGACTTGAAAAAGGCAAAGTGTCCGGAAGCTCTTTTGGCAAAGGGCTGTAAAGATGAAGATTGGCAAGACTTTTTGAAAATCTGTATTGACTATGTTATTCGTGGTGGCAGACATTATATGATGGCAGGAGATGTCAAGCCTTATTTGACTCAGAATATCTATATGTCGGAAATCTACCCAAAGGATTCTGATAAGCGTGTAAATGGGAAGCCAGTGAGTAAATGGCCTGTAGTGAGACAGAGACTGGATGGAACGGTACAAGATGACCAAAATAGATTGGTGCTTCTTCTTTGTGCTGTTTTAGGTTACAATGACGCAGAGCAGATTGATGATGGTAAGGTTGCCATTATCAACAACCTCTTGGATAAAGCTTGGGGATTTCTGACATCAAACATACTTGACCCTGTAAATACCGAGGACAGAGGATATATGTTGGATTTGATAGGGAAAAAGGTAAAATTGCAATTGATGGAAAAGGGTTACCTTTGTCCTGTTGACAATGTCGTTGTGGATGTAACTTTCAAAGGATATAGTCCACGTATTAATGGATATATAGGAAAGGAAAACTTTGATAGATTCAAGGTGGCAGCGACCTTTAAATACCCATATTTCCCTTTCAAGTCGACAGAGTTGGATGACAAGAAAATTGCTGCATGGATTGACGAAAATTTATCTTCCCAGAAAGAGTATGGTGTTTATACAGGGTTGCACGAGAGGGTTTATGCCCAGAAACCAATCTTTATTTCTGCGGAGCATTCTGCCCAGCAATCTCGTGAAGATTTGGATAAATATGAAAAGGAGTTCAATGAGGGACATCTAAATGTGTTGTCATGCTCTACAACTATGGAAATGGGTGTGGATATTGGTGGTATCAGTGAGGTGGTCATGAACAACGTGCCACCAAAATCCGCTAATTATCTGCAACGTGCAGGTCGTGCAGGTCGTAGAAGTGAGTCAAAAGCTTTGGCTCTGACTTTTTGCGCCCCTAACCCGATTGGCGCAAACACATGGAAGCATCCTGATTACCCAATTACGCATTTGACGGAAACTCCTTTGTTAAAGTTGGAAAGTCGTCAGTTGATTCAACGTCATGTAAATGCTATGGTGTTTGCAGATTTCGTATCTATACAGGGTGGAATACGAGTTACAGCCAAATTGGAGGATTTCTTTGTCGCAAATGACGGATTGTGCTATTTCGACAAGTTCCTGAATCATATTGATAGCATTATTGGCTGTAATAGAACAGACCTTGATGCGTCATATAAGGCCTTAGTAAGGGGAACAGCCTTGGACAACATTCCATTGAGTGATGCTGTTTTCACAACTAAAAAAGATATTACGGCAGTTCGAGGATTGTACCAAGCACGTATAGATAGTTTGGATAAAACGATAAAATTGTTGGAAGAAGAGGACGGAAATAGTGCAGCATTAAGATCTGTACAGTATCAAAAAGACAATTTCCTTTCAACTTCTCTTCTGACCTATATGGCAGAACATTCGTTCTTGCCAAGTGCTGGCATTCCTACAGGTTTAGTGCAATGCGTGTTGGGCAAAAATAATGAAGAGAACTCTCCGACTATGCATTTAAGTCAAGCCATTTCTGCCTATGCTCCTGGTAAGCAAGTCGTAAAGAATGAATGGATATATCAACCTGCTGGAATTTTGATGAAGACGAAGTATGATGATAATACAACAAGATACGTGCTGCAAAATTGTACGCATTGTGGTTATACCGTTATACGACAGGGTAATGTCCTGAACGATTGTCCTAAATGCGGCAAGGAAAACTCAATGCATGGAATTAAGGACATGAGCATTTCGACTGAGCAACGTTTTACGGAAGTGGTTGAGCCTGTAGCTTTCAGCGTAGCATTTGGTTCAAAGCCAACTCGAAAAATGAATGCACAGGGAGAGATGAGTTTTGTTCAGCCTGTACTGTTGAAGATGGATCCGTGGCAAGAAAAAACTTCTGCTGCAAAAATGGTTGTGCGTTGCTCTACAAACGAGTCCGAAATATTGTTTTTTAATAGAGGAAAAAGCACCTATGGTTTTGCTTTTTGTCCTTATTGCGGAAGAATGGAGTATGAGCAAAGTCCAGATTACTCAGAAAATGTTCTTGCTGGTCATAAGCATTTATCTACTGGCCTTCCATGTCCAGGAGGTGAAGCAAATGGTAGAAATATTAGAAGACACGTTCTGCTTGTTGGACGTTATCAAACAGATTTCGTAGAAGTTAAATTCTATGATGCTGCTAATGTCTTGGTAAGAGATAGTGAAACGCTATATTCATTGGGTGTCATATTGAGTAGAAAACTTACAGAATTGCTGGGAGTTAATGATGGTGAGATAGACTTTGGTTATAATGAGGCCAGTCACTCTATCTTCATTTATGATACAGCTCTCGGTGGAGCTGGCTATTCTCCACTTTTCCGTGAATATAAAGACAAGGTGTTGGAAAAAGCTTATGAAGCATTGGCGAAGTGTGATTGTGAGCGTTCTTGCACCAAGTGCTTGATTGACCGTAGATCTCAGTGGTATATCAATTACTTAAATCGTCAAAAGGCTTTGAAGTGGTTGGAAATGGAGCGCAATTCAAGAGTTGCCCCAAAGTCAATTGTGTCTGAAATTCATGATGCCTCCGCAGTAACAACGGATTTTTCGACAGAATTCTATCAACTTACTCGCAATGATAACGTGAAGTCATTGAAAGTATTTGTGGATAATGATTATGACAATTGGCAACTTGATGATTTCCCTTATAGTAAGTTATTGGGTGAACTCTCTTTGTCTGGGGTTGATGTGGCTTATGTTTGGAATAAGAGCATACGAATATCATCATGTTCAGCTTCTTCAAAAGCTATTTTGATGGCTGCATTGTTCAAAAATAAATTCGAGTATGTAAAGGTTGGATTAAGGGATTCTTTGAAACCATTACTTGCCGTGACATTTAGTGATGGAACGAAGAAAATGTATTTTGGCGAAAATGTTGACACCTCTTTGACAGCTAAGTGGGGAGATGGAGATGTGTTCTCTTCTTTAAGTAACATTCTGATGGAATATGTTCCTATTAATCCGTCCGATGTTTTGTCTGAAATGAATGCAGATGATGGTTCTATCATGTTTGATGCTCGTATTCTGGAAGATTGCAATGTTGGCAATTTATGTGCAAAGTTGATGAAATGCAAATCAGAGAAGTGGGAGCGAATAATTTCTGGTATGAATGGGAAAAATGTCAGCTTGACCTATTCAGACCGTTACTTGGTCACTCCATTGGGTTGCATTCTTTTGGCGCATTTCATTGCGGATGTTCAGCAAAAACTGAATGTGAATATTGCATCATTGAATATCATTGTAAAAAAGCCAAATGGAGATTCTTATGGCAGTCATGGTGTTCGTTTGGAAAGAGAATACGGAGACAATATGGCAAGAAATAGTTTCTTGGAGGATGTTGTCAGAGAATTGACTGGTATAACTCCTACGATTGTGGATCACGGCTATATAGAGCATGAGCGTTGTATTTCCATAAAATCAGCAGATGTCGAACTCTGCATTCGTCCTGACGCTGGTATAGCCCATGGATGGAGTTTGTTTGGTGGAAGCAACTCTGACTGTACGGACGATGACTTTAGGTTCGATTGGGATATGGATCTTCCATTGTATAATAAAAAGCAATATTATTCGGGAATATTATATACAATTTCGTATAATAAGCTGTAAATAACTATCATATACAATAAGCAAATACAAAATACTTAATCTCTTCATAAAAGGCTCCCTTTGCATTTTTAATCTACATGAGTTAACTTGTATGGAGCTTGTTAAAATAGAAATATTATATACATGAACATCAAGATACAAAACCTTCTTTCCCAAGGTGAGCGTGTAACGCTTGAATGCAAGAAAGCGCAGCGTAGTGTTCCCAATTCTCTTTGGGACACTTACTCCGCTTTTGCAAACACTTATGGCGGCACTATTCTTCTTGGAGTGTATGAGAACATGACAGAGAATGACCCTGCCAAACGATTTGAAATCATTGGCGTGGAAGATGCTGACAAGATACGCAAGGATTTGTGGAATATGGTAAACAGCAAGGAAAAAGTGAACATCAACTTGCTACGTGATGAAGACATACAAACTATTGATGTTGACGGCAAAAATGTGATTATAATCAATGTTCCTAGGGCCACATACACAGAACGCCCAGTTTACATCAACAACAATCTAACAAAGGGTACGTTCAAGCGTAACCATGAAGGCGACTATCATTGCACGGAGCAAGAACTGAAGATGATGCTCCGTGATGCCAATGAAGCTGGCAACGATGGAATGCTCTTGGAATACTACACGATGAACGATGTTGACGTTCCAACATTGGAGCGTTACCGCAAGATGTTCCAGACTCTTCATCCAGAACATCAATGGAACTCTTATGACGATAAGGAATTCTTGATGAACTTTGGAGGATATGCCAAAGACAGAAGAACAGGAGAAGAAGGATTGACCATGGCTGGACTCCTAATGTTTGGTAAGGGACTGCCAGTGCGTGAGCGCTTTGACAACTTACGTATGGACTATATCGACAAGTCGAACCTTATAGGAGACCAACGTTATAGTGACCGACTGACATACGATGGAACTTGGGAGAACAACCTGTTCAACTTTATCCGTATGGTTATTCCAAAGCTGACACGTGATTTGCCACGACCTTTCAGCATGGATGGCGTGATACGTACAGACGATACTTTACAGGCCAAAGCCATTCGTGAGGCTGTCACCAACATGATTATCCATTCCGATTTCATGCTTAACGGAATATTGAAAGTCGAGAAGTATGATGATTGCTTTGTGTTGACAAATCCTGGACTGCTAAAGCTCCCAATAGAACAAATTTACAGAGGTGGAGAGTCAAAAGCACGTAATCAGCGTATGCAGAATATGTTTCGCATGATTGGCTATGGTGAGAACCTTGGCTCAGGCTTTCCTCTCATCCTAAATGCTTGGAATGAAAAGCATTGGATAAAGCCAGAATTGTTGGAACAGCCCGAACTTATGCAGGTGAAGTTGACCCTCCATATTCAGAATGAGTCAACAAATGAGCCTGTAAATGAGCCTGTAAATGAGCCTGTAAATGAACGGAAGCAAGCTATTCTTTCTGCAATGAAGCAAAATCCATCTATAACAAGAGAAGATTTGGCAAACAGACTCGATGTTTCGCTTGCAACGCTAAAAAGAGAACTGACTTCGCTAAGAAAGAAAGGCTACATAGCTCGTAGCGGAAGTGATAAAAACGGGCAATGGCTCATTCTTAAAAATATTTAATACTTTACAGGTGGCTAATCCAAACATTCGTGGTTAGCCACCTGTCTTTTACGATGACTTGGCCATCAGATACAAGGTGATTACACCATAAACTACAATCTGTACCACACCCCATACCTTTAGCCAAAAGTCTGACAGCCAAATGCCCTCACCTTGTTTACAAACTTCGCAAATACGCTGCTCATGAGCCTTTATCATGGCTAATTGTTTTGCAACGTGTTTTTTCAAAAGCTCCGTTTCTTCTTGGATGTAGCCATTCTTCACAAGGCGAAATTGGTCCATGTCAGATTGTTTGACAGATAATTCTATTGGCTGTGAGGTTATGTTTTTTAGTTGCTCTACAACAGACAATAAGCATTTGTTCAACTGAGAAGTTGCTTCTATAAGTTTGGCTATTTTGTCAGTCTCCGTATTCAGTGTTTCCGTATTGTCAACACTCTGCATCAGAGTGGAGATGTCAACTTTGTCATTCTTTGATGTTCTCATATCGTAAAATTGTATTGATGTTCATCGTCTGTTTCCTCTTTTGATTGCAGGACGGCACATGTGGCTTGCCATTCGTGCGCATCGTCTTGCCCACTCCAAATCATCTTCATCCTTGTCTCTTCCCCAACCATCGGGAGTGCTGCCACCACCGCCAGAAGATTCTGACATCTGCGTAGCCGCATCAAGATAGCCAGCGAAAAGAAGAATGGCTGTTCGCTGCAAATCATTGATAGTGGCGAATACGTTGTTCTCTGATAACGACACTTCTTGCATAAGAATATCGTTAATATTCGATGGAATATCTATCTCGTAGTCACAATAATTCCAGTTGAAGGAATGGTGTATCAACGGTTGGGATTGGAACTCGTTGCAGTTTCTGCACCTTGCATTATTTGCAATTTGCAGTTCTTCGGATGTATTCTTCTCATGACTATCTATGTCTGTATTTTCTTTTTGGAGAACTACTTTGCGCAGTTCATTCCATGTCGCTTCTATCTTCGATGGCATAAGATTTCTGCTTTTACCAAGAGACGAAGATTTATAAGTGGAGTTGCCTCTCTTTATGGAATATCCACGGACAATATTTTGAGAGTCCTTTTGCAGCATCACATCATAGCCATATTGTTTTAGTCGCTCCACATAATCATTCCAATCAAACCTATCCATAGAACGGAGAGCATCCATACAGGCATTCGTTATCTCTTGTTTGTTTTGCATTGAAATGTCGGACGCTTGTACCCAACCTCTACGCTTGGCAATATTATTGGCAGCAGCCATTGCCCTTATATGGATATTATGGTCATTGTTGATGTTTCCGTCATTGTCTATTCGGTTGGCATCAATGTGAAGATGCAAAATGCCACTCTTACTGTCACGGTGAAGTGACACTACATATTGGCTGTTACGGAGATTGGTGTGTTTGTCTTTTGCACGTTTTGTTTTCTCAGATAAATCGATGGAGTCAAACTCTCGAATGAAATCGTCTGCAAGTTTTTCCCAATCCGCATTAGTCCAGCCTTTGGTTTCATCGGCTGTTGGCGACACCTCAATTCTTATCATGTTGTTCTTGATTGCCTTGGAACGCTCGCCAAGAAACTTTGCCTGATGCAATAGCATTCTTGACCATAAAGACTCAGCAGCCACATTGTCGGGCAACAGGTGCAACTTGATAATGTCCGACTTGTCTTTGTTTACTACATATCGCATGGAGTTGGCACCATGTGATATTGCTCTTGCCTTTGCTATCATAATAGTCGATGTTTATAATGTCAGATAATCCTTGATGTCGCCCCAACGAGTTATAAGTGGAATGGCTGCTTTCATCCATTCTTCAACAAACTTGGTATTGTGAAAATACAGTCCTCGTTTATCGCTCTGAATGCTCTTGACTGCGCTGACAATTCTAATCAAGTCGCCACGTGCATCAGCCAAACTGCACAAAGCTTCAATTTCTCGGTCGGTCAGTCTTTGTTTGGGATGTTGCCCCAATACACATTTGCGTACATAGTTACTTACTGTCAAGCCACAGGTATTGGCAAGTTCTGCCACTCGGTTGTATTCGTCAGAGGTTACTCTGACCTCCAAGCGCTCCGTGCGCTTGGGCGTTGTATTATTCTTTGCTGTTGCCATAATATGGTGTTTATAATTGTTGATATTAGGGAATAGAAAAGGCATCGGTGCGAGCTTGCGAGTACTGCAAGAAGCCATTGACGTATGAATAAGCCTCGCTGATTTGTACGACATTGGCATTTCTTGCAACGCTACCAATAAACCATCTGACACAACCTCATCCATTTCTTCCCTTTATTCGTTATTGTTTCAAGTCACATTATTGCATAGGCTTGCTTTCGGCGTTGTAAAAACCTACGACCTCCAATTGCAATCGTTCTACCAATGTGCCAATGCAAGGATTGCGCTTTATCATTCGCTGAAGTGCCATTACTGGTGTTTCTGTCATGAGCAGGAAATCGGCAATATCCAATCC
The DNA here is from genome assembly GCF_021531355.1 of Leyella stercorea. Taxonomy (GTDB): domain Bacteria; phylum Bacteroidota; class Bacteroidia; order Bacteroidales; family Bacteroidaceae; genus Prevotella. The sequence continues at coordinate 29,560 of NZ_JADYTS010000009.1, read as the reverse complement.
ACTTTTACGTTGCTCTTCGGTAGCTACAAGTTCCAAGTGTTCACTTATAATAACCTTGCTACATACATTAGAAAGCATAGGCATCTTGGCTTTCCATGCCTCAAATGCTCCCAAATCAGGACACAACATAACCGAGCGGTTCTTCAACACCTTTATGCTTTCTTCCTTGAAACAGCCATGTATTCCGCCTGTAGCTAGCCATATAAAATCGGGCATGAAGTGTGTAGCTATTAAAGCGGACTTCTCACTCTCCACAATTGCTACTGGCTTGGATGGATATTGCGGTAATATATGTTCACCGAACAAGCATTGCTTCATGTTGAAGTTATCCAAGTGTAGTTCGCTATGCACCCAACTCACATAACTGTGCGGTTCTTTCACTCTATGACCATTAGACAAGTTGTATAGCATTATCTTACCTGACCGCACTCGACCGTGCCAGTCTATTTGCCAGTAAACAGTAGCACAGCCCCATTTCTTTGAGGTGCCGACTTTGTACAGGTGGAATATCCGTTCTGTTTCCTCTTTCCCCATGATGCCACTCAAGAAAACAAACAGAGGGTTTATGCTATAATTGGATAGTGTTCGTTCCATCAAGCATTTGTCAATATAAGAGATTGGTCGTTCTTGTTGCATCGCCTTTGTTGTATGGCATTTCCAATCTACATTATCAATTAACATTGGATTGTCCTTGAAATAATCAGATGGCTTGTAATGGTATTGACATGACTGCTCATGGTCACATCTACCCACATAGTCAGGGAAGTGTATCTTTCCCTCTATGTCAATATATCTGACAAAGCAACGCTTCTTGCCACATTTAGGGCAAGTGGTTTTGTTGCCACGCTTGTATCTTTGAAGCACAAATCTATATTCAGCCATAATAGTTGCTTTTTATGAAACAGAGAAAAGGAACTGCAAACTGCAATAACTGCAAGGTGCAAAACAATGGGTATTATTGCAGTTTCTCGTATTCTCCTCGTTTTACTTTCTTGATTATCTTGTCGGTTACAAGACCGACTAAGGCATACATGACCGACCTTTCCGACAAGCCGACTTCTTTTCCTGCTTGAATGGCATCTGCCGTTGTAAATGTCTTGCCCACATTGTTGAGAAATTCTTTCTTCTGTGGTTCTATTCCATCCAACACCATGAACTTTTGAATAGCTGTATAACAGTTCTCAAAATAATCACTCAACCGAATGGCTGCTTTGATGGAGTCTATATCCACATAGTTCTTATGCACCTCGCCACAAGCCCATCGCAAGATTTGGATAGTCAATGCAAGTCGGGCAGTCAACATGGGCATTTTCATAATGCGACTATCCACCAATGCGTCATCCTTTATCTTGTTGACAGCTCCAATTGCAGCATTGCGCCATGCCGTAAAGTAATTGCTGGCATCTTTTGAGAATTTCAATACATTCTGTATTGTATCATCATCTTCATTCATAGAATATGGCAAATCCCAAATCTTTTCTATGACAGTTTTCCACAATGTAGAATAGTTGTCAAAAGAGGAAGAACTTGAAGGTTCATCATCCGCCCAATCTGCTATCTTCTGCGAAGTAGGATATACAAACAGAAAGCGGTCTAAGAAACCATTGGCTTTATAGCCTTTGTCTATCAGTTCGTGCATTCGTATGGTTTGCATAGTGCCGACTATGTTTATAAATGGATGTTCAATATGGATAGGAACGGGCATACTGCAACGTGACACATCCAAAGCCTTGCCACTGAACGCAGTCAAGAGTTGTTCTATCAACTGACCTTTGCTGTATTGGTTTACGGCATTGAACATACCCATGATTTCATCCACATACAATACGACTCCACGCTTATTGTCGTCATGCGCACGTATCAAGGCTTCTGGTGTGAAGTCGGATATTATGGTTCTGCGCAATATCGGCTTAGGCGGAAGTGTTCCACTATCTTCTTTCTTGCCTCGCTGCCGTTCCAATGCCTCATTGTAGAGTTCCATTTCTTCCTTGAACTTACGGATAGCCTTAGCATCATGCTTACGGATTGGGCGAAAGGCAAAGTCAAGAGGCGGTGTCTTGCCCATGCCTGGCCGTCCCACCAATATCATATACATAGCAGCATTGCTTATCCAACCGCCACGAATACAGATGTTCACCGCATTGCCGATAGCTGTTGATGCAGCAACCAGCAATGAGGCAAGCGTGTATTCTATGGAGTAGTTTTCTTGACGAGCCAATGCGAGAACCATGTCCTGTAATTTTGCAGGAAGTGCGTCCAGTGGTATCTTGTTCTCATAGACACCTTCAAACTCCATTCTTAAACTGTTGCATAATTCAAGTGCATCCATTAGAATCTGTGGTTACGTTTTGATTTAAGGAACTGGGCAGCTTCCGCCTCCAACTCCTTTTGCGATTTAATCTTACCATCATGCAACCATGTATCTATCTCTGATTTGAGAAACATGATGCGTTTGCCTCGCTTGTGAAAAGGTATCTGGTGGCAGCTCGTCCAACCATAAACAGTTTGTTCGGCAGGATGATAGGGAAGATACTCACACAGTTCTTTCAAGTTCATCCATTGATTCGTCTGTGGCAGCACAGATTGGTTATTGATATTGTCAACCTTTGATGTAAGTTCGTTCAACTTATCCATCATCCATGTCATTGCTTTGGGCAAATCCTCAAATGTAATGTTCTTTTCTGTCATATCGTTCATTGATTTTATTGTTCGATTTGAGTGCAAAGTAACATGGATTTTGAATGCTGATTTTATGCTGACAGACATCACATAAACAATCATCATCGAAACATAGTTGTCATATACAAAAGTTATTGATAATCAATACAGGTAATGACATCAGTCATTATCATTTTGTTTCGGCTATGGTGCTTGTCATTAGTACATCATAAGGCTATCATAAGATGGTGTCGTATGTATCCTTATTGGTCTTTGTGGATATATGAGGTGACTTCAAATCACTCCATAATAGAAGTTACAAAGGGTATGACTTGTAATCACATTCCTGTGACGGTATAGACAGTTATAAGGGAGTCGTTTCAACCGTACCCCTTATGCCGTTTTATAAAGCATCCATAGTTCCGTGGAGATGGGTTCGGTTGAAACAACCCCATAAAAAAGAAAAAGCCACCCACAACAATGCGTGTGGATGGCAGTATATAATAAGGTGTAATTTAGGTCTATTCGGTTGTTTCATTTGTATCTGCAAGAGGTAAGTCCAAAGTAATTCTCTTTGTGGCATTCTCTTTCTTTGCATCAACAACCTTTGCGTAAATTTGTGTTGTGCGAACATTGGTATGACCAAGCATTTTGCTGACAGTGTATATGTCTGTACCACCCGCCAACTGGAGCGTTGCATACGAATGGCGGAAGCAATGGAATGAAATATGCTTCTTTATTCCGGCTGCTTCAACCCATCTTTTGACAGGACGATTTATCCAAGATGGTGCTGGCAATCCTGCAAACACAAGTAAGTCTCCATCTTGTCGTTCACCGCAAAGTTGAAAGGCTTGTTCTGAGATTGGCATGTACTCAACGCCCTTTGTCTTTTGTTGCGTGAAGTTCAAGCGATAATTGCCGTTGAACATTTCCACTTCCGACCATTTCAATTTCTGAATATCGCAATGACGAATACCTGTGAGAGCAGAGAATAAGGCTGCACGTTTCAACAATGGGTCGCACGGTGTTTGCGCCAAACGGTTCAGTTCTTCCACAGTCAGGTATTCCCTACGGCTTTCTTGTTCTTGTATGCCTTTCACCTTTGCCGATATGTCAATGGTTAGGTAGCCGTCAATGAAAGCCTGTTTCAGTCCTGCTTTGAAAATGGCAAAGTAAGTGGAAGCCGTGTTCTGTGAGATTGTGCCAGACTTATTGCCCCCTTGCGGAGCAGTCATCAAGAAACGCCGGAATGATTCTACTAACTTCAGATCTATGTCTGCAAACAAGATAGTATCGCCTTTGGTAAATATCTTCAACAACTCGCCTACACGCCTCCAGTTAACGATAATCGAGTCTGAACTATTGGCATGGCGAGTGTCGGCTACATGGGCAAAGTATTCAAGGAAGTTGCAGCGTGAGCGTTCCATCTGTTCTACCTGTTCGGTTTCCTCAGCCGAATAGAGTGAAGCGTTATCGTATTCCTTTTGGCGCATACTCCTTACCTTGTCGGCATAGATACACGCTTCTTGGTCAAGTTGCGACTTGCATACGATTATGCCATTCAAATCTCGCTTGGGCTTATAAGTGGTCTTGCCATCGGCACCTGTTCGGGCATTGCGTGACTTGTCAAATACCGGAGTAGTTATCGTGCGGTTCAGGTACTCACGCAGTCGTTGTGGCTTGTCCTTGCCCGATTGGAATACAGGATAAGCCTCAATGTAAAGATACCATTCATCATGATATTCTGACTTGCGGAGTTTCACCGTCACTCGTGTATGGGCTAATGCTTTCTTCATTGTTTTGCTCCTTTATATAGGTTGTCAATTTCTTTTTTGGGTACATACACATAGTTGCCTATCTGCCGTGTCGGTATAGAGTACTTGCGTATATGCGCATACACCGTACTGTCATTGACCTTATACTTCTTGCTTATCTCTCCAATAGTATAGCAGTCCTTAGGTTCAAGACTATAAAGTTTCTTCACTTGTTTCGGTTTTTCCGTAGCCTTGGGACGAAGAGGATAGAGTTTCATAAGTTCCTCTTTGCTCACTCGTATTTGGTTCGTACCGAGATTGATGTGAGAAATCTGTCCTTTTCGTATAAGCCTGTAAAGAGTAAAACGACTGATACCAAACAAGGCGTATGCCTCCGTTACCTTGATGAAGTCTTGCTCCTTTGGAATGGTTTTGACCACCTTGTCAAGAAGTTTGTTTCTTTCCTCTTCGTCATGCCTACGCTTCCATGCTGTCTTGGAACATTTGGGCGAACAGTACCAGGACTCTATGGTCTTAGCCATAAACTCCTCGCCACACACCTGACACTTGCGTATTATTTGAAATTTCGATGCTGCCATATTTATTGCCTTTTCTATATAATAACGTAGAAAGAGTGTTTTTGTTGCACATTATCTACTATTTTGTTGCGTTACAAATATGGTACAAATATACAATAAAATAACGAGAAACAAGCATAGTCATCCGCAAGTGTTAAAAACGAAAATAGGGCGCAACTCATTGAGTTACACCCTATTTTACTATTTATTGTTATAGATGTTTATCAATACTTATTTCACCTCCTCGAAGTCAGCATCCTGGATTGTCTCGTCGCTCTTAGCGTCGCCACCAGCCTGCTGCTGCTGTGCGCCAGCACCTGCCTGAGCACCTGCGCCCGGCTGTGCGCCACCCTGATACATCTGTGCAGAAGCTGCCTGCATAACGTTGTTGAGGTTGGCGATGGCAGAGTCGATAGCTGCAACGTCGGCTGCCTTGTGAGCGTCCTTGAGCTGCTGGAGAGCCTGCTCGATGCCCGGCTTCTTGTCAGCAGGAATCTTGTCACCGTTGTCCTTAAGGAAGTTCTCGGTGGTGAAGATCATGGAGTCAGCCTGGTTGAGCTTGTCAATCTTCTCGCGTTCAGCCTTGTCCGAAGCAGCGTTCTGCTCAGCCTCAGCCTTCATGCGCTCGATTTCCTCCTTGCTCAAGCCTGAAGAAGCCTCGATGCGGATGGCCTGCTCCTTGCCTGTAGCCTTATCCTTAGCCGATACATTGAGGATACCGTTGGCGTCGATGTCGAATGTAACCTCAATCTGAGGAACACCACGGCGAGCCGGAGCGATGCCCTCAAGGTTGAACTGACCGATTGACTTGTTCTGTGAAGCCATCGGACGCTCACCCTGGAGTACGTGGATAGTTACGGCAGTCTGGTTGTCGACAGCTGTTGAGAATACCTCGCTCTTCTTTGCAGGGATAGTTGTGTTAGCATCGATAAGCTTTGTCATTACGCCACCCATTGTCTCGATACCAAGAGTAAGCGGAGTAACGTCGAGCAATACGATGTCGCCTACGCCGCTCTCCTTGTTGAGGATAGCGCCCTGGATAGAAGCACCTACGGCTACCACCTCATCAGGGTTAACACCCTTTGAAGGCTCCTTGCCGAAGTAGTTCTTAACGAGAGTCTGAACAGCAGGTATACGGCTTGAACCACCTACGAGGATAACCTCGTCGATATCTGAAGTCTGGAGCTTTGCGTCGCGGATAGCGTTCTGGCAAGGTACGAGGCAAGCCTGGATGAGGTTGTGAGCCAACTGCTCGAACTGTGAACGAGTCAGAGTCTTAACCAAGTGCTTTGGCACACCACCCTCGGCTGAGATATACGGAAGGTTGATTTCTGTAGAAGTTGTGCTTGACAACTCGATCTTAGCCTTCTCGGCAGCCTCCTTCAAGCGCTGCATAGCCATCGGATCCTTAGAGAGGTCGATGCCCTCGTCGGCCTTGAAGCCCTGTACGAGCCAGTCGATGATTACCTGATCGAAGTCGTCGCCACCGAGGTGAGTGTCACCGTTGGTAGAAAGTACCTCAAACACACCACCACCGAACTCGAGGATTGAGATATCGAATGTACCGCCACCGAGGTCGAATACGGCAATCTTCATGTCCTTGTTGGCCTTGTCTACACCGTAAGCAAGAGCTGCGGCAGTAGGCTCGTTCACGATACGGCGAACGTTAAGACCAGCAATCTGACCTGCCTCCTTAGTAGCCTGACGCTGTGAGTCAGAGAAGTAAGCAGGAACAGTGATAACTGCGTCAGTTACCTCCTGACCGAGATAGTCCTCAGCGGTCTTCTTCATCTTCTGAAGCACCATAGCTGAGATTTCCTGCGGAGTATACTTGCGGCCGTCGATGTCAACGCGTGGGTAGCCACCTTCGTTAACTACGCTGAACGGAACGCGCGTAACCTCCTTAGCGCACTGCTCATAGGTCTCACCCATGAAGCGCTTGATAGAATATACGGTGTTCTTCGGGTTTGTGATAGCCTGACGCTTTGCAGGGTCGCCTACCTTACGCTCACCGTCCTTTACGAATCCAACGATTGAAGGAGTTGTGCGCTTACCTTCGCTGTTGGCGATTACTACAGGTTCGTTGCCCTCAAAAACGGCAACACATGAGTTTGTAGTACCTAAGTCGATTCCAATAATCTTTCCCATAATGTATCTTTTTTTATTTTTATTTCGTGATTAATATTTGTATGCTGAACAGCAGCACTACGACTGCGTTCGCCGTATAATATACAAATGGTGTGCCAAAACTCAGAATGCTAAGTTCGTACTGACATTTCACGGGGCCAAAAGCCTGTCAATATGGCACAGAAACGAAAAAAGGAAAGATTTATATGACATTTTTTGCAAAACGATATAAAATACTTACTTTTGCAATTATATTACTCACGTGAGAAAGATATTCACGTGAGTACAGAAACAAAGTATCGTGAAATGAAAACAACACCTTATTATATATTATGGGCTTTGCTTGCGCTTTTAGCCCTGCCCATGTCGGCACAAACCGAGCCGGAGCCTTCCGACTCGTCAGCCACCCGCCACTTCGTACATCAATTAATGTTCGACTATCGTCCGGGCGCCATACTGCATACCAACGACTTCCTGCGTGGCAAGAATCCCGAAGTGCGCACCATGAACCACGATATGGGCTATTACCTTAAGTATGCCTTCTCGGCTCCCGAGGGCAGCGAGCAGGCACGCATCTACCGCGACACTTACCAAGGCATTGGCATCGGATGGAACGAGTTCAATCCGCAGTTGGGCAATCCGGTGTCGGTATTTCTGTTGCAAGGCGCACGCATAGCCAGTCTGAGCAATCGACTGGCGCTCAACTACGAGTGGAATCTCGGACTTACCTTCGGATGGAAACCGTACGACGAGATTGACAATCCCGACAACAAACTGATAGGTTCGCGCGTCACGGCATATATCGGGTTCGACCTGTATATGCGCTGGATAGCCTCGCGCCATGTCGACCTCAACTTCGGCCTCAACGTGACCCACTACTCCAACGGCAACACGCAGTTTCCTAACCTTGGCCTCAACACAGCCGCTCTGCGCATCGGTGCCGCCTATTACATCAACCGCCACTCGCCTCGCCTACTCTATCGTCACGAAGCCATGCCAGCCGTGAGCCACGACATCACCTACGACCTTATATTATATGGCGCATGGCATCAGCGTGGCTACTATATGAGCGACGGCGAAGCTTACATCTTACCCGGAACGTATGCCGTGGCAGGATTCAACTTCAACCCGATGTACCGCTTCAACCACTGGCTGAAGGCAGGCTTATCGCTCGACGGCACCTACGACCGTGGCGCCAACGTCGACCTTGCTGGTGTAGCACCAGAGTCGGTGTGGCGCCAGATGGCGCTCGGAGCGTCGGCACGTGTAGAGTTCTGCATGCCTTATTTTGCCATCAACTTCGGCATAGGCAGCAACTTCGTCAACGCCACCGACGACTTCCACGGCATATACGAACTGTTAGCGCTGAAGCTGAATCTTACGCACCGCTTCCTGCTGCACATAGGCTATTGCCTCAACGACTTCCACCGACCCAAGCACCTTATGCTTGGCGTGGGCTGGCGTTTCGGACATCTCGGTCGGTCATAGCCGCAACACACGAGTCCGACCACACATTCTCGGCTGTCTCAATCATGTCGAGCACGGTGAATACGGGCAGGATGATGCCCATAATGGCTATCGGTGCGCCCACGCCCGACATCAACGAGAGTGTAAGGAAGTAGCATCCCATAGGCACTCCGGCGTTGCCGATGGCTGCTATCACCGATATGAAGAGCCACATAATCATTGTACCCCATGTAATCTCGACCCCGCCATTCTGCATTACGAACAGCGATGTGACGAATATGAACGCTGCACATCCGTTCATATTTATAGTAGTGCAGATGGGCAGTACGAAGCGTGCCACACGACTGTCCACACCCAGACGCTCCTCGGCGCTCTGAATGGTGACGGGCAGCGTAGCCGCCGAACTCTTGGTGAACAATGCCATAAGTACAGCAGGAGTCATGGCACGAGCCACGCGTATAGGATTCAGTCCGCGAGCCATGAGGAACAGCGGCAACACCACGCAGAACTGCAACAGATTGCCACCCAATATCACAGCCACATACTTGCCTATCGACGTTACTACGGTGCCTGCAGTAACCTCAGCCGACAGCTGTGCTGCAAACGCCACGATGCCTATAGGCAGAATGTCGATGAGCCAGTGGATGAGTGTAGACACAAGGTTCTGCAATCCGTAGAGACCGTTCATCAGCGTGCGCTTGCTGTCAGTCTCGGGCATACGTGCCAGGGCAATGCCCACAGCCACAGCTATGAGCAGCAGCGAGAGCACATTGCCCTCAACCAGCGGGCGCAGCACATTGTCGGGCACAATGCCAATGATATAGTCCATGTATGAGGCGTCGCCAAGTTCCTGCTTCACCGAGTCAATGCCCGTGTCGCCCTGAATAGCCTCAAGCGGCAGATTGTCGGGCGAGATAATCCGGTACAGCAGCATGCCCACGGCAGCTGCAGCCACCGTAGTGAGCAGCGTGTAGGTCAGCGTGTGGCGGAATATGCGTCCTGTATCTTTCTGCGTGCCGAATCGGGCGAGCGTAGTGGTGACGGCAAAGGCTATAGTAGGTATAGCCACAAACTGAAAAAGGCGGGTGTAAATGGTAGCCACGAAGTTGGTGGCACTGTCAATCCATCCCACACCAAGCATTCCGAGCACCGTACCGATGACGAGTGCTCCGAGCCACAACCAGAAGTTCTGCGACTCAGCACAGCTATGCTGAGCCATCTCTTTGTTATTATCCATATCAGTATTTCTGTTTTCTTAAAGCGTTAATTCCGCAAAATTACAAAACTATCGTCATTCTTGCAATAGTCTTAATTTGGTATTTTAGATTTAAAACCATCGAAATATCATCAGAAAAGGCTAACTTTGTAAGCGTATAGCTGATTTTGCAAGCTTACACACCAATAGCCGACAATCATAAACAATCACTAAAACCAATCAATAATGAAGAAAATCAGACTTTCGGTTGCATTGTGCGCTGTTGCCATGACAGCGCTCACTGCCAACGCACAGAGCAGTCAGCCAGCCGACATCTTCCCACTCGGCCATTACGAAGAACTGACCGACACCAAGCCGCACGACTCCGATGCTGCATGGGCTAAGCTCGCTCAGCCCACACAATTGAGCTGGGCATCAATCGACACACGCTACCGCCGCCTCGACATTCCGAAGGTGAAGACGCAGAAGGCAGTCAGCCTAAAGGCATGGCGCGGCGAACGTGTCAACGCCCAGGCTGTGCTTTGGACCAATGTCAATCTCGACGACGTGCAGATTGCCGTCACCGACCTGCGTTCGGGCAAGGCCGTTATCCCTGCATCTGCCATACACACCAACTTTGTGCGCTACGTCATGACCGACGAGCTCAACAAGGACGGCAGCGGATGCGGCTATCGCAATCCTGCCGACTGGGACTCATCGGTAGTGGCTGATGTGCTCGACATCAACAAGACATTGCCCGTGCGCCGCAACACCACGCAGCCTATATGGGCAAACGTGTGGGTGCCGCAGGATGCAAAGCCCGGCAATTACACCGCACAGATTACCGTGAGCGGCAAGAACATGAAGCCGCAGACGTTGCAACTCAAGTTGCAGGTCATCAACCGCACGCTGCCCTCACCGCAGCAGTGGACCACCAACCTCGACCTCTGGCAGAACCCCTACGCCGTAGCCCGATACTATAAGGTGCCGCTGTGGAGCAAGGAACACTTCGACGCAATGCGCCCCATCATGAAGATGCTTGCCGATGCCGGACAGTATAGCATCACCACGAGCATCATGCACAAGCCGTGGAACGGACAGACCGAAGACCATTACGACTCGATGGTGACACGCATCAAGCACATCGACGGCTCGTGGACGTTCGATTATGCCGTCTTCGACCGATATGTCGACTTCATGATGAACGACGTCGGCATCAACCGGCTCATCGCCTGCTACACAATGATTCCGTGGGACTTGCGCTTCGACTACTACGACGAGGCTACCAATCGCATACAGTTTGTCAAGGCTAAGCCCGGCGAGGCTGCCTACACCGAATACTGGGGCACGTTCCTGCGCGACTTCGCCAAGCATCTGCGCCAGAAGGGATGGTTTGATAAGACCTGCATAGCCATGGACGAGCGCCCGATGAAGGACATGCAGGCAGCGATAAAGGTGATAAAGGATGCCGACAAGGACTACAAAATCTCGCTCGCAGGCATCTATCACGAGGAGATTGAGCGCGACCTGTATTATTATTGTATAGCTTACGGTCACGATTTCCCGCAGGATGTGCTCGCCCGTCGTCGCGCCGAGGGCAAGATAAGCACCTACTACACTTGCTGCACCGAGGGATTTCCCAATACATTCACCTTCTCGCCACCTGCCGAAGCGGCATGGATGGCTGTGCACGCATTGGGCGGCGACTACGACGGCTACCTGCGTTGGTCGTACAACAGCTGGACACGCGACCCGCTGCGCGACTCTCGTTTCCGCTCATGGGCTGCCGGCGACACCTATTGCATCTATCCCGGTCCGCGCTCAAGCATCCGTTTCGAGCGTCTGATAGAGGGTCTGCAGATTTGCGAGAAGATTGTTCAGCTGCGCAAGGAATACACACGCACCGGACAGAAGGCAAAGTTGCAGAAACTGAACAATATGGTGAAGAAGTTCACACCGCAAGAAGTCCCCGCCAGCAAGCGCGCCTTGGCAGCGCCGATGGTGGAAGCAATTGAGCAATTGCTCAATTAATTAAAAATTAAGAGTTGAAAGTTGAGAATCTTATAGTTGAGAATTGAGACTTGAATGTTGAGAGTTGAGAGTTATGATATGCCATATATAATGTTTATATACATACCATTTTGATTACGATATTTTACAAAGGTAATCATAACTCTCAACTTTCAACTCTCAACTCTCAATTTTTTTTAGATGAAAATGTACTTCATCACAAACAGCACTGCCAATATATACAGCGTGATGTTGAGTTTCTTGAAGTTGCCGCAGATTACGTTGATTGCAACGTAAGAGATAACACCGCAAAGGATACCGTCAGAGATGCTGTATGTCAGAGGCATCATGATGATGGTGATGAATGCCGGGATAGACTCAGCAAAGTTGTCGAGATCGATATCCTTGATTGGCGACAGCATGAACAGACCCACGATTACAAGAACCGGTGTTGTGGCTGCAGCCGGAATAGAGAGGAATATCGGAGCGAAGAACAGCGCTATGACAAAGCACATGGCTGTAGCGAAGGCTGTCAATCCGGTACGACCGCCCTGAGCAACGCCCGATGCACTCTCTACGTATGTTGTAGTGGTGCTGGCACCGAGGCAAGCGCCGGTCATAGTGGCAATGGCATCAGCCATAAAAGCCTTGTTCAGTCCAGGAATGCGACCGTCCTTCTGCATCATTCCCGCCTTGGTGCATACGCCTACTAGCGTACCCATGGTGTCGAACATGTCGATGAAGAGGAATGTGAACACCACGATAAGCATATCGATAGTAAAGATATGGTGGAATTCGAACTTACAGAATATAGGCGCAATCGACGGCGGAGTGTCGATGATGCCGTTGAAGTTGGTGATACCCATAGGAATACCGATGAGCGCTGTGCCAAGAATACCGATAAGCAGCGAGCCCGGCACCTTCTTGATTACGAGCACCGAGGTGAGGATTATGCCAATGACGCCGAGTAGTGCAGAGCCGCCTGTCAGTTTGCCGATGGTCACGAATGTGGCTGAGTTCTCAACGATGATGCCGGCGTTCTTGAGTCCGATGAAGGCGATGAACAATCCGATACCAGCACCGATGGCGCGCTTGAGCGTAGCCGGAATGGCGTCTACGATGAGTGTACGTATCTTCGTTACGGTCATCAGCACAAAGAGGAATCCCTCAATGAGGATGGCGGTCAGCGCAAACTGCCATGAGTAGCCCATGGTGAGGCAGACGGTGAACACGAAGAAGGCGTTCAGTCCCATGCCCGGGGCAAGTCCGAAAGGCTTCTTGGCGTAGATCGACATTACGAGAGTGCCGACGATAGCAGCCAAGGCTGTTGATGTGAACACGGCATTGGTGTCCATACCCTGCGATGCAAGGTTGGAGAAGATGCTCGGGTTGACAGCGAGAATGTATGCCATGGTGAGGAATGTGGTCACACCAGCCATAATCTCAGTGCGGATGTTGTGCTTCTTGGGGTCGAAGCCAAAGAGTTTTGAAAGCATAGTCTTATTGTTTTTAAAAACCTTTTTACTCTTTTACTTTTTTACTTCTTTACCTTTTTAGGCTTAGAAGTCCCACTTTACGCCAAGGCAAGGACGGCACTTGAAACCGCCAGTAGATCCGAAGTTGTTAGACAGCTCAATCTCTGTACCGAGGCTGAGGTTGTCTACGCCGAAGTGCTGACCAACGTTATACCATAGCTGTGGCTCGGTGATGAACACGGTCGACTTCATGTCGCATGAACCGTCCTCGCGGAAGTCGACAGCGTGGTCTTCCCACCAGAAGTCGGCAAATCCGTCAAACTTCAATCCCTTCACACCAAAGAGGTCGTTCATAGCCCATACTGCTGTAAACTGCATAGGCACGTCAGAGTCCTTCTTCTTGATGTTCTTGTAGAGAGCCTTGAGGTTGAGGGTGTTCTTGAAGTCCTTACTGTGCATGAAGTAGTCGACACCTACGAGCCATGCGTTGTTGATAGGATATGAGGCAGTGATACCACCGTTGTACTCTACGTGAAGCGAGAGGTTCTTGATAGCTGAGTTCTGCCAGAAGTTGAGGCAGCGTGCTATCTCGAAGTATGTACCACCAGGAGCCAAGTTAGGACCTGCTACGTGCTGGTCGTAGTTGAAGTCGTGGTCGATGAAGAAGTAGGTGTTACCCCACTTGTCCTGCTTGAACATCTCAAGTGTGAGGGTTGCGAACTTGCGGTCAGTGCCGAAATCATAAAACAGCTGTGCGTTTACCTGTGCTTTGGCCTTGGCCGGAGCAATGAACATGATGGCGAGGATAGCCATCACGAGAGTCATTTTGTTGGCTTTCATTGATTTGTTTGTTTGTTAAAAAAATGTTATTGCAAAATTAGACATAATTTTCGATATATTAAGTATTGTATATCCTAATTATGTACATAATAATACAATTATATGTGGTTAGGGATAAATTTCGGGTAAAAATGTGTAATTTTGCAATACGAAACCAAACAAGAGAATGAAATTATACACTGATGCCGAACTGGCACAAATCCTTGACAAGAATATTTTTCACCGCATAGGCGAGGTGGCCGACGAACTTGGAGTCGAGTGCTATCTCGTAGGCGGATATGTGCGTGACATCTTCCTCGAACGCCCCACCAACGACATCGACGTGGTGGTTGTGGGTAGCGGCATCGAGGTGGCTACAGCACTGCAACACAAATTAGGCAAGAACCCGAAGACGGGCAGATGGCGCGCCCATCTTGCCGTATATCGCAACTTCGGCACGGCGCAGGTGAGGTATCACGACACCGAGGTGGAGTTTGTTGGTGCTCGTCGCGAGAGCTACGACCGCTCGTCGCGCAAGCCTATAGTCGAAGACGGCACTCTGGAAGACGACCAGAACCGCCGCGACTTCACCATCAATGCCATGGCTGTATGCCTCAACCACGACCGCTTCGGCGAACTGGTCGACCCATTTGACGGCATTTACGACCTTGAAGACGGCATAATTCGCACTCCGCTCGATCCCGACATCACCTTCTCCGACGACCCGTTGCGCATGATGCGCTGCGTGCGATTCTCAGCCCAGCTGCGCTTCTACATCGACGACGAGACCTTCGAGGCTCTCGGACGCAATGCCGAACGTATCAAGATTGTGAGCGGCGAGCGCATTGCCGACGAACTCAACAAGATTATGCGCACGCCGCAGCCCAGCCGTGGCTTCGTGGAGTTGCAGCGCTGCGGACTCCTGCAGCTCATCATTCCCGAACTCTCGGCTCTAGACGTAGTGGAGACCCGCAACGGCCGCGCCCACAAGAACAACTTCTACCATACGCTTGAGGTTGTCGACAACGTGGCTAAGCATAGCGACAACCTTTGGCTGCGTTGGGCTGCACTGTTCCACGACATCGGCAAACCTAAGTCGAAGCGTTGGGAACCTGCCATCGGTTGGACATTCCACAATCACAACTATCTTGGTGCAAAGATGATTCCGGGCATCTTCCGTCGTATGAAGCTGCCTATGGACGCTAAGATGAAATACGTTGAAAAGCTTGTCGACCTGCACATGCGCCCCATCGCAATTGCCGATGATGAGGTGACTGATTCGGCAGTACGCCGACTGATGAATGATGCCGGCGACAACATCGACGACCTCATGACGCTCTGCGAGGCTGACATCACGTCGAAGAATGAAGTGCGCAAGAAGCAGTTTGCCGAAAACTTCCGTATGGTACGTGTGAAGCTTGCCGACCTGAAGGAGCGCGACTACAAGCGATTGCTGCAGCCCGTTATCGACGGCAACGAAATAATGCAGATGTTCAATATGCAGCCCTGCCGCGAAGTGGGACTCCTTAAACAATATCTTAAGGATGCTGTGCTCGACAATAGGGTGCCCAACGAGCGCGAACCGCTTATGCAACTGCTCGTAGAGAAGGCGAAGGAAATGGGGCTTTCAATAAGTTGAGAGTTGAGAATTGAGAGTTGAGAGTTATGATTACCTTTGTAAAACATCGTAATTACAATGTTATATATAATACATATAACATATCATAACTCTCAATTCTCAACTTTCAACTCTCAATTCTCTACAAATTCTTATTCTTCATGCTCTGCTGCCTACGGTATTCTGTAGGCGACACTCCGAGATGACTCTTTGTGAATTTTCCGAAGAACGACAGGTTGGGAAATTCCAGAATATCGGCAATCTCCTTTATCGACATATTCGAGTGGCTCAGATAGCGCTCAATGTTTTTCACCGTCGACTGATGAATCCATTCAAGCGCCGTCTTGCCCGTCACCGTCTTCGACACGAACGACAGATACTTAGGCGTTATGCACAGTTCGTCGGCATAACGCTTCACCGAGCGCACCTTACCCTCATTGGCAGACAGCAGGTCGGCAAACTTACGGAACAGCAGATTCGCCTGTTTCGTCTCGCCGCCGTCGTGCGAGTATTGCACATATGGAGCAATGATGGCAAACAGCTCGTATATGGCACACTGGAACAGGCTGTGCATAATCTCCTTGTGGAAATAGCCGTGCGGCGACTTTATCTTATGCACTATTATAGAGTAATACTTCGTGATGAGAGCCTGGCGCTCGTCATCAAGGCTGATAACGGGATTGGTAGCAACATATCCTATAAGGTCGAGCACGTCGCGGTTGATGCGCATGTTGCGCTCGGCAGCAGCATACGACAGGCCGAATATCTTCGACTCGAAGTCGGGCGAAATCATATAGTTGCTGTACACGTTGTTGGGCAGTCCTATCATCACCTCGCCAGCCTTGGCAGTGTATGTCTTGCCGTTGACGTTTACCTGCATACGCCCCTTGACACAGTAAGCCAACATAATCATGTCGAGTTTTACTGAGCCGTTCAGCGACTTGTCTCCTATTTGCTCGAATATCACGATGTCACCATCCGAATAGTCTGCCACTCCTTTGTCGAGAATATAGTCAAAGTCAACCTTTTGTTCCGAATTGCTGTTGATATTCATATATGTTCCTCCCTTATACGCGTTATTCTATTTCAAGTTCCTTTTCAACTGCAAAGATAGTCATTTTTGCGTAAAAAAGAATATTCATGAAAATAAAATCTGACGTATTGAACAATAGACGTTTAGGGCATTGACAAGCCATACGAAACCCAAAGTATCGCCCCAAAGCGTCAGGAATGACAAAATCACGCAATTTTGCATTATAATTCACTCACAATTGTAACTTATTAATAATAAAAGTTGTAACTTTGCAACCTATTTCAGGAATTAGTTAACAAACAAATAAACATACAAGACATGAATGTAGCAATTGTTGGAGCGAGCGGAGCTGTAGGACAGGAGTTCCTCCGCATACTCGCAGAGAGAGATTTTCCCATTGACAACCTTGTGCTGTTCGGCTCAGAGCGTTCTGCCGGAAAGAAATACACATTTAAGGGCAAGGAGTATGAAGTGAAGCTCCTTCAGCACAACGACGACTTCAAGGACATCGACGTAGCCTTCACATCGGCTGGCGGTGGCACATCTAAGGAATTTGCCGAGACCATCACCAAGTACGGTGCAGTCATGATCGACAACTCGTCGGCATTCCGCATGTGCGACGATGTACCTTTGGTAGTACCCGAGTGCAACGCCGAGGATGCACTCAACCGTCCGCGCAACATCATTGCCAACCCTAACTGTACAACTATCATGATGGTGGTAGTGCTCAAGCCGCTTGAGGCTCTGAGCCACATCAAGCGCATCCACATCGCAAGCTATCAGAGCGCAAGCGGTGCCGGCGCAGCTGCTATGGCTGAGTTGCAGCAGGAGTACAAGGAGCTCGTCAACAACGAGCCTGTCACTGTTAGCAAATTCCCCCATCAGTTGGCATACAACGTGATTCCTCAGATTGACGTGTTCACCGACAACGGCTATACCAAGGAGGAGATGAAGATGTTCAACGAGACTCGCAAGATCATGCACAGCGACGTGCGCTGCTCGGCTATGTGCGTTCGCGTAAGCTCATTGCGCTCACACTCTGAGTCGGTATGGATTGAGACCGAAAGCCCAATCAGCGTTGAGGAGGCTCAGAAGGCCATCGCTGCAGCTCCTGGCTGTACACTCAAGGACGATCCAGCCAACCTCGTTTATCCTATGCCACTTGAGACAGCCGGCAAGGACGACGTATACGTTGGACGTATACGCAAGGACCTCGCCGACGACTGCGGCCTCACATTCTGGCTCTCAGGCGACCAGATTCGCAAGGGTGCAGCCCTCAATGCTGTTCAGATTGCCGAATATCTGCACAGCGTAGGCCAAATCTAATCAAGCCCTTATAATATAAGGTATATATAATTTGCAAGCCTAACGCCCTGTAAGGGCAAAAGCATCATGATTCAAAGCTTTTGCACTTACAGGGCGTTTGTCATTTAGCTATATGCTGACTAAACAAATGCATTCGTTGAATAAATTTCTAACTCATATATAATATGTATACTTTTGCGCTGCTAAAAACAACCAAGATGAACTATCGCAAGGAACATATCATATACACCTTGTTGTGGATAGTATTGTACCTTTCGCCGGTGATGAGCATGTACATGCGTATGTCGACCAATCCGCATATTGATTTCTCGTGGGAGGAGATTCTCAACGCATGGAAGTTCAACACCGTGTGGGTCGTGCTGTTCTCTATACACAATTTTCTGCTTGCCCCCATACTGATTATCAAGCGACGCACATGGCTCTACACAGCGTTGGCAATGTCTCTGCTTGCCATAACGATGTGCACACTATACGTCATGCGCCCCGATCATCGCATGCGTCATCCCAAGTCTCTTCCCCCCACCGAATGCAAACAATGCAACACTGACAAGGAATGCCCCGAATGCGAATACGACCGCCCCTACTCCAACGACCCCGAGCGACGCAAGCCTGAGATGCGTCTGTTCAGTCCGATGCCACTGTTCGGTCCGGGCGAGATGGTGGCTGTGTTCGGCGGACTGCTGCTCATGGGCATGAACCTCGGCGTGAAGCTCTACTTCCGATCGCAGGAAGCCACCGAGGCGCTTACGCAGATTGAAAAGCACGCCCTGGAACGTCAGCTGCAATACCTGAAGTATCAGGTCAACCCCCACTTCTTCATGAACACCCTCAACAACATCCACGCCCTTGTCGACATCGACCCCGAGCGTGCCAAGGCATCGATTGTGGAACTGTCGAAACTGATGCGCTACGTGCTGTACGAGGGAAACAACAAGCTCACACCACTCTCGCGCGAGGTGCAGTTTCTACGCAACTACGTTCAGCTTATGTCCATGCGCTATAATACGGGCAATGTGAGCATCAGTCTTGATGCGCCCGACGTATTGCCCGACAGCATGCTGCCACCGCTTCTGCTCGTCATCTTCGTTGAGAATGCCTTCAAGCACGGCATCAGCTATCGCACCAAGTCGTTCGTCGAAATCAGCCTGCAGCCTCATGCCGACCGCCTGCTGTTCAGCTGTCGCAACAGCCGTCCCGAAATAAAACATGACGAAAACATGAAGGGTGGCGTAGGCCTCAGCAATGTGCGCCGCCGACTCGACCTGCTCTTCCCCAACGATTACACCCTCGACATTAAAGAGGAAGAAGATACTTACACAGTGAAATTAGAAATTCCGCTCACACAATGATAAAAACATTAGTAATCGACGACGAGCCGCTGGCATTGCAACAGCTCGCCGCTTACGTAAAGAAAATACCGTTTCTCGATTTGGTAGCCGAATGTCAGAGTGCCATCGAGGCACGCGACATTATCAACAACGAAAGGATTGACGCCATATTTGTCGATATCAATATGCCCGACATGAATGGCATGGACTTCGTGCGCTCGCTCGCAGCGCCTCCGCTCGTAGTGTTCACCACAGCCTATTCGGAGTATGCCGTCGACGGATTTAAGGTTGATGCCGTCGACTATCTGCTCAAGCCCTTCGGACTCGACGACTTCAAGCGTGCAGCCATGCGCGTAAAGCACCGCTTCGAACTCGAAAATCCTACTACTGCCGAGCCTGTCGACAATAACGTTGCCGTCAATGCAGCCCCTTCAGTATCTGACGCAAGCCCTGCCGCTTCCGATGCAATCCCAACTGACGACGACTCGATATTCCTCAAGACCGAGCATCGTGTAGTTCGGGTCAACATTGCTGACATACGCTACATCGAGGGAATGTCCGAGTATCTGAAGGTTCACATCAACGGACAGCGCCCAATAATCATGCTGTTCAGTATGAAGAAGATGGAAGAGCGGTTGCCCAGCCACTTCCTGCGCATACACCGCTCGTATATTGTCAATATGAGGCATGTACAGGAAGTGACCAAGAACCGCATCGTGATGGATGCCGATACATATCTGCCCATCGGCGACATGTATAAGGAGCCGCTTTCGGCTTATCTTGCCGACAAGTACTTCGGACGCTAACGCCTCAGCACGGCACCTTTCTGACGCTTGCCGTCCATCATTATCTTCAGCGGGCGGGCGAAACGCACCACGCGCACATGTTCGGTCTCCATCACCGACGGCATGGCGTCGAGCTCGCTCTTGCCGAAGAATCCGTCGCCACGGTTCTCGTCGACGGTGAAGTAGCCCACGCCAAACGACGTGAGGTTTTGGAAGAAGTGTGTACCTTGACTCGGGTCTACACGATAATTTTTCAGAGTCACCTCCACAATTACACGTGCTGCCGATATGTGGGGCCACTTCACGGGTATGCCGAGCCATGAGTCGCTCGAACCCCAGCGTCCCGGTCCTACAAGCACGTAGTTTGCGCCGTTGTCAAGATACGTTTTGTTTATCTTTTCTATTTCGCGCGCTATCGTCGGATTGTCAGACGCCGTGAAGCGGTCGTCGGTCTTCACATACACTATATCCGTAACGTCTTCCGTCACGCCGTGTCCCAGCGAGTTGTGCGATCGCAGCACGCAGTCGGCATCGGGCACCGCAGCCACGTCTTCGTCAAGCATTTGCTTGGAGTCGACAATGGGTCGTATCTGTAGCAGATACAGCGCCCCCGTGCGGTCTTGGTTGATGTTGCACGCAAACTCTATTTCTACGGGGCGGCGCATCGACTCGGCTCCATACTTCATCGACAGCTGCAACAGCTGCGGCAGTGGGAACACGCCGTGCTGCAACACCGAGGCGAAGGTTATCACCTTGCGCCCGCCGTCGTATATTCCGTCGCGTATCACCTGGTCGTAGGGGTCGTAGGTCGATGCTATGTAGTTGAGCGAATGGTCGCGCTCGGCTTCCTTCACCTTCAGGTTGAGTATGTTGAATCCGTCGTCCACCTTGAAGTCGTTGCCCACGTGGCGAGTGTCCAAGGCGTAGAATCGTGTCTGCGTCTCGCGCAGTGCTGTGTCCAGTTCGCTTGTCTGCAATATCTGGTTGGGATGATAGGGCGACACGCGCAGCGTCTGACCTCCGTCCACTATGTATTTGCCCAGTCCAAGCGCCAGTGATGCTATGCCGTCTTCGGCACGTTCGTCGCCGATAGGATAGTAGTTGAGCGAGCGCAGCACACCCGAGATGTTAGGATAGTAGCGCCCGTCATACTGCTTGCCCACCACTTCTTGCAGAATCACCGCCATCTTCTCCTGGTCTATCACGTTGCTTGTGGCTGCCATATACGCCTTCGAGTCCTTGTAGTATACCGATGCGTACACACCCTTGATGGCGCACGCCAGCATTTCGAGCATAGTATACTTGTCCTCAAGATAAGGTATCATGTATGTGGAATATATTCCGGCAAAGGGCTGGTAGTGGGCATCCTCCAATAGCGAGCTGGAGCGTATGGCAATAGGACACTTCACCGCCTCGAAGAATGTGAAGAAGTCGGCTATCAGCGAGTCGGGCAACTGTGCGTGCAGGAAGTGGCGCAATATCTCGTCGTCCGAAGCGTCGCTCAGGGCTATCTGATACAGATTGTTCTGCTCCATGAATTGGTCGAACACGTCGGTACAGAGCACCACAGTCTTGGGTATCTGCACCGTTGCTCCAGCAAACGTGTTGAAGTCGGGATGTGTCTTGATGATGTTGTCGAGAAAAGCCAGACCACGTCCCTTGCCTCCAAGCGAACCCTCGCCTATTCGAGCAAAATGCGAGTAGGCGTCAAACTTCATGCGGTCGAACACTGCCACCACGCCAAGATTCTTCATGTGGCGGTATTGCACAATGGCGTCGAATATGATTTCGCGGTGGGCGGTGATGTCCTTCAGTCGGTCCCACGTTATCTTCTTCAGATATTCCGATACGGGGAATATGGCTCGCGCCGACAGCCAACGGCTCATGTGGTTGCGCGAGATGTGGTAGAGCATCGAGTCGTCGGGTATCTTGAATATGTTGTCCTGCAATTCCTTCAGCGAGTGTATGCGCATTATCTCAGCCTTGGTCTTCGGGTCGCGGAATATGAAGTCGCCGAATCCCATGTGCTCCTCCATGATGGCACGCAGGTCGATCGACATCTTCTTTGAGTTCTTGTCTACGAAACGAAATCCCTCAGCCTCAGCCTTTTCGCGATTGGCACTCTCCGTACTCTCCACTATCAGCGGCAGATAAGGATTGTCCTTATGTATATCGCGCAGCAGTTTGAGTCCAGCCTCACTGTCCTTCACGCCATTAATGGGGAATCGCACGTCGCTTATCACGCCCAGCACATTGTCAGAGTATTTGGTGTATAGCGCCATTGCCTCCTCGTAGTTGCGTGCCAGCACCACCTTGGGTCGTCCGCGCATACGAAGTGTGGCGGCATGGCGGTTGAGCGCCTCGGTAGAGAATCGTTTGCTCTGAGCCAGGATGTAATTATATAGATTGGGAAGTATGGAGCTGTAGAATCGAATGCTGTCCTCCACAAGCAGCAGCATCTGCACATTGCCCTCCTGAATGTCGTGTTCGAGGTTCATCTTGTCCTCGATAAGCTTTATGATAGACAGTATGAGGTTGGTGTTGCCGAGCCAGCAGAACACGTAGTCGAATATCGACAGGTCTTCGTTCTCCATGCGCTTCGTTATGCCGTGCGAGAATGGTGTCAGCACCACGCAGTGAATCTTGGGAAATCCCGCCTTGATGTCGCGTGCCACCGAGAAGGCATCGTTGTCGGCATTGCCCGGCATACATATCACAAGGTCGATATTCATGGTGCGCAGCACCTGATACGCCTCCTCCGTTGTGCTCACCTGCGTGAACGTAGGCGGATAGCGCAGTCCCAGCTCCACATACTCGTTGTATATCTTCTCCTCCACACGGCCGTCGTCCTCAAGCATGAATGCATCGTAGGGATTTGCCACGATGAGCACGTTGTATATGCGACGCATCATAAGATTCACGAACGTCACGTCTTTCAAGATAAACTTGCTGTATTCTTGTGGTATCATAGATTTAGTTCCCTCCTATATCTTTAATTTTTAGGTGTTTAACAATACAAATTTACACATTTAATTATAAAATCAGTAATTTTGCACTGACAAACATTTAATTAGCTTTACACTTATAGGTTTATGACACGTATATTGATTGTTGAGGACGACATAGCTTTCGGAACAATGATGCAGACATGGCTCAAGAAGAAGGGATTCGATGTGGACAAAGCCACGTCGGTAGGCGCTGCCGTGCGCCTTATCGAGGAGAAGCCTGCCTACAATCTTGTGCTCAGCGACCTCCGTCTGCCCGACCGCGACGGACTGGAACTGCTGGCATGGTTGCACAAGCACAGTATGTCAATCCCCTTCATCGTCATGACCAACTATGCCGAAGTGCAAAACGCCGTTTTGGCTATGAAGTCGGGTGCCGCCGATTACATAGCCAAACCCATTCAGCCCGACATACTTCTGAGCAAGATTAAGGATGCACTACAGAATGCAGAAAAGACAACAACAAATCACACCACCTCAACACCTCAACACCACAACACAAACAACACCACAACAACACCTCAACCCCATAATCCCTCTCCCCGACACATCGAAGGTAAAAGCGACGCGTCCCGCCAGCTCTACAGCTACGTCAGTCTCGTTGCGCCAACGCCTATGTCGGTGCTCATACTCGGAGCGTCGGGCACGGGCAAGGAGTATGTTGCGCGTCGCATACACGAGCAGAGCCAGCGTGCCGGCAAACCTTTCGTGGCACTCGACTGCGGTGCCATACCTCGTGATGTGGCAGCGTCTGAGTTCTTCGGACACAAGAAGGGAGCCTTCACGGGTGCCGATGCCGACAAGCGTGGAGCTTTCGAGGCAGCCAATGGCGGAACGTTGTTTCTCGATGAGGTGGGCAATCTGAGCTACGAGGTGCAGGTGCAGCTGTTGCGTGCCTTGCAGGAGCGTCGTGTGTGTCCGTTGGGCAGCACCGAGGAGCGCCCCATCGACATCCGTCTTGTGGCTGCCACCAACGAGAATCTGGAGCAGGCAGTAGCCGAAGGCCGCTTCCGTGAAGACCTCTACCATCGTCTTAGCGAGTTCACTATATACATGCCTCAACTCTCAGAGCGTGGCACCGACCTCTATCTCTTCGCCGACCTCTTCGTACGCCTTGCCAACGAAGAGCTCTCGCGCCATGTTGAGGGCTTCGACGCACGTGCCGCCGAAAAGCTGGCTTCCTACTCATGGCCCGGCAATCTGCGCGAGCTCAACAACGTCGTTAAGCGTGCTGTTCTCATGGCACGTGGCGCATTCATCACACAAGACGAGCTCTCCGCCGCCATGGGTCCTGTACGTCAAGAACCCATCACCGCCCTCCACGATGCCGATGCCGAGCGCCAGCGCATACTCGATGCCGTGAAGCTGTGTGGCGGCAACAAGTCGAAGGCAGCAAGAATGTTGGGAATAGACAGAAAGACGCTGTATAATAAGTTGGGGTAAAGGTGTTGCGGTGTTGAGAGGTTGTTGTAGTGTGGTTTGACAAAAAAGTCAGTCTTTTTCTTTGTCTTTCGTCAGAAAAAGTGTATCTTCGTTGCGTTATTCGTCAGAAAAAGTGTGTGCTTTACTTGATTATTCGTTAGAAAAAGTGTGCACTTTACATGATTATTCGTCAGAAAAAGTGTGAATTATGGAAAGAAGTATCTATAAAAAACTATTGAAGTGGAAAGACAAACCGGAGCATAAACCTCTGATTCTCAACGGAGCGCGACAGGTAGGCAAAACCTATATTCTGCAAGAATTTGGAAAGAGAGAGTATAAAAAGCTTGCATTCTTCAGTCTCGACAGAAATCAGAAGGCAGTAGAAGTGTTTGATAAGGGCGGCTCAACTGCCGATATGCTGATGGCACTCTCCGCTATAAGTCAGATAGATATTACCCCCAACGATACCCTCGTGGTGCTCGACGAGATACAAGACTGTCCAAAGGCATTGGAAGCTTTAAAATTCTTTTGCGAGGATGCTCCTGATATTCATATCATCGTGGCAGGTTCATTGCTGGGAATATCACTCCATAACGGGGTGTCATATCCAGTTGGAAAAGTGGAAGAGTTGCGACTCTATCCGATGAATTTTATCGAATTTCTCAATGCTATGGGGAAAACAAAACTGGTGAGTATCTTGAAGGAAGGCAATTGGAACGTCATCAACTTGCTTGAAACTGAATTTATCGGTCTGCTGCGACAATATTATTATGTGGGAGGAATGCCGGCAGCTGTACTCGCCCATGTGCAGCAAAAGGGCCTGCAAGAAGTGCGCTCTATACAAAAACAGATTATCCAAGACTATCGTCGTGATTTCTCGAAGCATGCCCCCGAACGCGAAGTGCCACGTATCAACATGGTGTGGGACAGTATTCCTGCCCAACTAGCCAAGGAGAACAAGAAATTCGTATATGGAGCCGTGAAGAAAAGTGCCAGAGCCGCCGACTTCGAACTGGCAATACAATGGCTGATAGATGCAGGACTGGCATATAAGGTGCAGAGAGTGAACACGCCACGACTCCCCTTTAAATTCTATGAAGACCTGAACGCCTTCAAACTCTTCATGCTAGATGTAGGACTGATGGGAGCCATGGCAGAGACATCTGCCGAATCGATGCTGGTAGGCGATGACATTTTCTCGGAATATAAAGGAGCCTTCACTGAACTATACGTATTCACCCAATTGAAGAGCCTGGATATTTCGTTGTACTATCATGCAGTGGATAATTCCACGATAGAGATTGATTTCCTGACCCAATGGCACAATCGTGTAATTCCAATAGAAGTAAAGGCTGAGGTGAATGTCAAGGCAAAATCAATGAGAACATTCATCACGAATAATCCCGAACTGAAGGGACTCCGCTACTCCATGCTTCCATATAAGGACCAAGACTGGATAATCAATATCCCTCTATATGCATGTATGGTACCGTTTCGTATGTAGTCTGCACAGGCTACGGCGTGGACGCCATCCCTTCCAACACCCTCCTAAACCTCTCCACCAACTCCCCTCTCTTCTCTACCTCCGTCGTCAGTATCCGCTCTGGCGTCAGCTCCACCAGCCACTCCACATCATTAGGCATAAGCATTTTCAGTAGTGGCATGGCTTTGTGAGCTGCCTTGGCTACAGCTGTAGTGTCGTTGGGATTGTTGAGCATGGCGAGATATTCTTCTATCGACTGACGGGTGTCGGCAATGATTTGTTGTTCCGCTTCGGGGTCGCCTTCGGCAAAGACGAGAAGAGGGGCGAATATGCTATTATCGTGTTGGGCGTTGGTGGTAGATGCTGTCGGAGCACTGACATGCGGAGCGATGCCCGTGAGCTGACACAGCGTGGCGGCGAGCGTCTGCACGTCAAACGGCTTGAAGAGGCAGGCACTGAAACCCTCAGCACGCAGTTCGGAGTAGATGCTCTGGTCGTGAGCCGTCATGGCAACCGTCTTCACACCCTTGCGGTCGATGCGTCGGAGCATCTCCCTACCGCTCATCTGCGGCATCTCAATATCAGTGAACACCAGTTGCGGACGCAGACAGCCTATCATCTCTATCGCCTCGTCGGCACTCGCTGTGACGTGTACGTCGAGGTCGACATCCTCCATGCGAGCCATCATCTCGCCCAACAGCTGCAATTGCAAGCGGTCGTCATCGACTATGACAACCTTTATAGTGCGTGATGCTGACGGCACAGTGGCAGTTCCGGCAGTCTTCACTTCGGCAGAAGCCTCGCTCACAGCCTTTCCTATTGTTTCTTCCGATTGCGTGTTGTCGATGTCTACGGGCAGCGTCACCGTAAACTTCGAGCCTTTGCCTTTTTGCGAAACCACACGAATCGTTCCGCCCAACATGTTCACAGCCTCGCGCGTTATGGACAGTCCCAGACCTACGCCCTCCTTGCCCTGCGCATCGGGCAGACGTGTGAAGGCGTTGAATATGCGCTGCTGTTCGCTCTCGGTCATTCCGCTGCCAGTATCAGCCACACTCATTGTGAGTTGCGAGCCGCAGAGTGCAGCCGACACGGTGATGGAGCCTTGGTCGGTATACTTCACGGCGTTGCCAATCAGATTGTTCATAATCTGGCGTATGCGGAACGCATCGCCCATACACATGCGGTCGACACCCGTGCGCAGACTGCACACCACCTCCAGATTCTTGCCGCTTGCCACGGGTCGAGCCTGTGTGGCGCAGTCGCTTACGAGTTGCGCCGGATTGAAGCTCACGGCGTGCGTCGTAGCCTTGCCGCTCTCAAGCTGATGATAGTCGAGCAGCGCCCCCACGAGTTGCAGCAGATGTTCAGCCGACGAACGTATGCTGTCGAGATAAGCCACCGGCTTGGGCTGGCTCACCCACTCGCCGAGCAGAGCGATGAATCCCGATATGGAAGCCACGGGGGCCTTTATATCGTGCGTTATGGTGAGCAACAGTCGCTGTCGCTGCTGCATGATTCGTTCGGTCTCGTTCTTGGCTGCAATGATGCTCTCGTGGTCGCGGCGCTGTCGGCGTATGTCGCGCAGCGTGTACACAATCAGCACTATGGCAACGCCAATGGCAAGCAGAGCCAGAGCCGCTATCTTCATCATCGTAGCCTTGCGTGCAGCCATGTCGGCATTGATGGCACGCTGCATGGCGTTGTGCTCGTCGGCCTGTATGTCCTCAAGCATCTGCCCCGTGCGCCATGCCAGCTGAATGCTTACGAGCTTGAGCGAACGTGTGCGGTTGCCTATGGCGTCCTGTCGGCGCGTGTCTGCCCGTTTTATCTCGTGCCGTATGTCGCTGAGAGCCTCAGCCACCGAGTCGGCAATGTTGATGCCCTGCGCCATGGCAGTAGAGTCGGTGCGTCCGCTTTGCATTGTCGTGGCTATGGTGTCCGAGCGCTGCCGACGGAAGGCGTCGCCCAGTCGGCGGAAGAATCCGCGTCGGGTGCTCACGATGTTGTACACCGTCTCGCGGTTGCTGGCACTGGTTATCTCGTTGGGATGAATCACCACCGAGTCGCGTCCGCTCTGCAGGTCGTGCACCTTGCGTGCATACACGGCGTCGCCCGAAGCGTCGGCAAGAATGTTGAGCACCATCATGGCATTGTCGCGCTTGGCACCCATAAGGTTGGCAAGCGTGTCCATGCGCAGTGCCTTCACCGAGTCAGCCACGAGCTTCTTCAGCTGCATAGCCTTGTGTTGCGACTCAGCTATCGACGAGGCGAAGCGGTTCCACTGCCGTGTGTCGCCCATCATCACCGAGCGTTCGGCGTTGGCAGCGTCGAGCATGCTGTATACAAGACTGTCTACGATGTTGCGTCGCTCCATGAGTCGCTCCGAAGCAGTATTGAGAGCCGTCAGCGAGCGCGTACTGTCGTACACCATCTGCGCTGCGAGCACGAGCACAATGGCAAGAATGGCATAGCCGGTGATTATCTTCAGACGTAACGTGCGGTAGTTCATACGTGATTGTTGTTGTTTATATTGAGTGCGAAGTTACAGAATAATTCGCAAAACGCCAAACCGCCACCACTCAGCGGCATTAGTGCAGCTTCTGTGGCAGCGATTTGCAATCCTTAAGACAATAGCTTTTTACCTTGGTTTATTAAACGGTCTCTGGCTTAGCAGGAGTGGCTGGTGTAGCCGGTGTAGCCGGAGTCTTTGTTGAGTCGGTAGTGGTTGTGTCTACCTCAGCAGTGTCGTTTGCGATGTAGAGAGCCAGGTCGAGAGCTTCTTCCTTGGCAGGTGTAGCAGGCTCTGTCTTTGTTGTGTCCTCTACCGGCTGAGTCTTGGTAGTGTCGGTGGTATCTGCCACTTCAGTGTTGTAGCCCTTCATAGATGTTGCTGACTTGGTAGCAAATGAATTGCTTGCCGATACCATTACCATCATTGCAATTGCTGCGAAAACTAACTTCTTCATAATTGTTGAATTTTAAATTGTTATTATTAATATGCGAAATCGAATCCCGGCTTCAACCTCTCGTATGCTCCACTCGCTGTGTAGAACTTGTAGTGTGTTGTGCCGTTCGCTTATTAAAATGCAACGGCTGTGCCAAAAAATCGCAGTCTTTACATAACATACTGATTATCAATGTTTAAGAAGAAATTCCGCAAAATTATGGCATTGTGGAAATGTGGGGAAAGTGTGGAAGGGGTGTGGAAATTTTCTACAGAAAGCCCCACCCCCTGCCCCTCCCCCGTAGGGAGGGGAGTAATATGCACTGCAAACTGTAGGAGGCTATGGCGTCCTCGCCGTAGCCTAAGTAAGGGGATTAGTAGCGGAGGTCTCCGGCCTCCGCAGCACCAAGTCGAGTACATACTACAACACATCAACACAATTATCCCTTGCTGCGGAGGCCGGAGACCTCCGCCACTTAAGCTGACAAATCATACCGCTCCCCTCCCTACGGGGGAGGGGCGCGGTATGA
>NZ_JADYTS010000099.1 GCF_021531355.1 Leyella stercorea | reverse complement strand
AGAAATGATGAATTCTTCACGTTAAAGCTATACGCTCTACACGACAAGCGTCTACGCATTTAACGGAAGAACCTGATTATACGTATGAAATATATCAGTTTATTCCTGTCGCTTTTTGTAACAACAAATATGGGAGCACAAATTATTAAAAATAAGGAGTCTGCCATACTTGAAGTTCATTACATCAAAACTACAGTAACAGACACTTTGAAGTATCGAAGCTATTCCGACCTTATGACTCTGAGAGTCGGTAAAACTTCCGCTATGTTTTATCCTACTAAAAGAATGTGGGCAGATTCTCTACTACAATCTAATTATGCTCTTTATGAAAAACTACATCGGGAAATGAATCCTGTTGGGCAAACAGAGTATAAACCTATTGGTGGTATTGAACGAGAATTTCTATTTCGCAATATTAATGATGGGGAGACTATGGTATATAGGAAAATAGCAGGAGATGCTTACTCGTATACAGAACTTACAGACCACCCCGTCTGGGAACTTGCGTCAGAGACAAAAGAGATTATGGGTTATATTTGCCAACTTGCCACATGTAATTATAGAGGACGTATTTGGAAAGTTTGGTTTTCACCCGACATCCCTATAAATGAAGGACCATGGAAATTATTCGGGTTGCCTGGACTTGTTTTAGAAGCAAACGATGAAAAAAATCATTATACGTATAAAGCGATAGGTCTTTATACTCAAAACTTACAACCAGTGGGCATAAGACTATATATTAGGAACAGACCCTACAAATTGAAGTTTAGACAGGAATATCTTCAAAAGATGTATAAGGAATATATCAAAGGCAATTTCGCTATTTCTATGAATACACTACATGGCAATTCCACTCAATATGTTCCCTCTGATGCTCAATATGATTTTCAAGAGAGAGATTATCCTCATGTATCAAAATAATCCCATTATATGAAAATATTATTTGTGCTCATATTCACAATAATGACAGGCTGTCTAAATGTCTTGGCAGAAAACATTATAACAGGTTCTGTTGTCCAGTCATCTGACAATTCACCGATATCGGGTGTAAATATTCTAATAAAGGATGATAATGGCAAGATATTGGCATACGGTGTCAGTACCCTTGATGGACATTTCTCAATCAAACTATCTTCAACGAGCGAGAAACTTTCTATAAACGCTGCAAAGATTGGTTATAAGTCATATTCGGCACCTTTGGTTCTTGAAGGTAAATCTTTGGTTATAAAGATGGAAAAGGGAGCTTTACAACTCCAAGAAATTGTTGTTAAAGCTAATCGCATACGTGAGAATGGTGATACTATTACATATACAGTGAATAGTTTCGCTCAAAGACAAGACAGGACTATTGGGGATGTGTTGAAACGCATGCCAGGGATTGATGTGAGCAATAACGGTAAGATACAATATCAAGGTATCGACATTAATAAGTTTTATATTGAGGGAAATGACCTTTTAGGCGGAAAGTACGGAATAGCAACAAACGGCATATCATACGATGATATCGGTGCAGTAGAAGTTATGGAAAATCATCAGCCGATGCAGGTACTACGCGGATTGAGTTTTTCTGATCAAGCTGCAATAAATCTGAAGATGAAAAACAAGTCAAAGGCAACACTTCTTGTTCACGGTACATTGGCAGAAGGTTTCTCTGAACAACCGAAAGGATTACTTTGGCAAGGAGACATCTTCACAATGATGGTAACTGGAAAATACCAGATGATAACCACATTCAGAGGAAATAATGTGGGGCAGAATTTGTCGAATCAACTTATGGATTTCATTTCAGACAGAAAGGATGAAACAATAGACGGATATGTTTCTCTATCAACTCCTATTACGCCAAACTTACAGCGAAATAGAAATTATTTCAATCGTTCATGGATGGTGTCTTCAAGTCATTTACTGAAAACAGCTAAAGGCAGAGAATTCAGAGCACAGATTGACTATAACTACGACCGTGTTTCGGCACATGGTGCAAGTTCTACAACCTACTTTCTTGAATCGGGAGATAAAATCATATTTGAAAACAAGAACTCGCGATCTCGTAGAGATGCCATAACCGGAAAGTTCAT
The DNA here is from genome assembly GCF_021531355.1 of Leyella stercorea. Taxonomy (GTDB): domain Bacteria; phylum Bacteroidota; class Bacteroidia; order Bacteroidales; family Bacteroidaceae; genus Prevotella. Next base: position 6,512 of record NZ_JADYTS010000099.1, on the reverse strand, counting down.
ATATGAAGCAAACGAAAAAACATATTTTCTAAACAATACTTTATCCACTGATATATCATGGAACGATTTGACGCTGAATACCATTGGATCAATACCCAATATTCAGTCAGCACAAATACCAGAATACTCAGTAAGCAATCTCTTAAAAGTAATCAAACGCTTCGGCAATAACAAGCTTGTCACTTTCGCAAGTCGTAACGAATGGAACTCAATTCCGGAAAAGCTGACAATAAATCGTAACGGAAATAGTTACGGGCAAAACATAAAGCAACACTCTCTATACACTGACGAAAGAGCATCACTTGGCTTTGTATTCAACAAGGTTTTGCTATCTCTTGACGCAGGGCTATCGGGATATTTCAGAAAACTTAATACTGATTTGTTCGGTGTAGATATGGCTGACATGGTAGGAGCAGAAGCGCTTACCACTGACTATCTGCGTGTATTTGTATCTCCAAAATTTGAGTGGAGTTACCAAAAATTGGAACTTACACTAAACGTTCCTGTTAACGTATATTCTTACTTCTTTTCTGGAGTTATGAACAATCGCACTGAACTTTTTCTTTCTCCCTCTCTTGCAGCAAGGTATCGTTTCACACCAAGGTTGTCGCTTACTGTACGTGGGAGCGCAAGACGTTCTCCGGCATCATTGCATGACATCCACACTTCTTCTATACTCACAGATTACCGTTCATTCAGTTCTGGAGTTGATGACTATTACACTTCCTCCGGACAATCCCTTTCTGCCACTTTTAATTATAGAAATGCCCCAAGTGGGATATTCATAATGGCTTTAGGTAGTTATGGATGGAATAAGTCAAAATTCGGAACTGTGCAGGAACTCATCAATGATTATGTTTTCTACTCCTATAAATCCATGCCATCAGATTCACGCAATGCCATGGCATATTTTAATGTAAGCAAGACCATTGATTTCGTGAGAGGTGCTATAGGCTTGAAAGGAAACTACATGAGGATGGAAAACAGTCTGTTGTCGCAAGGTAGCAAGACAGCTTATACTAATGATTCGTTTTCATTGTCACCTTTCGTCAACGGTAACATTTTGACTTTATTAAATTGGAATTTTCGTTTTTCATGGGAAAAATCTATGTTGAAAATATCAGATATGCCAAGTCGCAGTTCCAACAAATTCATTTATTCAGGAAGCATGACAGTCACGCCATGCTCCTTAATAACATGGACTACAGGAGGTGAATTTTATCGTAATCAGATTGAAGAAGGACACTACAAGAAAATGTTTATACTTGACACAAAACTTACTTTCAACATAAGCAAACGTATAGAGGTTTCTGCTTCAATCACCAACTTGCTTAATAAAAAAGAGTACAGTTATACCTCATATGGCACCTTATCGAAATATGAACGTTCAAACAAACTCCGTGGACGTGAATTTGTGATTTCAATATACCTCAAAAAATGAAGTGGATTCTTAATACCAATAAATTTAAATGGATAAAACAGCATGACTCCATGCAGTGTGGAGTGTCGTGTCTTTCAATGATATGCCATCACTATGGGAAAAGCTATAGTCTTGAATATCTTGACAGTTTTTGCCATGCAAATATCATAGGAGTGTCAATGCTTGGGATTACGGACGGTGCAAAAAGTATCGGACTAAACACAACAACTGTGGCTGCTTCCACTGACGAACTTAATAAAATAGTTCTTCCATGTATCTTGCACTGGAACCAAAATCATTTCGTCGTTCTTTATAGTATCTCAAAAAATGGAAAACACTACCAAATTGCAGATCCTGGAAAGGGATTGATTTCTTATTCAAAAAAGGAATTTGAAAATCATTGGATTAGCTCAGAACATGATGGAGAACCATGTGGAATCGTAATGGAGCTGATACCGACTGAAAGTTTCTATAAACAAATGACAGAGCATGTACCTAAAAAAAGATCTTTTAGATATCTGTTGGAATACATAAAACAATACAGAAAGTATTTTGTTCAAATTATACTTGGTCTGCTGTTGGGTTGCATTCTACAGTTGATTTTGCCTTTTCTAACTCAAGCTATCGTTGATGTAGGAATCAAAAATGGTGACATAGGCTTTATATGGCTTGTACTATTGGGCGAACTGATGATTGTTATAGGGCGTACTGCCACTGATTTTATACGTCGCTGGCTATTACTTCACATCTCCATGCGAATAAACATTTCATTGGTTAGTGATTTCTTCATTAAGTTGCTGAAGCTACCAATGTCGTTTTTTGACACAAAACTCATGGGCGATTTGTTGCAGCGCATAGGAGACCATTCGCGTGTACAGAAATTCCTTACGGGACAGGTATTGAATATAGTTTTCACTTTCTTAAGTTTCATGATATTTGGTATTGTCCTGCTTATTTTCGATAAAATAATATTTGGGATTTTTGTCACTGGCAGCATTGCTTATGGATTATGGATATCCTCATTCCTACGACGTCGGAAAGTGATTGATTATGAGTTATTCGAGCAACAGGCGATTAACCAAAACAAGACATACCAGTTTATCACGTCGATGCAGGAGATAAAGCTGCAGGACTGTGAGCAGCGCAGGCGGTGGGAATGGGAAGACACACAGGCCGACTTGTTTAAAGTTCAAATGAAATCGCTTAAACTACAACAGACACAGGAGGCTGGTTCCATATTCATCAATGAGGTCAAGAACATATTGATAACAGTTTTTGCTGCGACTGCTGTGATAAACGGTCAGATTACACTTGGCGCGATGCTTGCCATCCAGTATATCGTGGGGCAGCTCAACTCCCCGATTGAGCAATTTATGACATTCATCTATTCTTTGCAGGATGTGAAAATCTCCCTTGAACGAATCAACGAGATTCATGAAGGTAAGAACGAGGAATCCAAAGAGAATCAGGCAAAAGCATTTGATGCTGAAAAGTCAATCAGGATTGAAGGTATAGATTTCAAATACGATCCTCATGCTTTGAAGAAGACGCTTGAGGATGTTTCATTTAACATACAATCTGGAAAAGTGACTGCTATTGTCGGAGCGTCGGGAAGTGGAAAAACCACCCTAATTAAACTTATGCTCGGTTATTATCGGGTTATAGCCGGTTCTATCTCTATAGCAGGACGAAACATTAATGAATACAACCTCAAGTGGTGGCGTCGCCATTGTGGAGTGGTCATGCAGGACGGAGTGATATTCTCCGAGTCCATAGCCCGGAATATCGCAGTTGATGACGGAGAAGTGGATGTGGAGCGTTTGGAACAGGCCGCACGGATAGCCAACATACATGATTATATAATGTCGCTCCCATTGAAATACAACACTCTTATCGGGCGTGACGGAGTCGGACTGAGCCAAGGCCAAAAGCAACGCATACTTATAGCTCGCGCAGTCTATAAGAAGCCTGATTTTATTTTCTTAGACGAAGCCACTAATGCTCTTGATGCAAGAAACGAGAGGGCAATAGTTGAGAACCTTGACGAGTTCTATAAAGGACGTACAGTAGTTGTGGTGGCACATCGTTTATCGACAGTAAAAAATGCTGACCAAATAATTGTTGTCGATGGAGGAAAGATAGTTGAAACCGGCAATCATGCTTCTCTTATTGAAAAGAGAGGCGCATACTATAACTTAGTCAAGAATCAGCTTGAGCTTGGAAACTGAATAGCTAACTTATTATCGGTAGTATTAACAATTATAGAATAAGAATATGAGAAAGAAGAGACCCAGTGATATAGAATTACGTTCAGAGAAAGTCCGCAATCTTTTAGGCGAAATTCCTCCGTCGCTTGTAAAATGGGGGACGGTAATAATCGTAGCCATATTTTTGGCACTATTGTTAGTTGTCTGCTTCGTGCCTTATCCTCATTCACATGGTGAAAGCATTTTACAGCATTTATTGATGTGATTTTTGAAATCTGGCTGCAGAAGGAGCATGCAACAGGCTGGATTATGCTGGCCGACTATCTGGATGCTTGCTGTAACATATAAGAAAACAACCTCTGCAATGAGGTTCATACATTTGTATCCAACAATGCTGGAAATGCAAATATTGTATAGGAGCTATACTCTCCTTACTTTAATTTATGCACAAGATGACGCATGGCGTGTCCGCCCCATGTGGCGTCGTTGCAATACTCGAAACCCAACGAGGTGTACAGACGTTCGGCTGAGGGGTTGCCCTTGTCTACAAGCAAAGCGGCAGGCAGTCCGAGACTTGCAGCATGTTCGATGAAACGATTGAGCAGTTGTGAGGCTATGCCGCGCTTGCGATAGTGAGGATATACGGCAAGGGAGTCGAGATAGAATTCGCCCTCGGCGGTCTCGTCGTCCATGTTGGAGTAGTCCATCTGCCAGTCGGCCATGGCAGCCTCCTGGAATCTGCGGCGCAGACGGTGCAGATCCTTTCCGTCGTATCCCACAATGGCTCCTGCCACCGGAGCGTGTTCGATGTCGTCTGGAGCAGCTTCGTCGTCGACAGCCACAAAGGCGTTGCGCCAGCTGTACTGCGAGTCGTCCATAAGCACAAGTCGGAGCATGGTGTTGTAGAAATCTTCGAGTGTGTGATTAGGTCCGACAAGAAACTGGCAGCAGTCGTCGGTCATAGCGGTAATGATGAGCCGCGCAATGTCGGCGGCATGCGTTGGATTGGCTGGTAGAATCTTCATACGTTCAATACTTTACTTTACAATAGATTTATATTTGATGATTTGTTTTATGTTCAATAGCGTTCAAGAATCTTCTTGATTTTCTCGGCACGCGACTTCTTCTTCGACGGAAACATCAGCGAGAACACGCCAAGCATGTCAAAGCCCTTTTGGGCCTGCTCGTTGAGCTTGGCGTTCTCCTTGACCGAGCGCAGAGCCTTCTGCATGTCGAAGCCCAGCTTAGGGGCAGTGACATCGACATTATCGAGCACCACCTCCTGTGGTATGAGCAGGATTGTATCGCGCGCCATATCGGCAACGCCCACACGACGCTGCATATAGTTCTTGGCAGACACCGTAGCACTGCGGCATGCCCGTTCCAGGCTGACACGTCCAAAATGATTGCTTACGGCACGTTCGCCCGCATCAGTAGACACGATTGCACCCGTGAGGGGCAGTCGTGTATCCATGTCGGCAATTACAATATGGTGTTGTGCGTGTGCCGACTCTGTGCATATGTAAAGCGCCAGTGCCAAAAACAATCTCTTCATGTCTACAAAGATATGAAAAAGCAAGCGCAGCCCAAAATCATTTACCGTTTGTTAATACCATTTTTTGATAGTTTTGTAAATTTACAAACCGTAAAAACAAGTTTTTCGACTGAAAGTCTTGTTTATATGGATTTAAATGTCTATCTTTGCAAAACATTCACGGACAATACATACGGAGTGCCACCAACAAGCACACACATCTGGTTGGCACACCTAAAGTCAAGATATTAACTTTAGAGCAACAGGAAAATGAGAATTCCGACAGCAGGACCAGTGTCGGAATTCTTGTTTTTTTTATTGCCTTTCGAAAAAACAAAATAATAAATTAATCAAATTTTCAATTATGGCTTACATGTCACAAGAAGGTTACGACAAGCTCGTAGCCGAACTCAAACAGCTCGAATCAGTAGAGCGCCCAAAGGCATCGGCCGCCATCGCAGAGGCACGCGACAAGGGCGACCTTAGCGAGAATGCAGAGTATGATGCCGCCAAGGAGGCACAGGCTCATCTTGAGGAAAAAATCAACCGCATCAAGATGGCTATCTCTGAGGCCAAGATTATAGACCCGTCGCGTCTGAGCACCGATTCTGTACAGATTCTCTCAAAGGTGGAAATGACCAATCTGGCCAACAAAGCCAAGATGACCTACACCATCGTGAGCGAGAGCGAGGCCAATCTGCGCGAGGGCAAAATCTCTATCACAACCCCTATAGCACAGGGACTGCTCAACCATAAGGTGGGCGACGAGGTGGAAATCAAGATTCCACGCGGCACTATCCACCTGCGTATCGACAAGATCACAGTGGAATAAAACTCCGCTGAGACGGGTTTAAACACCGTCGAGAATACTCATTAAAAACTTAAACGATATGGATATTTTCTCAAAAATCGCAGCTGGTGAGATTCCCAGCTACAAGTGCGCCGAGAGCGACAAGTTCTACGCTTTTCTCGACATCAACCCATTGGTGAAGGGGCATACCCTCGTAATTCCGCGCCGCGAAGTAGACTATATCTTCGACATGGACGACGACGAGATAGCCGAATACCAGGTATTCGCCAAGAAGGTGGCTGTGGCTATCAAGCGCGCATTCCCATGCATCAAGGTAGGCCAGGCCGTTCTCGGACTGGAAGTGCCTCATGCCCACATCCACCTCATCCCTATGCAGTCGGAGAAGGACATGCTGTTCAGCAATCCCAAGCTCAAGCTTGAAGCTGAAGAGATGAAGGAGATTGCGGACAAGATATACGCAGAGTTTGTGAAAGAGTAAAAACAAAAAGGGAAAAGCCCCACCCCCGGCCCCTCCCCCGCAGGGAGGGGAGTGGTATGATT
>NZ_JADYTS010000098.1 GCF_021531355.1 Leyella stercorea | reverse complement strand
GCTCTCGCTAAACGATATACAAAAGGAGGGTGCACCATAAATGACCATAGTCAATTATGACACACCCTCATTTCAGTAACCTACAAACTGTTTTTAACCAAAAATGAATAAATTCTCTTTGTAATGCGCACGATTTACACTATCTTTGCACTGAAATATTTCACATACCAACAATATATATATTTATATTGAGGACAATGTTAGCCGAGAGTGGCATATAGTTTTGTATTTGCAGCCATACGGTTAGGAGTAAAGTCCACGAAAGTAAAAAGTTTTAGCATGTCGTGTATTTTGAATATTGAAACGAGCACTGATGTGTGCTCAGTATCCGTCAGCCAAGACGGAGCATGTATTTTCTCCCAAGAAGACCATGAGGGTCCCAACCATGCAGTGAAGCTCGGCACATTTGTCGACGAGGCATTGTCGTTTGCCGACAGCCATGCCATTCCGCTCGACGCAGTAGCCGTAAGCTGCGGTCCGGGCTCATACACAGGTCTGCGCATTGGCGCATCGATGGCCAAGGGCATTTGCTTCGGTCAGGACTTAAAGCTTATTGCCGTGCCTACACTCGAACTCATGGCTGTGCCTGTGCTTCTGCGCGAGGAGGTAGAGGAGGGTGCATTGCTGTGCCCGATGATTGACGCACGCCGCATGGAGGTTTATTCGGCTGTATACGACCGCGCCCTGCACGAGGTGCGTGGCATTCAGGCCGATGTGGTAGATGCAGAAACCTATCGCGAATATCTCGACCGCGGACCCGTATACTTCTTCGGAAACGGGGCCGAGAAGTGCATGGAGGTGATAAACCATCCCAACGCACGACTCATCAAGGGTGTCGAGCCACTGGCAAAATGGATGTTCCCTATAGCCGAAAGACGCATAGCACAAGAGAAATACGAGGACGTGGCATATTTTGTACCATTCTATCTGAAGGACTTTGTAGCCCATCAGCCCAAGAAATTGTTATAGTATTATGAATATAAAAGGACTCGATTACAACACACAGCGCGAACGCCTAATTCTGCCGGAATACGGACGTGAGGTGCAACAGATGATTGACCACTGCGTGTCGCTGCCCAACCGCGCCGACCGCCAACGCTGCGCCAACACCATCATTGCCGTTATGGAACGCATGATGCCACGCACGGGTGACGCTGAATCATTCCGTCGCAAGCTGTGGGACCACCTGGCACTGATGAGCCAGTTCAAACTCGATATCGACTATCCCTTCGACATAAACGAGGCACGCTCGATGCTGGAGAAGCCCAAACCAATACCCTACCCCATGCGCCGCATACCGGTGCGCCACTACGGCGGACTGATGTTCGAAGTATTCGATATGCTCAAGACAATGCCAGAAGGTAAGGAACGTACCGAACTGATACGACTGGCAGCCAACCAGATGAAACGCGACCTCGTACAGTGGGGACACGGATCGAGCGACAACGAAAAGGTGGCATCAGACTTGGCGGGATATACTGCCGGCAAGGTGCAGCTCGACCTTGACAACTTCAAGTTCGACCGCACACAGAACAACCGCAACACACCCGAGCGCAAACAGCGCCGCCGCAGATAAACACATCACTCATACACACACTCTAACATCAAGACCATTATTATGGAAACATTCATAATTGAGGGTGGACATACACTCAGCGGAACCATCATTCCGCAGGGAGCCAAAAACGAGGCACTTGAGGTGATTGCAGCTACGCTGCTCACCGACCAACCGGTGCACATCACCAACATACCCGACATTCTCGACGTCAACAACCTTATCAAGTTGCTCGAAGAAATCGGTGTAAAGGTGACACGCAACTCGCGCAACGACTATACATTCCAGGCCGATGACATCAACCTCGAATATCTCGACAGCGACGAGTATGTGCAGAAGTGTGCCGCTCTCAGAGGCAGCGTACTGCTCATGGGACCGCTGCTCGGACGCTTCGGACACGCTTCGGTAGCAGAACCGGGTGGCGACAAGATAGGACGCCGACGTCTTGACACTCACTTTCTGGGATTCAAGAACCTCGGAGCCAAGTTTGTCAACGACGAGGAGCGCAAGGTGTTCAACATCGAGGCACAACAACTCAAGGGTACATACATGCTACTCGACGAGGCGTCGGTTACGGGTACAGCCAACATCATTATGGCTGCCGTACTGGCTGAGGGCACTACAACTATATACAACGCAGCTTGCGAACCTTACGTACAGCAGTTGTGCCACCTGCTCAACGCCATGGGTGCCAACATTTCGGGCATCGCGTCAAACTTGATTACCATCGTAGGTGTCAAGTCGCTGCATGGTGCCGAGCACCGTATTCTGCCTGACATGATTGAGGTAGGCTCGTTCATCGGTATGGCAGCAATGGTGGGCGACGGCGTACGCATCAAGAATTGTGCCGTACGTGAGCTTGGTATCATTCCAGACACATTCCGCCGACTGGGCGTTAAGATAAAAGTAGAGGGCGACGACCTCTTCATCCCACGTCAGCCGCACTACATCGTCGACTCGTTCATCGACGGCACCATTCTGACTTTGGCAGATGCACCGTGGCCGGGACTCACACCTGACCTCCTTTCGGTGCTCATCGTGGTGGCTACTCAGGCTCGCGGCTCGGTACTGGTACATCAGAAGATGTTCGAGAGCCGTCTGTTCTTCGTCGACAAGCTGATAGATATGGGTGCCCAGATTATCCTGTGCGACCCGCATAGATGCGTAATCGTAGGCCACGACCGCAAACGCCAGTTACGCGCCCGCAGAATGACAAGCCCCGACATACGTGCCGGTATCGCTCTGCTTATTGCTGCAATGGGTGCCAAAGGCACAAGCCGCATCGACAACATAGCCCAGATTGACCGTGGCTATGAAGACATTGAGGGCCGTCTCAATGCTCTGGGTGCCAAGATCAGAAGAGAGTAAGACAACTAAGTCAAGGCTCAGCTAACAATAATATGATAAAAAAAGAAACTGTATATAAAATCGGACGCATAGGCAAACCGCACGGCGTAGACGGAGAGGTGTCGTTCCATTTCGACGACGACGTGTTCGACCGTACCGACGCCGACTATCTCATTCTCGACATGGACGGCATTCTCGTGCCGTTCTTCATGGACGAGTATAGATTCAAGACCGACGAAACGGCCCTTGTGCGATTTGAAGACGTGACCACACAAGACAAGGCTCGCACACTGACCGGATGCGATGTGTACTTTCCACGCGAGCATAGCGACTCTGACTCCGACTCGCTGTCGTGGGCTGCTATTGTGGGCTTTCATGTGGTGGATGCCTCTTCGGGCAAGACGGTGGGCGAGATTCACTCCGTGGACGACTCTACCATCAACACGCTCTTCGAACTTGTCACTGCCGACGGCGACGACATCCTCATCCCGGCAAGCGACGAACTGATTACCAGCGTTGACACCGAGCACAGACAGATAACAATGCAGCTGCCAGAAGGCTTGCTGGATATATAAACTCGTCAACAGAAAATAGAGATATGAAAAAACAAATTTGCATCCTCGGCTCTACCGGTTCGATCGGCACTCAGGCCCTGGACGTAATCAAGCAACATCCCGACCGATACGAGGCTTACTGCCTCACGGCCAACAATCAATATATGAAACTGGCCGAACAGGCGCGAGAATTCCGCCCTGCGGCTGTAGTCATAGCCAACGAACAGCACTACGAAGCTCTCAAGGCGCTGCTGGCTGACTGCCCCGAAGTGAAGGTTTATGCCGGAGCGAAGGCTCTCGACGAGATTGTAGAGGCACAGCCCATCGACATGGTGCTCACCGCTATGGTGGGTTATGCCGGACTGTCGCCGACAATACACGCCATAAAGGCTCGCAAGACCATCTGCCTTGCCAACAAGGAAACATTGGTTGTGGCTGGCGAACTGATTTGTCAGTTGGCCAATGAATATCGTGTCAACATCCTGCCGGTAGACAGCGAGCACTCTGCCATATTCCAGAGTCTGGTGGGCGAGGGTCGCAACGAAATCGACAAGATATTGCTTACTGCCTCGGGCGGTCCCTTCCGCAAGTTCACTCTCGAACAAATGCGCGATGTTAAGGCTGCCGACGCTCTGAAACATCCTACATGGGACATGGGAGCGAAGATTACCATCGACTCTGCTTCAATGATGAACAAGGGCTTTGAGGTGATTGAAGCAAAGTGGCTGTTCGGTGTCAGCGCCGACCGCATACAAGTTCTTGTTCATCCGCAGTCAATAGTTCACAGTGCAGTACAGTTCAGCGACGGTGCGGTCAAGGCACAATTGGGTGTTCCCGACATGCGTCTGCCCATACAGTATGCATTCTCTTACCCCGACCGATTGCCACTGAATGGCGACCGACTCGACCTGTTCAAGCAGCCACTCGAATTCTTCGAGCCCGACATGCAGAAGTTCCGCTGTCTGCAAATGGCCTACGAGGCAATCAATCAGGGTGGCAACATGCCGTGTATCGTCAATGCTGCCAACGAGATAGCAAACGAAGCGTTCCGTCACGACCGCTGCGGATTCCTGCAGATGGGCGAGATTATCGAGGCTACTATGCAGAAAGCTAAGTTCATAGCACGTCCTACATACGACGACTATGTAGCTACTGACGCAGAGGCACGCCGCATTGCGAGCGAACTCCTGTAGTATTACAAATAATAAATAATCATTACGAATCAATAATTAATGGAAATTTTCCTTATCAAATTGCTGCAGTTCATGCTGGCAATTTCTATTCTTGTGCTGCTCCATGAGGGCGGACACTTCTTCTTCTCAAAACTCTTCGGTGTAAGAGTTGAGAAGTTCTTCCTGTTCTTCGACCCTTGGTTTCACCTCTTCCAGTTCAAACCTCGCAAGAGCGACACGACATACGGTATAGGCTGGCTGCCTTTGGGCGGCTACTGCAAGATATCGGGTATGATCGACGAATCGTTCGATACCGATCAGATGCAGAAGCCAGCTGAGCCTTGGGAGTTCCGTTCTAAGCCTGCATGGCAGCGTCTGCTGATTATGATTGGTGGCGTATTGGTCAACTTCCTGCTTGCATTGTTCCTCTACGCAATGTGTCTTTTCACATGGGGCGACGACTATGTGAAGCCTAAGGACATGCCGCTCGGAATGAAGTTCAATAAAGAAGCCAAGGCTCTCGGATTCCAAGACCGCGACATTCTGGTAGGAACCGACCAGGGCGAATTCAAGAAATTCGGTGCAGACATGTTCCGCGAGATGGCTACTGCACGCGAGGCTTACGTAATTCGTGACGGCAAGCAAGTGAGCATAGCAATGCCTGGCGACCTCGACTTGCTCAATATGTTCAAGTCGACACCTCCATTCATGACTCAGTTCATCGAGGCTCGCGTCGACAGCGTGCTTACCGGATCGCTGGCAGAGCACATGGGATTCCGCAAGGGCGACATCATCACATCGCTCAACGGCAAGCGCATCACATCGTTCAACGACTTCCAGTATGAAGTAGGACGCATTGACGACGTGCTCGATTATGCCAAGACACATCAGGACAGCCTCAAGGCGCTGACCGTTACAGTCACTCTGGCGCGCCAGGCAGGCGACCAGACATGCACACTGACCCGAAAGGGAGTGCTCAAGGACGATTTGAAGTTCGGATATATGCCACTGTTGCCAGCAGATAAGGTGACACACATCGAATACGGATTCTTCGAGAGCTTCCCTGCAGGCATCAAGTACGGATGCAACGTGCTCTCTGGATACGTCGGCGATATGAAATACATCTTCTCAGCCGAGGGTGCCAAGTCGCTCGGAGGATTCGGTGCAATCGGCAGCATGTTCCCCGACGTATGGAACTGGCACAAGTTCTGGCTCATGACAGCATTCCTGAGCATCATCCTCGCATTCATGAACATACTGCCGATTCCGGCTCTTGACGGCGGACACGTACTGTTCCTGCTCTACGAGATGATAACACGCCGCAAACCGTCGGAGAACTTCATGATACGCGCCGAATACATTGGCATAGGCATACTGATGCTGCTTATGATTGTAGCCAACCTCAACGACGTGCTGAGGTGGATTGGCATAATGTAATGTTTCGGCACGCTATTTGCCAAATATATGGTAGGGCACACGCCCTATACCATATGTTTATAATAAAAGTACAAACCAATTAAGACAACAATTATGAAACAAGAAAACTGGTACGACGTTGACTCGCTGCGCAACAAAGATTTCGCTATGTCCACAGCTTTCCCCGCACTTATGCGCAAAGTATTCGTGTGGATGACACTCGCACTTGCTATAACGGGCCTCACAGCTTACGGTGTCGCTACATCGCCGACAATTCTGTCGCTGATATTCTCAAGCAAGGTGACATTCTTCGGACTTATCATAGCCGAGTTTGCTCTCGTATTCGCCATTAGCGGTGCCATCAACCGCCTGTCGTTGTCGACCGCAACAATGCTGTTCATACTCTATTCGGTGATTAACGGTGCTACACTGTCATCGATATTCTTCGCCTTCTCAGTGGCAACTATCGGCAAGGTGTTCTTCATCACAGCCGGAACATTCGGTGCAATGGCACTCGTTGGCTATACCACCAAGACCGACCTCACCTCAATGGGTAAGCTTCTGTTTATGGCTTTGTTGGGCATCATCATTGCCTCAGTAGTCAATATGTTCGTGGCAAGCAGTAGTCTCGACCTCATCCTGAGCTACGTTGGCGTGCTCGTATTCGTAGGTCTTACAGCTTACGACACCCAGAAGATCAAGCAGATGTGCCAGGCTGCCCCCGACGCAGGCGAGAGCGCACAGAAGCTCGCGCTGATTGGAGCCTTGAGTCTGTATCTCGACTTCATCAACCTCTTCCTCTACTTGCTGCGCATATTCGGCAACAACCGTGACTAAACAACCCACAGTTACACATATATAATAAATATGATACTATCAATGACTGGCTACGGCAAGTCTGTCGCAGTCTATAACGGAAAGAAAATCAACGTTGAGATAAAGTCGCTCAACAGCAAGGCGCTTGATCTGTCCACTCGCATCGCCCCGCTCTATCGCGAAAAGGAGATGGAAATACGTCAGAACATTCAGCAGCACTTGCTGCGCGGCAAGGTCGACTTCGCCATTTGGGTGGAGAAGGATGCCGACACCGACGCTACAAACATCAACACCGAACTGGCCAAGAACTACTGCCAGCAGATAAAGAACGTGGCAGAGCAGTGCCAGATTCCGTTGCCTGCCGACTGGTTTGTGACTCTTCTGCGTATGCCCGACATCATGTCGAAGGCAGAGACCGAAACGCTCACTCCCGAAGAATGGCAGGTGGCAAATGCTGCAATCAACGAAGCTATCGACCAGCTCGTTGCATTCCGTACCCAGGAAGGCGCTGCTCTTGAGAAGAAGTTCGGCGAGAAGATTGACAATATAGAGCAACTCCTGCTCAGCATTGAGCCGTACGAGAAGGCACGTGTAGAGAAAATACGAGCACGCATCGTTGACGGACTGAAGCAGATACCCGACGTAGAGTATGACAAGAACCGCCTTGAGCAGGAACTCATCTACTACATCGAGAAGCTTGACATCAGTGAGGAGAAGCAACGTCTTGCCAACCACCTTCGCTACTTCCGCGAGACTATGGCAGAAGGACACGGTCAGGGCAAGAAACTCGGATTCATTGCTCAGGAAATGGGTCGCGAAATCAACACCACCGGTTCGAAGAGCAACAACGCCGAGATGCAGAACATTGTCGTTAAGATGAAGGACGAACTGGAACAGATAAAGGAACAGGTGCTGAACGCGCTTTAAAGAAATGTGGAATGTTGAATGTTGAGTGTTGAATTGGTCGGCTGCGCCGATGTTGAATTATCCAATTTTGAATTGGATGGACATAAATTCAAAATTCAAAACTCAAAATTCAAAATTCTCAACTGGAATAATTCAAAATTGAACAATTCCAAATCGGCGCAGCCGACCAATTCAAAATTCAACATTCAAAACTCAAAATTCAATACTCTCAATGGGCAAACTCATAATATTCTCCGCTCCAAGTGGCAGCGGCAAGAGCACAATCATCAACCGACTGATGCAGCACCCAGAGTTGCATTTGGCATTTTCGATATCATGCACATCGCGTCAGCCACGCGGCACAGAACAAAATGGTGTAGAGTATTTCTTCATTACTCCCGAAGAATTCCGTGAGCGCATAGCCCGCGACGAGTTCCTTGAATATGAAGAGGTGTATCAAGACCGCTTCTACGGAACGCTGAAGCAGCAGGTGGAAACGCAGGCTGCACGTGGCGAGAACGTAGTATTCGACGTTGACGTGAAGGGCGGATGCAATATCAAACAGTACTACGGCGACCGCGCGCTGAGCATTTTCATTCAGCCGCCATCTATCGACGAGCTGCGCCACCGACTCACCGGACGCGCCACCGACGCTCCCGAAGTAATTGAACAGCGCATTGAGCGTGCCACATTCGAGTTGTCGCAGGCATCGAAGTTCGACCGCATTGTCATCAACGACGACCTCGACAAGGCTGTAGAAGAAACACTACAGATTGTAAAGGAGTTCATTAAGTAAATAGGGTGTCCAGTTAGATGTTCCGAAAAACAGATGCTGAAATCACCCATTAAGTTACAAAACTAACGCT
>NZ_JADYTS010000097.1 GCF_021531355.1 Leyella stercorea | reverse complement strand
AATCAAAGCATACCACTCCCCTCCCTGCGGGGGAGGGGCCGGGGGTGGGGCTTACTCCTCCTCCGTCGGCCTGATATCCTCAATCTGCAGCTGCACCATGTTGCGCTTGAACACATTGTCCTCAATAGTATAAGCAATGTCGAAGCTGCGCTTTGACTTGATGTAGCGTGCCGAGGCGCTTTGTCCAAAAGCAATACCGTTGACAACATTGCTCGATTTGGAGTCGACCAGTTCGAGCTTGATATGTTCCTGCTCGCGTCCCACCACCTTGCTCGTACCGTAGTCGTAGACGCCTACAGTGCTGAAGAGCGGCTTAGTATTGCAAGGACCAAATGGTGCAAAACGCTTCAGGTCATTGTGTAGTTTCTTAGTGATGTCGCGGAAGTCAATCTCGGCATCAATATTGAGCATCGCCTCAGTCTGTTCGGGCTGTATGTGTTCGTCGACATACTTCTGGAAACGGCGACGGAACTCCTGAATGTCGTCCCAACGCAACGTCAGCCCGGCAGCATAGGTGTGTCCGCCAAAGTTGACGAGCAGGTCACGACAGCTCTTTATGGCAGAGTATATGTCAAAACCCGTAACGCTGCGTGCCGACCCCGTGGCAAAGTCACCATCGCGGGTGAGCACTACAGTCGGACGGAAATATATTTCGGTCAGTCGCGAAGCCACAATGCCTATCACACCCTTTTTCCAGTGCTCATCATAGAGCACAATAGACGACTGATGGCGTTGGCTCTCCAGTCGCGAAACAATGTGGTTGGCATCCTCGGTCATCTGCTTGTCAATGTCCTTGCGTTTGTCGTTGTAGCAGTCGATGTGCTTTGCCTTTTCAAGAGCGTGCGAAAAGTCCTTCTCCACAAGCAAATCCACACTCTCGCGACCACTTTCCATACGTCCCGAGGCATTGATGCGCGGACCTATCTTGAACACGATATCACTCATCGAAATCTCGCGTCCGCCAAGACCGCAGATGTCGATTATGGCCTTCAAACCGATACTTGGGTTCTGATTGAGCGTCTTCAGACCGTGGAAAGCCAGAATTCGGTTCTCCTCAGTCACCGGAACGATGTCGGCGGCAATGCTCACAGCACACAAATCGAGCAATGGGATGAGCCGTGCAAACGGAATGCCGTTGTTCTTTGCGAATGCCTGCATAAACTTGAATCCGACCCCACATCCGCAAAGATGTTTGAATGGATAGGTGTCGTCTGGACGCTTGGGGTTGAGTATGGCTACAGCGGGCGGCAATTCGTCATCGGGCATGTGATGGTCGCAAATGATGAAGTCGATGCCGAGACTCTTTGCATAGGCTATCTCTTCAATGGCCTTGATGCCACAGTCAAGAATAATGATGAGCTTTACGCCCGTCTCCTTGGCATAGTCAATGCCCTTCTTGCTTACACCATATCCCTCATCGTAGCGATCGGGAATATAATACTCGATGTTGGAGTAGAACTGCTGTATAAACTTATACACCAGCGCTACCGCCGTGCATCCGTCTACGTCGTAATCGCCATACACCAGGATGCGCTCCTTGCGCCCCATAGCGTCGTTAAGGCGGTCGACGGCCAGGTCCATATCCTTCATGAGGAACGGATTGATAAGGTCGGCCAGCTGCGGATGGAAGAATCGCTTGGCCGCTGACTCTGTTGTGATGCCCCTTAGCATGAGCAACTGGGCGAGTATCGGGCTGACATTCAGCTTCGCCCCCAGTTCGTCAGCCGCCTGTTTCTCCTCTTTCGTAGGTGGCTTGTAATTCCATTTGAATAACATTATATATAGTATTTTTATTTTTCGTCATTGGGAGGGTGCAGATTGCTACGTTCGTATAAAGAAAAACGTGTGTAAAGTTACAAAAATATTACGTAAAATACGTACCCTAATATAGTTTTTAATTATATATAACGCTTGCCTATTAATCATATACAAATCATATTTAACTATAAAATTTACTTAATTATATATGTTATATAAAATAATTTAATTAATTTTGCCAACAAATTAAACACGCTAACATAAAACACGCTGACATAATAGAGACCAAGCAACTACTCTCAAAATAAATCTAAATCAAAAAATACCTCAGAATTATGAAAAGAAAACTTTGTGTGATGTCTGCCATCGTTGCAGCAGCATTATTCGTAACTGACGCTTCTGCACAGACCGTACTGTTCAAGAGCGACACAGTGTCAACCTGCTACCGCATCCCCGCACTGGCTAAGGCTAAGGACGGCAGCATTTTCGCTTTCACCGACTTCCGTCCGTGCCGCACCGACGTTGGCGGTGGTGTGATTGACGTAGTGGCAAAGTGCAGCACCGACAACGGACGCACCTGGAGCAAGGAGCAAACCGTCATTAAGGGCGGTGGTGACAATATTCCGTTTGACGTGGCTCACGGCGACGCTGCAGTGGTGACCGACCGCAAGACCGGCGAGATGCTCATGATGTGTGCTTCAGGCAACGTGTGGTACTGGCAGTCAACACTGAAGAATCCCAACCGTGTAGGACGCTACTACAGCAAGGATGGATTCAACTGGAAGGGCGAGGAAATTACCGACCAGATATACAAGCTCATGAACGGTGCCGTTCACAAGCTGTTCTTCTCGTCAGGCCGCATCTGCCAGAGCGCCAAGATTAAGGCAGGCAAGTACAACCGCATATACTCGGCTCTGTGTACAAACGTAGGCAACGTAGTGCTCTACTCTGACGACTTCGGACACAACTGGACTCCGCTGGGTGGCGCTGAAGCCCGTCCGGCAAAATTCGGTGACGAGGCAAAAATCGAAGAACTGCCCAATGGTGACGTTCTGCTGTGCAGCCGCTCGCAGCGCGGTGCCGGCCGTATATTCAACATATTCAAGTATAGCAACGCAAAGCGTGCCGAAGGACAATGGCAGACTGCTGCCAATCTCGACCCAATGTACAAGTCGGCTATGTGCAACGGCGAAGTGCTCATCGTGAACGCTGTACGCAAGGCCGACGGCAAGAAGACCAACGTGCTGCTCTACTCTGTCCCGATGGATGCCAAGCGCAACTATGTGGGCATATACTATAAGGAGCTGGCTTCGACAGCCGACTATTCTTCGCCCGAACTGCTGACTAAGGGATGGAAGACTTTCCGTCTGAGCAACACCGATTCAGCCTACTCTACTATGGAACAGATGAACGACGGCAACATCGCCTTCTTCTACGAGGAGACTCATCAAAAGGGTGGCTACGACATGGTGTTCTATTCGCTGTCTCTCGACAAGATTACTAACGGTGAATTTGTAGCCGGTAAGGTAAAGAAATAAACATCAAACAAACATAGGATGCCACAAACTCCTATCACAAAAAAAAGGTTGCAAACCATAATGGTCTGCAACCTTTTTTGTTTGGTTATATATTGGGGATATAATGTCGTTCTTTGCGAATTACATCATGCCGCCCATGCCACCCTGGCCCATAGGCATTGCGGGAGCCTTTTCCTCAGGCTTGTCGCAAATGAGGCACTCAGTGGTGAGGAACATACCTGCGATAGAAGCAGCATTCTCAAGAGCTACACGCTCAACCTTAGCCGGGTCAATAACTCCAGCCTCGCGCAAGTCCTCATAAACGTCCTTACGAGCATTGTAACCGAAGTCGCCTTCGCCCTCACGAACCTTCTGAACAACAACGGCACCTTCGCCACCTGCGTTCTTCACAATCTGACGAAGCGGCTCCTCGATAGCACGACGTACGATGTTGATACCAGTCTGCTCGTCGGCATTGTCGCCCTTCAGGTTCTCAAGAGTCTTCTGAGCACGAATGTATGTAGTACCGCCACCTACAACAACGCCTTCCTCCATAGCTGCACGTGTAGCACAGAGAGCGTCGTCAACGCGGTCCTTCTTCTCCTTCATCTCAACCTCGCTGTTAGCACCAACATACAGAACTGCTACGCCACCTGCGAGCTTTGCAAGACGCTCCTGAAGCTTCTCCTTGTCGTAAGAGCTCTTGGTGTTGGCTATCTCGTTCTTGATCTGTGCAACACGGTCGGCTATAAGCTCCTTCTGACCGGCACCACCTACGATAGTAGTGTTGTCCTTGCTTACAGTAGCCTTCTCGCAAGTACCGCAGAGGTCGAGTGTAGCCTTGTCCAAAGACAGACCCTTCTCCTCGCTGATGACAACGCCACCAGTCAATGTAGCGATATCCTCGAGCATAGCCTTACGACGGTCGCCGAAGCCAGGAGCCTTAACAGCACAAATCTTCAAGCCACCACGCAGACGGTTTACTACCAATGTGGTCAATGCCTCTGAGTCAACATCCTCTGCAATGATGAGCATCGGACGTCCGCTCTCAGCTGCCGGCTGCAGGATAGGCAGAAGATCCTTGAGATTGCTTATCTTCTTGTCATAGATAAGGATGTATGGGTTGTCCATAACGCACTCCATCTTGTCAGCATCTGTAACGAAGTAGCCACTCAAGTAGCCACGGTCGAACTGCATACCCTCTGTAACACCGATGCTGGTGTCGCGGCTCTTGCTCTCCTCGATAGTGATAACACCATCCTTAGATACCTTGCGCATAGCGTCAGCCAAAAGCTTGCCTATCTCAGGATCGTTGTTGGCAGAAACGGTAGCTACCTGCTCAATCTTGTCGTAGTTGTCGCCAACAATCTCAGCAGTCTCCTTGATGTGGTCTACTACGGCTGCAACAGCCTTGTCGATACCACGCTTCAAGTCCATAGGATTGGCACCAGCAGTAACGTTCTTCAAACCCTCTGTTACGATGGCCTGTGTAAGGATGGTAGCGGTTGTTGTACCGTCGCCTGCATCGTCGCCGGTCTTGCTTGCTACGCTCTTAACGAGCTGGGCACCTGTGTTCTCAAACTTGTCCTCAAGCTCCACTTCCTTAGCTACAGTAACACCGTCCTTAGTAATCTGCGGAGCACCGAACTTCTTCTCGATAACTACATTGCGACCTTTCGGGCCGAGTGTAACCTTAACTGCATTAGCCAATTTGTCGACACCGTTCTTCAACAGGTCGCGGGCGTCTATATTGTATTTAATTTCTTTAGCCATGATTATTCAAATGTTGAATGTTAAATGTTGAATGTTGAATTGTTCGCTTACGCGAATTATGAATTAAGAATTTTGAGTTTTGAATTACTTCTGAACTACGGCAAGAACGTCACTTTGACGCATGATGAGGTACTTTGTACCCTCAACCTCAAGCTCTGTGCCCGAATATTTGCCGTAAAGAATCTCGTCACCTTCTTTAAGAATCATTTCCTCATCCTTAGTGCCATTGCCAGCGGCAACGATAGTACCGTGCTGCGGTTTCTCTTTTGCTGTATCAGGAATGATGATTCCGCCAACTTTTTCTTCTGCCTGTGCAGGAAGTACAAGCACTCTGTCTGCTAATGGTTTAATGTTCATAATTCTTATGATTTTAATTGTTTATATTCTTATTGTTATGAACCTTGCGGCGTTTGCCGTTGCTGTTCGGTTAGCATATAGCCAAAAACGTGCCAAAATTTGTTTACCGCATTTTTTACTTTCAGTTGCAAGTTGCAAAAAGTGGAAGAATGACATATATGGCAGTAAAATATGACACAATTGGCACTTCCTAATTAGTAAAAAAGTAAAAAGGCGATTGCCATAATTGACAACCGCCCTACTATTTAAAACGAAAGATTTTACCGAGAATTGCACGAGCGGTAAACGGGGTTCGAACCCGCGACCCCCAGCTTGGGAAGCTAGTGCTCTACCAACTGAGCTATTACCGCAACAGTTTGATTATACACTAAGAAAGTGTGGAGCCGATACCCGGACTCGAACCGGGGACCCACGCATTACGAATGCGTTGCTCTACCAACTGAGCCATATCGGCTTGCTCACATTTTCTGAATGCGGTGCAAAGGTAAGGCTTTTTTTTTATTACGCCAAACTTTTGCACCGTTAAATGTGATTAGAACTTATAGCCTACTGTGAACAGAAGTTGATTGCGCTTGTTGCTTACCTTTACGGCGTCGCATACATTGTCAAACTTAGGCTCTGAATTGTCTACATAACTCATGAATGGATAGAAGTCGCCATTGGTCTGGCTGTACTGATAGGCAAGGTCGAACGAGAATTTGCCGTAGTTGTATCCTACACCTGCTGTGAAGCGATGGGTGTCCTTCCAGTTGGTATAGTCGGTTGTCGAAGCGTAGTATGTGCCATACGACTCCAGACTTCCGTCCTTAAATCCGTTCTTGTTGTACATAGCCGACTGGTAGTTGTAGCCAAGACGAACAGCAAAGTTCTTCTCGGGCTTGAACTCCATACCTACCTTGACGGTGTGTACTCCCTTGAGCGAGTTCTTGATGTTCTGCTTCATAGCCTCATCGCGCGAACTTGTCTCATAGTAGTTACCCCAATAGTCAACCTCTCCCCCATCGTTGACACGGATGTCGTTGGTGGTATAGTCGGCATATTCATATGTGGCACCGAGTGCAAGATAGTTGCCTACGGTATGGCCGAGGCTCACACCGAAACGCCAAGGAGTGTAGAACTTGAAGTCGTACGACTCGCTTGACTTGTCATGATCTCTTGAACCATAAGCCTTATCGGTATTATTGTTGAGCACGGTATAGTTGCGAGTGGTGAGGTCGTACCATGTAGGCGTGTGAACATACAATCCGATACGGAACGGCGACTCTTCAGCCGGACGGAATATCAAGCCCGCCTTAACGTCGAAACCAGTACCTGTAATCTTGCGCTCATCGTTCATTGCTACGTCACCAATAGCTTTACCACCGTCAACAAGACTCTCTGAATACAATGATGAGCTGTTGTAGTGAACGTCGTATATTCCTACTGTGAATCCCCAGTAGAAGCGGTCGTTTGAGTTGCCGCTAACATTGAAATCGTACTGACCTATATATCCTGTAGTAGAGCGTCCGAAGTCGTAACCGGTAGCATTGTAGTAAACAGGAGTATTATCGCTTTTATTAAAAATAATACCATAATTGGGGTCTTTTTTATCTTCAGACATCCAAGCCTTATCTATATTATTGAAAAGCACATTGCTGTACAGATAATCAGCTTGGCTATAAGCTCCCGAGTTACTGACAAGTTTATTATTTTGGGTCTCCAATCTATAAAATCCATTGGCATTCTTCATAGCCGACAGCTTATTCTGCGAAGCATTGTTAAGACGGCCGGCTGCTGTGAGTATCTGATCGAAGTTCTTGCTCTTGGTGTAGTTGAAGCCGAAGTTGAGCATCGAATGTCTGCCCGAACGCATTGAATAGACAAAGCCAGCCTGATCAAAACTCATGTTTGTCTTGTTGGCATTGCCAAACGACTTGGCATCCTGCTGACTGTTGAAGCCAAACGAACCTGCCACCATGCTGCGACGGAACATACCGATGCCCGCAGGGTTGGTGCCGATAGTTGATATATCTGCACCAAGTGCCTCCATAGCTCCACCCATACCTACATAACGTGCAGTACCGTTAAGGTCTTTCGTAGCAAGCTGGGCATTGTCGTATGTCTCCTGTGCGCTGACAGCGGTGCCAAGCATCGCTACAGTCATTAAAGAAAGTATCTTTTTCATATTCTTACGAATCAATAAATATTACATTATATATATTTACATATAGCCATCCGATAACCGACAGGCTTTGTTATCGGCGACTGCCAAATCCGCCACGGCTTCCGCCCATTGAGCCTCCGCCTCTTGTGCCTCCGCCGAACGAACCTCCGCCAAACGAACCTCTGTTAGTGCCAAAGCTTGAACCGCCTCCGAATGTGCCGCGATTGCTACCGAAGTTGCCTTGGTTCTCAAACATCGGACGCTGTGTCTGCTGCTGATAGTTGTCGAATGTATTACGGTCGTTGCGTGTACCATTATTTGAACGACGACTGCCAAAACTACCGCGACGATTGCTATTGTTCATGTCGTAGTCGCGACCGTAGCTGTTGCGATTAGACACGCCATAGCGTCTGCCATTTGAAATCGAACCGCCTGCCGAGTGGTTGCGTGTACCAGTTGGACCACCTGCTATATAACGAACACCTGGGCGATACCATCCGCCCCAGCCCCAATAGGGCGATGACCATCCATAGTAGCCATAGTGCCAAGGATTGTACCAGCCACCATACCAACCTGAGTAGTATGGACCATACCAACCTGAATAATACGGACCGTACCATGGATCATACCAAGGGTCGTACCATCCATAATATGAACGCCAATAGGGACGTCCCCAATAGCTGCCATAGAACCAAGGATCATAGAATCCGTCAAAACGGCTCATACGACGCGACCACATGAAGTCGCTGTCCATATCATCGTCATAGTAGCGTTCCGAACCGGGATATATTGTTATGGTAGAATCCAGGTCGGCCTTGCCATACGTTCCGTCTCCCTCACGAAACTCTATGATGTCGTTGCCCAACGAGTCGGTACCTATCTTCTGATAGTAGCTCTTCAGTTTGCCACGCCGATTGTATTCGTCAACGTCGCGACTGCTGCCACAATAGTAGGTAGGACGTTCTACTTCCTTCTTTTCTTTATTATACGTGATGTCTGTTTTCGCTCTCTTCTTTGGAGTGAAATAGACATCATCCTGAGCATCCATACAGAGCGGCATGGCTCCAAGGATAAGCGAAAGCAATAAAAACCGTGTATCCATATTCTCTTACATTTAAGTATCTTTTCTATTATTAGAATGCAAAAACCAGCAAAACATTGCATGGTTTAAAGCAATTCTAATTTATCTACTGCAAAATTAATGCTTCTTTTTTGAGGTTGTATGGGGAAAACCCTAAAACGATATAGGATTTACCCTAATTTTTTGTTTTTTTAATGACGGGCTTAGAATAAGTATGTAAACAAGCCATATATTATATAATGTACGTATATAATAATGTATAGTGCGTAGCATAATGGCATAAAAAAAGGTCTCCAAAGTCGTTAGACCTTGAAGACCTCAAGTAAAGAAGGCAGCTACCTACTCTCCCGCATTGCATTGCAGTACCATCGGCGCAAGCGGGCTTAACTTCTCTGTTCGGAATGGGAAGA
>NZ_JADYTS010000096.1 GCF_021531355.1 Leyella stercorea | reverse complement strand
TGATTTCATCGGCTGCAAGAAAGGCATTCGTGGTGACGATGCCCAATGAAGGTGGGCAGTCGATGAGGATGTAGTCATAGTCCTGTCTGATTGGGTCAAGAAGCCTACTGAGCAGCTGTTCTCTTGCCAAGAGATTGGTCAGGGCAATCTCTGCACTCGCCATTTCAAGTGACGATGGCACAAGGTCGAGATTGTCCCTGATATGCTTCACTGGCAATGGTGCTCCATCTACGAGAGCATCAAAGATGCTGGTCTCAACGTCATCTTCGTTAGGGATGAAATACAAGGTGAGATTAGCCTGTCCATCGAGGTCAATGAGCAGGACTTTCTTTCCCATTTGCGCCATACAAGCCCCGATAGAGGCTGTGGAAGTGGTCTTTGATACCCCTCCTTTGTGATTGGCGAACGTAATGATTTTCTGTTTCATACTTATTTGTATATATGTATCAATGTTTACATGTACTCATGTAAACATGAAATGAAAAGATGCATGATTATCGATGCATAGCCATAAGGCAGTCATTAAGATCATTGTACTCTCTATAGCGATATGACTCATCAATAACCTTACTGCCGTAAGCATTCATAATCGACTTTGTGGCATTCTTGCCTGCGTTATCATTATCAAGATAACAGTGAATGGCCTTATATTTTTCCAAAAGAGGAATGAGTATTTTGATCTCACCAACTCCGTTGAGTACAAAGTAGTCAAATGAGCCATTGATGGAAATGCCGTTGTCTTGAATTTCTGCTTGCATCGTAAGAAAAGAAAGCAAATCAAAGAATCCCTCAAAAACGCAGCATTGCTGTTGAGATGATCCGTCTGCATAAATTACAGAGATACTCTTCTTTCCAATACAACGCTTGCAGAATACATTGCGTGCTTCCATACCATTAGCTACATTCTTGAATGCGATGGCATAGTATCTTCTGCCCCGAAAAGTATAGTGAACCTCTTTACAGAATTGTTGAGCGATTCTATAACTGATACGTCTCTTGAAAATATAATCGGTTAGAGCTGGATGAGTCAGAGGTATAACCATTTCCACAAATGTCTCTTGGTTTAAGTTATCAGAAAATTCCTTTCTTTTTCCTTCTAACCATTGACGTTTGTTTTCCTCTTCTCTTAGCACAGCGTTATAATCTTTACTGTATAGCAGTTTCTTTTCTTCAATTTGCCTTTGAAGAAATGAAAGAACTTGATGTTCAGACCATGCAGGATGCAGACGTTCAACAAGGTTGATGAGATTACCGCCAATGCCGCTTCCAAAATCATACCATAGGTTTTCTTTGATATTAACAGCAAATGAAGGGCTATTTTCTGGGCGGAGTGGGGAGCAATAGAAAATACTCTTGCCTTTTCTGACACCATCCCCATAATTATTCTCTTTCATCCATTGATAAATACTTACAGATTTAATTTCTTCAATAGTCATGTTACATTGAGTATAAGTAATTGTACACGTGATTGCAGGTGTATGCGCGCGCGTATGTAATATATATACCTGTTAAACTTAAACCTAAACTTTCTTGATTTCTTCAGTGCTTGGATTCACAAAACCCTCTGATTTATAAATATATGCATCATCTTGCTTCACAATAATACCTTTGCCTGAAAGAAGTTTAAGTAAGTCCTTGATTCCATTTGTTCCACGCTTATAACCTGCGTCCTCATATGCACGTGAGACCATTTCAACCAAATCACTGTATCGTGTAGGAGAGTTGTTCTTGAAAGCCTTGCTCAATATCTCCTGATGTACTTCGTTATCCAGGCTCACAAGAGACTTCTCCCTGCGTTTTACAACAGTCACAGAAATGCCATTGTCAAGAACAGGTAACTTGTTGTCATCAATATGGAATGCAAAGGTGCTGAACTCTTTATCTCTCATGTGCATAGGTCTAACCTCACTGATACTGTTATTTTGTAGGTTCTTACTGATAATCAGTACTGTTTCTGCCTTATTTTCAAGTTCAGTACCTATGTGTCCACGTGGATTGTTATCGTTCTTGTTTAAGTGGAGTACAGTATGGATATGAAGGTCATACACACTTGTCCATGCCATGAGAACGGTCATCACATCCGTGGCTTCTTTACCATTGTTTATGTCATACATCAGATCTCTGAGTCCGTCGATGATTACAAGACCTACCTCTTGGTGCTTTCTCAAAGCATAATCAATGAGAGCGATACGAAGTTTCGGCGTGTATTCACGCAACCCCCAAAACAGAAGGCGTGGGTCATCCTTCTTGACAGAAAGCCCTGACAGTTTATAGATTCGCTCCAGAACATTATGGCAATGATATTTGCTCTGTTCCGTATCGAAATAGAGAATCTTCCGTTTCCCCTCAGGAAGGCACGCCCGGTAGTTAAGCACTGTAGTATTTGTAACTGCAGCTGCTACCATTGCAGAGATGTTGAATGTCTTTTTACTTTTTGCCTTACCTGTTGAAGCACTGAAATTTCCAAACGTGGCAATGGTACAGTCTCCAACGAAGAGAATTTTGGGAGGTATTGTAACCTTGTCTGTTGCTTTGATTTCACCTTTTGATAGATAGGACTCCAACTCTTCATCACTGAAATCGTCCTTCTCTAACATTGAAACTTCCAGTGACTTATGTTCAAGATTCGATTTCTGAACTAATTGCACTGGTTTATCTTCTCTTTTTTCCATCTTGATTTTGTTTTTTTTTATTTGTCTCAATGTCCTTTACGGATATTGCACACCTGTCAAGCAACTCCACCAAACGAGAGTCTGGAAGGTTGGTACCATCAATGCTGTTCTTCTTTGACCGCTTCTTCATCTTTACTTGATTCTATTGATTCCATGTTTACGGACAGGCTGGATAACTCCTTGTCATTTACCTTGTTCCTCTTAATCCACGCTATTAGCTCTTTCTTCTCAAAGAAAATCATTTTACCACGTGGCTTAAAATGAGGTATTTCACCACTACAAGTGAGCTTGTAAAGAAGACTCTTGGATATGTCAAGGTATTGGCACACATCCTTCATGTTAAGGATTTCCTTTGTGGTGTAAATCGCATCTTCTAACGATTTCAACTTTTCGTTCACCACACCTGGATCCACAGTCTTCAACTCTTTTATTTGCATTTCCAAGAGTTCTATTCGTCTTGAAAGTTGCTCGATGTCTTTTTTCGCCATTTCTTTAATTGTTTTGAGTGATACATAGAGGGAGCCACCCTCATCGTGAACCGATTCGAATGCAAAGGTATATTGATAGTGTTGCTTTATGGGATGATGTTACTATATAGGAGGAGTTATATAGTAACTATATAGCCACTTTCGTTTCATGTGGTTGGAATCTTATGTCCTTTCATCACTTATTTGCATCTGAATATATCATACTCATAGAAAAACAGTAATATAATAAGGGTATATATTACTTTATTACAACGGTGCGAATAGGCTGCACCATGATTGTATAACTTTGCACTAATTTGCACAAATATGCATGAGAAAAGAAAGAAAACATTATTATACAGTACTATGGCATACGTTTGTGTGCCATGTATTATTCTTAATATAAACTTAACACAAAAAGAAAATGAAGCAGTTAAAAAATAACTTCGTTCTCTCTCTTTTTGTGTCCATGCTATCCAAGCTGTACAAAGAAAGAAGAGAAAGAGTTGCCTGAAAATGAACTTTGGCAACTCTATCGTGCTGCTTATGAGCAGTACCAGTGTGAAATCCTCAAAGGAGAGAAAAATTACTCTCGTTTTGTGAATGATTTCTTTGCATACCATCTTCCTACATCGTGTACAGGTGAAGAGCAAATGCGTCTTCATGTGATGCACGTCTTTAGCATCAAAGAACTCCTTGAAGAACGTCGAGACCTCGTCAATTCCTTTTTTTCAAAAGGAAGTTTTGATGAGGAAGACTATCATCAGATGGAGCATCTGTTTAACACCGGCAGCAGCATCGAGCCAGAAAGAGAGAGTCTTGCCAATTTCTCAGAGAAGCAGATCAGTCTCATCACGGATTTTGTCAACACTACAAAACTCTTCAGACAGGATGTCTCAGAGAATGACATGGCAAATCTATTCAAATGCAAACTGGACGCACCATTGCAAGCAAATGTCAATAGACATGTCGCACTATTCTTCGGTGCTCTTAGGCAATATGGCTTATTGCCTTTCTCATGGCAGATGATTATTGAGGAGAACAGGCTGATTTCTTCATCAGCCAATAACCAGCCACTTCGTGCCAGTCATCTCAGATGCGGGTTGTCACAGGCAAAGAATGTCAAACTCGCAAAGGAAAAATCTTCCTTGAACAAGATGGAAGATATTGGCTTTGAAGCCACATGCAATGCTTTTGTAAAGAAGTTGAAAGAAAGTATCTAAGATGTAAGAAAGATAAGCAAATATGATATGTTCAGCGATATAACAACTATATTCCAGTACCTATATAGTTGATATTATTATTCTTATGATTCTGAGGGGCTACCTTTGCAATCGAATCGATTTAGATACGGAGGTAGCCTCTCCATTTACGTAATCATAAGCACATAGACAATGAACAATAATACAGAAATAATATTCTCGGATAAAACGGTCACTTACGACCAGTTTGTCACAGATCTTGCAACAAGGATTGCATTGAAGATACATCAAGTAGAAAAAGGTCAGCTTGAAATCAGCCAGGCCAAAGCGTTCAAGATGTTTGGTAGGGCAGATGTTGAACGGTGGATTAGGAATGGTAAGTTAAAGCCGTGTAGGGTGTCACCAGGCAAGAAACGCTACAGGTTGATAGATCTACAGAAACTTGCAAACATTCAGCAGAATTACATTCTGTAGCCAGGTTCGAGAAGTACATTAAAAAACTCAGATGCAGCACCATACTGTATCTGAGTTTTTTGTATAAGTATCAGTTAAAAGAGAAAACTGTTTTATGGAATCAGACGTTGATACATCTGAGTCAAGTTTTTATCAACATTGGTTATCTTGAACTGAACTCGAGCATTGTGAATATTCTTAGGTAGGATATTCACAAGTTTGTCCATTACCTGATCAACATTGGAAAAACCTGTATCTTCAATAGCACAAACCTGCTTTCCCATCACATAGGCTTCTGCACGGACATAGTTGTACTTTGATATTTTCTCAAATGACTTATCCTCTTTTTCAATGTACTTTGACTCTTGATCAGTTAAGAACACAAAATCTATTACCTTTTCGTTAAGAATCCACGCAGGAGTGAAATCTATCTTGACATATACTTTTGCCATTCTGTTGATAGAATGGTTGAGTCCAAAATCAACATCATTCATTGTTGCTCCACATTCGTTCTGGGCTATGGTTGCCCAACTGTGTCTAAAGGCATAGAGCGATGCTCTGTAACCTGGCTCTACCTTTTCCCAAATCTGCTTAATGCCCGTATTGACGTTTGCACAGAAAGAATCAGATGTTGCTAAACGATCGTGGAAGTTAAACAACCATGGAGAACGTTCATCTTTTGTGAGATACTTCTCAAATGTTGGTTTCAAGAATGCTGGTACACGAACTTCAAAGTAACCTCTGTCAGAACGTGTCGACCTCGTCTTCTGTCGTTCGTAGTGAAAGATGTTCCCATCGTACTGATCCTTCTTCGCATTAAAGATGTCCACAGCATTTAAGCCGCACATACAGAATGAAATCAATGCCACATCCTGACCAACTTCCATTAGTGGGTGAGTGAATTTACTTCTATCTGGAACGACATTGAAGAATGCACGCAATTTGCTTGCAGGAATGGCACGCTTCTCAGGCACATCACTTCTTGGGATAGCGACATTACTCCAAGGATTCTTCAGTTTAAGTATTCCTCGTTCTTCGTCATTGAATTCTCTTCTGGCAGCTTTGTACACCTCCCTCATACATACTGGATATTGTTCCTTGCTTCGAGTTGTGGTGGAAAGGGATTCTATCCATCGGTTAAGGAAAGCAGAAGTAAGACGTGAAAACATGATATTGTCTGTCCCAGCGAATCTTTCCATATGTTGCAGAGACCACTTATAGTTACGTGAAGTGCGTTCCTGTCCTCTTTTAATCAATTTCTCGATATGCGCTCTTGCGTAATCAGAGAAAGAAAGGTCTTTTCCATAGTCGGTCACATAAGTGAGTACTTCGTTTGCTGACCACGTAGAAGCATCAACTTGATTAAGCATATTATAAAACTTTTCTATCAAGATTGAAGTTTGCTGTATTACGAAGGGATCAATGATGTCTTTCTTATCATCACTTAATCCCTTATCGTTTACCATCCATGATGTTCTAACGTAAGCGAACTGTCTGTTTTGAGTAATACGGATATATACATTGTACATTCCGTTTCTTGTCCTTGACTTTACAATTGCTTTTAATGTTGCCTTGCTGAAAATTGTTATTTTGGGTTATTCAAATTGTGATAAAATACCTGTTTGCAGAGTTCTAAAATCTGGGAAACACCGAGATTTTTTTGGGAAACATCCAGTGTTTTTTGGGAAACAAATGAATGGCTTGGGAAACACGCTCCTGATTTTTGGGAAACATTTGCCCTGATTTTGGCCTCTTATTCTGCATTTGGAACAGGCAGAATATGCACAAAAAACTAAGGGCAAGTACCTGTTTCCCAGATACTTGCCCTTTATATAGCTAATTTTCAGCACGTTTCGATTATTCTTCGACGGCGGCCTGCTTGGCAGTCATAGGTAGCGAGTTCATCCAAAGTGCAACACGCAAGCAAGCCTTTCGGTCGTACTTCAACTTTAGTTTCTGCTTCATGCCCTTGGCTGCATCTGCACCCCTGTCAAGAGGGCCTAACATGTGATAGTACATCTTTCGGGCATGAGCAACAAGCGTCTTTGGCTCAATTATCTGGACAAAGCCAGTCTTTTCATACCAGAGATAACGCAGGATGTCTGTCGGAGTCTTCAGCAGAACAGAAGCCTCTTCCGCCTTATCCTGTGACACCAAGGTCTTGATGACAAGCATGGCAGTTTCCTTCATGGTGATATTGACATCAGCAGGAAAGGCATATTGTTTGAGCAAATGTTCTAAAGAGTCCTTCTGGGTAGCATCCAATGGCGTAGCAGACGACAAGAGAGAGTCAAAGACTTTCCTCATATCAGAATCTGTGAACAAGCGAAGTTCCTTCAACTTGCTTCCCTGACCCTTATATACAAAGTCGGCAGTATGGAAAGGAGTGCCACAGAATGGACATCCGTTATATCGCTCCAAAGGGAAGGTTCCATCGGGGATAAAGTGGCCACATTGAAGAGTCGTACCCTTGAATCCAGCCTCCACTCCACCAAATATATTAGCTATCCAGGTTTGTAAATGATCGGCACAAGATTCGCCAGTAGGCATGCTCCATCCCTTGACGAGCGGAGCCCAGTTGAGGTCAACACCCATCACGTCGTTAATACACTCTGTGATTTCTGCAAGAGTGTCTGCTGAAACTGCGTTTAACGCATGGAGCAGTTCCTCGCTAACGCAGAAACCATTCTCCTTCAATCGAGCCACAAAAGCCATTACGGGAACTGTGACCTCAGAGTTATTGTTTATCTCCTCGCGATTGATGTCGAGGCAGACAGCACGATAGCGCAATGCAACTTTTGTCAAAGTCTTGTTCATAGTCATAATAATTTAAAAGGTAATTGGGAAACTGTTTTGATGACCCGGCATAGCACAAAAGCCACCCGTAAATACATTTTTTGAAGTAAGTCTCTCTTAGACCTATTTTGGGGTCCGGGTCGGAGTCGAACCGACGACACAATAGGTAGTATGTGGTAATTGGCCTTCTGCAATAGAGGAAATGTTATCACAATTCTATTTACTCTACCAACTGAGCTACCGGACCAAAGGTAAGAAGGAAATTACAGTACTATTGCTACACCTTTACGGCACATACCTCCACGAATGGATTTTCAGGTACGTTATGCTTCGGAGTAAGAACTATTTGGTCCTTCTTCTTTTCTGAGTGCAAAGTTATAAGTTTAGTACGCAATCTTTCTGCGTAACTGAAAAAAAGTGTATCTTTGTAAGAAATAAATTATATTTCTCGATAAAAAGTCGAAGCAAAAACATTCATTATGCCAGCAAACAAGAATGCTCTCATCAGATACAAGACAATCGACAACTGTCTTCGCAACAGATATCGCCGTTGGACACTTGAAGACCTCGTAGGCGCATGTAGCGATGCGCTTTACGACATGGAGGGTATTTGCAAGGGTATCTCTGTGCGTACTGTCCAAGGTGACATTCAGATGATGCGCTCTGACAAACTCGGATATAATGCACCCATAGAAGTTTATGACCATAAGTATTACAGATATGCAGACGAAGACTATTCTATTGCCAATATGCCTTTGTCGCAAAACGACTATAATGTGATGCAGGAGGCGGTGGACATGCTTCGTCAGCTGGAAGATTTTGACCAGTTCGCCGAGATGTCAGATGTAGTACGCCGTCTGCAAGACAAGCTGGCAATCAGCAAGGACAATCGCAAACCGGTTATACACTTCGAAAGTGCACCTGATCTGAAAGGATTGAAGCTGCTTAATCCTATATATAATTATATTGTACATAAGCAGACTATAAGAATCATGTATCAATCGTTTAACGCAACCGAACCGACTGAGTACATTTTCAGTCCATATATACTGAAGGAGTTTCGTAACCGCTGGTTTGTATTCGGGACAAAGATTACTGATCTCAGAATTTACAATCTGGCATTAGACCGCATCATTAGCGTCGAGCCATGTGAAGCTCCTTATTACGAGAATCAAGAGTTTGACTCAGAGCATTTCTTCGACGATGTTATAGGAGTAAGCAAGAAACTGCACGACATTCCCCGATGTGTCAGGTTTTGGGCAAATGCGGAACAGAGCAAATACATCAAGACCAAACCGCTTCATCCCTCGCAAAAGTTGGAGAATGAGAATCAAGAGGATGGCAGCTGTATCTTTCAGATTGAAGTCTGCATAAATTTCGAAATGTATTCTGTCTTCATGAGCTACGGCCCAGGCGTAAAAATCATTTATCCTCATTTTGCCGTTTCCTATATGAAAGAAAGACTTAAAGAGGCAGCAGCTTTGTACGATACTAAAGAGTAGAATTCTAAAAGCCGTAAAAAGAATCATAAGCCTGGGGGTGTGTCAAAATTCACACCCTCTTTTAAAATATCACAAAGCCCGAACTTTCACAAGCTCGGGCTTTGC
>NZ_JADYTS010000095.1 GCF_021531355.1 Leyella stercorea | reverse complement strand
ATTATTCATGGCACAAAGGTATAAATTTTCTATAGAATCAAAGCGTCTTCCCCCTAGTTTATCGGGTGAGCCGAAAGAATACACATCTTTACCAAACGACTATCCAGTATGTGAGCATAGCAACTGCCCTATGGCAACTACCTGCTTACATCAAACAGCATACTCCACCCTAATGGAGCGTGAAGAGTATCTACAACTTATTAATCCAAACAAATGTAGCAAAAATGAGTTGTGCATCTACTATCGTAACAGCAAGCCGGTAATCTACGCCCGTGGATTTACCAATTTCCAAAAGCATATGTTCCCCGAGCAGTACAGCCGTTTTATGTCAATATGCATCAACCATTGGAGTCGTAATCCGTACTTTGAGCGACGACGTGGCACCCGAGCTCTTCCACCCCATGAGCAAGACTTTATCCTCAATACTCTGAAAAAAGTAGGAGTAACCGAAGAAATGAAGTTCGACAACTATGAAGAGAACATCAATTGGTATGACTAAGCCCAGTACTTTCGTCAAGTACTGGAGTAATCCAGTCAAAGTACTACAGTAATCTTTATAAAGTACTGTAGTAATCTTGCTAAAGTACTATAGGTGACGCACTAGTTACATATTGATAATGGCACTTCATCGCCATCACTTAATTGTATTTGGGCAAGAGTTGTATCCTGGGGCTACAGATAAAGAATACAATAAACAATCCTATACTTCACATCAATAAAAAAGAATAATTTCACTTCGTTCTTCTCTTAATTTGCACTATCTTTGCAATTATGAAGAAGAGATTATTCCTACACGGATTCTTCGCCACTGGCAGTTGTCCGATAGCGAGAGCGCTGAAAGAGGCGTTTGAGGGGACGGCGGTGGCGCTGACTCCCGACCTCCCTTTGCACCCCAAGGAGGCACTGAAGGAGATTCACTCCATCATCGACCGTGAGCAGCCCGACTTGCTTCTGGGCAACAGCTGCGGCTCTTTCCTCGCTCAGCTGTGGCTCAGGTGGTTGGCATCCCTGCCCTGCTCGGCAATCCGTATTTCATAATGACAGAGTTTCTGAAGGAGCGTATTGGCGAGCATGAATACATTACATAGTTGCCTCACATACTATCTCCTTGCCATCAATACAGTTACATTCTTCGTGTACGGCATTGACAAGTATAAGGCCAAGAAAGCCAAGTGGCGCATTCCAGAAGTTACGCTTTTGTTGCTGGCTGTACTTGGAGGAAGCATCGGAGCATGGATGGGAATGAAAGTCTGGCACCATAAAACGATGCACAAGAAATTCAAATACGGCATTCCTGCCATTCTGCTGATACTGGTTGCGCTGATGGCGTATTTGCACATGAATCTTTGAAAATAAAAAGTTTGAAGAAAAATATGTCTATGACTATTGATACAACTAACCTCTGTTCACCTCCTCAAAAGAAGTTGTTTGAACCAGAGGGAGTATATTATCCTATCTGGCAAGCCATACAGGACGATGAGGAGTTGACTGCCGTGGTTCGCTCACGACAGCTTCATATTTATCGTAACGGCAAGAAGATTCTCATTCTCGCTGGCAAGACTCAGCCGAAGATTATCAGAGAGGATAAACTGAATGAATTGATAACAAAAGAACATAAATGATTAAGAAAGAAGAAGTTATATCTTTTACCTGGCAGCATATTCTGCTGCTCGCATCGCTCTATGTAATGACTTTCGGAGTCGCTGCATGTGTGCGGAGTCAGTTAGGTTCAAGCGTTATTTCCACCATCCCTTATGTGATGGCTTCGGCAGGAAAGATGCTTGACTACATCCCAAGATGGACTATCGGCGGCTACACCATCATGATGAACGCAATCTTCGTGGTGCTGCAGATTCTGATTCTGAGAAGAAACTTCGAGTGGGTGCAACTCTTCCAGCTCGCAATCGGCTTTATTTTCGGAATGCTCATAGACCTCAACATGGTGCTTACCGAGTGGATGGTTTCAGAAAACATTCTGGTCAATGCCCTTGTGCAGATTGCCGGTTGCACCATCCTCGGTTTCGGAATAGCCATGGAGGTAAAATGCGGCTCCGTAACCATGCCTGGCGAGGGCATTTCCATTGCCATTCACAAGGTTACCGGCTGGCCTTTCCCTAAAGCCAAGATTCGTGTGGACATCACGCTCGTGGTCTTAGCCGTCATGTTCTGCTTCCTGCTTCTCGGTTCATGGAAATGGGAGATTGTGGGCATCGGAACACTCTTCGCAATGGTCTATGTAGGCGTTACGGTTCGTCTATTCAACAAACATCTTGCATGGTTCGACCGCCTGCTCCACTATCGCCTGGGATTTCGCAGATATGTTTACGGTCTTGCCCGATACATAAGAAGACAGATATAAACATCGGGAAAGGAAATAAAATAAGTAAATATTCACATTTATCTTTATATATGAACGGCAATCTGTAGGAGGGTATGGCATCCCTGCCATACCCACTCTGCCATGATTGTACAGGCAATTTAGTGGGTATGGCAAGGATGCCATACCCTCCTACTATATGTAAAGATAATTTTGAACTGTTACTTAATATAAAAAAACATACATAATGAAAGAGATACTGGATTTCCTTCGCGATTTGGAGAAGAACAACAATCGCAAATGGTTTAGCACTAATAAAGAACGATACCAAGAGGTATTAAAGAAATGGAACGCATTATGCGAAAGCCTCATTACAGAAATAGGACGCTTTGACAAAGACATCGCCCCGCTGACAATCAAAGACTGTACGTATCGCATTTACCGCGACACAAGATTCAGCAAGGACAAGTCACCGTACAAAACCCATTTCGGCGTATTCCTGGCAAAAGGGGGCAAGAAGTCTATGCATGCAGGGTATTATTTCCATATCGGAGCCGGCAACAGCTCGGAATATCCACACGCCCACATGCTTGCTTCAGGCAACTATTGCTACGACAATAAGGCTATCAAAATATTGCATGAAGATATTAGTGACGAATGGGAAACTTTCAGCACAAGCATCTTGGGAAAGGTCAACAGCCTCTTTTCTCCTGACATGGAAGGAGCATTAAAGCGTGTGCCAAGAGAATACGACCCCAATGCACCCTATGCCGACTGGATGCGAATGAAGAGTTTCTGTCTGACTGCCGAAACGGATGACAACTTCCTGCTTGAAGAAAATCTTGCCCAGCGTGTGGCAGAACTATTCAAGACCACCAAACCTTTTATAGATTATATAAACCGTGCCGTTGACTACGTGAAAGAAGAGATGGAAGGGTGATATTTCAAAAGAGCAATAATCCACAATAACAAATAATATTGTTCTCATTTTTTTCGTATCTTTGCATTATCTTTGTCTCGGAGTTCTAAATTAGAACTATAACACACCCATAAAGTATAATAATTCTTACAAAAAATAAATGGAAAATAGAATCACAACAATGGAGCAAGGAATGCAGCGACGCACCGAATTGCTCCTGGGAAAGGATAATCTTGAGAGAATACAGTCGGTACGAGTGCTCATCTTCGGTATCGGAGGCGTAGGATCATGGTGCGCCGAGGGACTGATAAGAAGCGGCATACGCAACATCACCATCGTGGACAGCGACCGAGTGTGCGTTACCAACTGCAACCGACAGCTGATGGCAACAAGCCGCACCATAGGCGAGGTGAAGGTAGATGCGCTGCACAATCGCCTGTTGGAAATCAACCCTGACGCCAACATCACAGCCTATCAGAAAATCTACGAGGCAGAAACAGCCGACGAGTTCCACATGGAAGACTACGACTACATCATCGACGCCATCGACTCGCTGAAGGATAAAGCCGACCTCATACTCCGTGCCACCGCCCTACCCAACCACATCACCTTCATATCCTCCATGGGTGCAGCCCTCCGACGCGACCCCTTCATGATCAGGAAAGCAGAGTTTTGGAAAGTAAAAGGCGACCCGTTAGCACGAGCCTTGCGCAAGAAGTTCAAGCATAACAAGACAGCTCCAAGTCGCAAGTTCCAATGCGTCTATAGCGAGGAAAAGCCTATGGAGAATCTGGGCGTGAACAAAGCCTGCGGCACCGGTGGTTGCCTATGTCCTAAGGCGAAGCTGCTCAGCGGAGAGCGAGGGACAGATACAGCCGTCTATGATGCTCCTGGCGACCAGCGACTCGTCGAACACGAATGGTGCACGTCAAAAGCACAAATCAACGGTTCACTCTGCCACATCACCGCCTCATTCGGTATGGCAATAGCAGGAATCGTGATCAACGACATCATCGATCGTCAAGACGGTACCCCCTTAAAAACAACTGAAACTAAAACGCTTTGAAGTAATGTAAAATCATATAAAAGATATAATACGATGATTTACGACAAATAAAGCATAAAGTAAAAGTAACGGTGATAGACAAAAAATCTATCACCACTATTAAGTTGGCGTTATTTCTCTATAGCAGTTACCCCTAAATCTACCGCATGACAGATTTGCATTGCTACTCCATCAGGCATCTATTCGAAACCATGACGCTGATAGAATGTGGCATTGCAACTCTCTTCGGACATCACGTTGATATAGAAATAAAAGCGATAATGCTCCTTTGCATGCCCTACTAATTGGGAGGCGATACCTTGATGCTGATAATCGGGAGAAACCAGAAGATAATGCAGGAAGGCTGTCATGCCACCATCATCCAATCCTCGGACCAACCCCACCAGCCGATCTCCGTCCCACGCCGTAAGCACATAGGAAGAATGCAGAAGAGCCTGATAAAGCTGCTCCGGATACTTGCCCGATACTCAATGAATGGATAGGAAAAGTTCCTCTATCTGCCCCTGCGTAAACTTTCTCTCTGCAGTATAAGTGATATTCTTGTTCTGCATCATACTTTATCTTTTAGTTTTGATTATCTTTTTGATTTATCTATCTTTTGCTTCGTTTTTAAATTCCTTGGGCATCTTGCCCGTCATTCGCTTGAAGAACTTCACGAAGTAAGACGGATCCTCAAAGCCTAGCTGGAATGCCACTTCCTTGATACTAAGCGTAGAATGCAGAATCTGCCGCTTAGCTTCAAGTACGATTCGCTCATTGATGATCTTCAGAGGCGAACGATGGGCACTCTGACTGACATACTTCGTCAGGGTGCGAGCCGAGATATTGAGCAGATCGGCATAATCCTGTACCGTATGAACCCGATGGAAGTTCTGTTCAAGAAGTTGGCGGAATCTGACAAAGGTTCTGTTGGCGATACACGACACATAGAGTTTCTGCATTTCCATTCTTTCGCCACTTCGATGTATCCTGATAAGATACAGGCGCAGAAGATTCTGCATATAGTCTCTGTGAGCGAAGGCACCCGTCAGAGAATACTCCCGGTTCATCTCATTTACCAGCAGCATCAGCCTGTCAGCCTCCTCGCTCGTTATCTTACAATAAGGTAAGGAATCGTAGGCATTGAAAACATCATACTTCATGAAAATACTCTCACTCGACTCCTCATCCGCCATAAAACTGGCATTGAAGTGGATGATGACACCCTCATAATCGTTCGCTCCATCGAAAGCATGCACCTGTCCAGGAGCCACGAAGAAGATAGTATCATCTGAAACCGGATAATCTATGAAATCAACGTGATGCACCCATGCCCCCTGCGAAACCAGATAATCTGATAGAACTCATGGATATGAGGTGTCAGAGCACCCGGATTCTCCATAAAGAATCGGGGCATAAACTGGAGTTCCAGCTCAAGTCCGGAATGTTCATTCTCTGTTATCGAATATGATTTAACATCTTCTTTCTTCATAAAATCAGCTTCAAAAAAATAGTAAATACCGTCATTTCGGTGGTGAAATTACTCAAACTTTTTCACTTAACAAAACATCGTGCGCATATTAACCATTCTTTTATAGGAATGTACAGCTGTATTTTGCACAACTATTCCTAATTTTGCCATCGCAATACAAAAAAGCAGTAGCATTATAAACAATTTAAAACAAGTAAAAAATGGAAAAAGTAAATGCTTATCTTCAGATTACGATGAAGATCAAAGAGAATGATCGCCCAAGTGCGGCAAAGGTTTATTTCGATTATCGCGAACCATTTCTGCAGACTATCGATGGTGCGTTGACCAAGAATCTGCTAGTACGTGACGAAGATGTTCAGGTGCTTCATGGTTTCGACAGCAAGGAACACGCTGCAGCTTATCTGGAGTCGGAGATGTTCAAGGAGGATGTAGCCAAGGGACTTTCTCCTTACTTCCAGGCTGACCCAGAGATCCGCATCTTTACTGTTGCGGGCTAATTACTAACACAGGGAAAAAATCCTGCATGAACGAACAGACATTCGCCATGCCGGAATACCACCAAGTTATTCCATTGCCCAACAAATATGTATCAATGTAGAGAAAATGTAGTCACAACACTATAATCAGACTTTATGTTATTTTATATTTCATACTCTTTACAAGAGTAATCCATTTCAGAATATAGTTTGTATCTTTGCAGTTGAAAGCAAAACAAGAGATTTAACCGACGGAGTAGCGAGAGCCATCAAGCTCGCTTTGAATGGCCAAGTCATGAAGAAGAAATGTGGAACCAAGATTAGAGTATGAAGAAGATATTATTCCTACACGGATTCTTCGCCACGGGCAGTTGTCCGATGGCGAAAGCCTTGAAAGAGGCGTTTGAGAAGACGGCGGTGGTGCTGACTCCAGACCTTCCCTTGCACCCCAAGGAGGCACTGAAGGAGATTCGCTCCATCATCGACCGGGAGCAGCCCGACTTGCTCTTGGGCAACAGCTGCGGCTCTTTCCTCGCCCAGATGCTGGCTCCGGTGGTGGGCATTCCTGCCCTGCTCGGCAATCCGTATTTCATGATGACGGAGTTTCTGAAGGAGCGAATCGGAGAGCATGAATACAAGGCGCCGAGAAGGGACGGAAACCAGCGGCTGGTGATTGACGAGGCGCTGATTGAGGAGTTTGCCGAGCTGGAAGCCGTGCAGTTTGACCATTGCAACCCATATTATAAGGATCGTGTGTGGGGACTTTTTGGTGAGCAGGACACCCTGGCTCACTTCTCCCCTCTCTTCCTGGAGCATTACAATCAAGCCTTCCATTTCCCTGGCGGTCATACGCCTACTGAGCAGGAGGTAAAGACATGGTACGCTCCCCTTGCCCAGGAAATGATGGCTACGCTTGATCCTTTCTTGACATAAAAAAATGAACAGAATAATATGAAGAAAATATTTATCATGAGCATCATTACTATGCTATCAAGCCTGTTTTCTTGTCAGGCGCAAAATAAAGGCTATAAGAGTCTGTCGGTAAATGACTATGAGAAAGCCATTGCTGACACCACAGTAATCCGTCTCGACGTACGAACCGCTGAGGAGTTTGCCGATGGACATATTCGTGACGCAATCAACATCGACGTACTGAAATCAGACTTCGAGCAGAAGGCCATCGCCACTCTTTCCAAGAGCAAGACTATCGCCGTGAACTGCCGAAGCGGCAAGCGAAGCAAGAATGCAGCAGCTATATTGGCAAAGAACGGCTATCAGGTAATAGAACTCGATTCCGGCTTTAATGGCTGGCAGGCAGCAGGAAAAGAAATCGTAAAGAAATAAATTCTGCAACTATGCAACTGATAGAAACACTCGTCTTTGATTATGGAGGTGTTATCGTGAATATTGATGATGCCTCTGTTGTGAAAGCCATGGAGAGCCTGGGCGTTACGGCGTTCAAGCGGCTAATCCATGTCCGCAAGATCAAGAGACTGATGCACCAATATATCAATGGTCTGGTGGCGGAAGCAGAAACTTTGCAGGAGATGCTGAGCCTTTGCCGTAAAGGAACCACAACCGAGGATATTGAAAAAGTGCTCGAAGAGCTGTGCGGCAACCTGCCCGTGGAAAGACTGGAGGCATTGGTGAAGCTTCGGAAGCGGTACAAGGTCTATCTGCTCAGCAACATCAACGACACTCTTTGGCAGAAGTCGGTCAGTCTGATGAAGCAGCTGGGATATTCCACAGACGAGTTATTTGATGAAGTGTTCCTATCATACGCCATGCGGAAAGAGAAGCCATCCGTCGAAATCTATGAAGAGATGACGCAGCAGACAGGATTGAATCCTGCCACCACCCTCTATTTCGATGACCGTGCCGAGAATGCCGAAGCAGGCAGAAACTTCGGTTTCCAGAGCGTACCGGTAAAGACCAATCATCTGGAAGAACATCAGGAATGGCAAGAAATTATCAAGAATATAGTATGATATTATAGGTATGAATACATTACACAGTTGCCTCGCCTACTATCTCCTTGCCATCAATGCAGTTGCATTCATCATGTACGGCATTGATAAATACAAGGCGAAGAAAGCCAAGTGGTGCATTTCGGAAGCCACGCTTTTGTTGCTGGCTGTACTTGGAGGAAGCCTCGGGGCATGGATGGGAATGAAAGTCTGGCACCATAAGACGATGCACAAGAAATTCAAATACGGCATTCCTGCCATTCTGCTGATACAGATTGCGCTGATGGCGTATTTACACATGAAATAATAACAATATAAAGAACGAAGCGTATGAATTTTCCAGAAATATATTCAGCAACAGGTATGATGGAGCTGATTCAGAAAATCGGCTTCCTCCCTCTTCTTGATAGTGGAATTGAAGGCTTCTCTGCCGAAGACATCGTGGCCGAAGACTGCGGTTATGTAAGACTTCCTGAAGGCGGTTGGGACTGGCCGCTATGGAAATGGAAGGGCGAAATCGTTCAGGAAATACCATGTATGTACGGAAAGTTCTTTAAGAAGAAAGCGGGATTCATCAGCCAGGAATGGTGGCCGGACTTCTGTAACTACAGAAGAAGCAAATACCCCCGTCCGGATGAAGACTCGATAGAAGGAGCCATTCTCTGCACGCTTCAATCATCGGGCAGTCTCATCACAAGAGAACTTCGGGCTGCTTGTGGTTTCACCGGAAAGGGAATGAGAAGCAAATTTGACGGTTATCTCACCCGACTGGAAATGGCAACTTACATCGTGACCGAGGATTTCATCTATCCTCGTGACAAGCACAATCATGAATATGGCTGGGGATGGTCGCTGCTCAATACTCCCGAAGATCTCTATGGCAGGGAGGCTTGCCAATGCAATCGCACTCCCGAAGAATCTTATCAGAGGATTTTCGAGCATCTGAAAGAAATTCTGCCTGATGCTTCGGATAAACAGATTATTAAATTAATTGGATAAAAATGAGAAAGGAATCAAGAGCAATGGATAGCCAATGGGCATTGGAAGTAATGCACAAGGCTCCATATATAGGGAGTGTCGTTAAATATTAAGATTATTTACAACTATCTAATCCTCAATGTGATAGAAATTTTGT
>NZ_JADYTS010000094.1 GCF_021531355.1 Leyella stercorea | reverse complement strand
CTGTGATGCTATATGCTTCGCCATACATGAATTCTTTACCACTATGGTTGGTTATAGTGAATTTGATTTCTGTGGTGCCCAATGGATAGGAAGGTTTCTCCGCCTTGAGGGAGATGCCTTGGTAGGTGCTCACGCCTTCCCTGTTGTCGATGATAGGGTCCAACTTGCCCTCAAACCTGATGGCGGGCGAGTTGTAAATCTGCCTACGAAACTCCTGCTGCTTCTCCTTCGTGTTCCAACGGAGCGCAACATCAATGGAGTTGGATCCCATTCCAAATCCAACAACATTTCGCAAGGCCGGAGTCTTGTCTTCCGACAGGAACTTCCGCTCAAGTATCCG
Source organism: Leyella stercorea (assembly GCF_021531355.1). GTDB lineage: Bacteria > Bacteroidota > Bacteroidia > Bacteroidales > Bacteroidaceae > Prevotella. The sequence goes on along the minus strand of NZ_JADYTS010000094.1, from coordinate 9,330 downwards.
CATAATGGCGTTCAGTTCCCTATGCGAATATTTACGCGCCGAAGCCTTACGATAGGTTCTCTTCTTGCTATTGACAACTTTCTTTTTGCTAATGGCAACCCTCTTTTTGCCAACAGTTGCCACTTTCTTTTGCTGAATGGCCATTGATGGGTTGCAAGCAGCACAAGTGGTTTGCATTGAAAGGAACATTGTCAATCCTAATATTATTGCATTGAGGAGTTTTGGCTTCAGTCTCATAGTTATCAGCAATTAATAATTTAACATGTAGAGAGATATGAACTCTTATAGTATATTTCTTTTCTTATGAGAAAAGTTCAATTTATTTTGCAAATACTATATTTTAGTTTATCCACAAAATGATGCTATGATATTATTTTGTCTCTCATAATCTCTTCAATCATTGCGTTCCTTTTTGTCCGTGATAAGTTCTTTCATATCCACAGACAAGAACTGTGCAATTTCAAGAAGTGTGGTAAGGTTGGGTTGAGAACGGTTGCATACGTAAGCATTGACCGTACTGAAACTCCTTCCTAACTTCTTTGCAAGCCATGTTTGGCTTATCCCTTTGTCCTCTAAGACTGCTCTTATGCGATTTGGGGTGTATTTTTATCGTTTTTACGCTACAAAAATAATATTTTATCGTGATAATCCATCCAAATCCCTTGAATATCTGCTGTATTCCGTCGTAATTTAGACAATATAGAAATATAATCTGCAAAAATGGGACTAAGCAATTGATTTCCCAACATGGCAAGATACATATATGCGTTCATAAATATTTGTTCTATTTACCATGTTCTTAAAATGTCAAAATCGGAAATTTATCATTGTTTTCAGTGTTAATTTATGTTTTCTCATGCTTTCATTTTGGGGTTTCTTGATTTTGTTGTTCCTAATTTGTTTATTTCATCTATGTTATATCTAAAACAATCTTGATTATCAGTATATTACGACTAATCAGACCCTTGTTAGAGTTTCACTGTCGCCAATCTCTACGCCAATGGTAAGATAATCGAAACCTAAGTGGTGGAGCTGTTGCAGTTCCTCTACCGTCTTGTTGCGAACATCCGTGATTCGAGAGAAACAACCGATGGTGGGGTGTCCTTCGCCTACGTATTTTCTGATGAGTAATGCAATGTCAGTCAGGCGGTTCGTGGTGAGCACAAAAGGATTGGCACCAGTAAGAAATATACGGTGAACTCTTGGTTGGAAAGCATGGACTACTTTTAAGTCTTCCTCTATTTCCGACATCGGAGACATTCGGAATTTCTGCTTGCCATAGAGCGTGCAGAACTTGCAGTGATGCCAAGTACAGCCAGCTGTGACCTGCAAGAGTTGTGAAGTGGCTTCATAAGGAGGTCGCCACACCGGACCGTCAAAATGTAATGTGGGTTGCATACTATTTCCTTTCTTTTTTACGTTATTATAATGGTATCATCAAAATTGATGGTGCAAAGGTAAGGAGATGCCGATAAAAGAAACCATCGTATAGGCTTTATGCCCCTAACCAAAAGGTATGTATTGAAGATTATGAAGAAGAAACTCAATTATGATTATTGCCAAGCCGCTCCTGTTTTGGAATGGATGAGTCAGAAGTGGGCATTGGTCGTGATGCTCCGTATAGAGGAATACGAAAAGGAAAGCATCCGTTTCAGCGAACTTTTCCGAACTTTCCCTCAGGTTTCTGAAAAAGTACTTGCGTCAACGCTTGATTATCTACTGCAAGAAGGACTTGTTACAAGAGAGAGATTTGAAGAAGTTCCTCCAAGGGGGGGATATTCTCTCACACCAATAGCCAAGGACTTCTTGCGAGAAATCAGCTACGTCATAGAATGGGGACAGTTACATTTTGAGCAGATAGTGAAGGGCAGAAAATAGTCATATACATTTATATTCTTTAACTAAACCTTGTGCAGTCATTAAGCCTTTGGCGTATCTATATCAAGATAGATAGTACGAAACAATTCGCTCATGGCTTCAAATATAACAACATTAGTAGAAAAAGCAAAACAAGGTGACGCTGACGCTTTCAGCACATTATACCAAATGTATTATCCTAAGATGAAAGGGATATGCATCAATATTCTTAGAGAGGACAAGGCTGTCGTTGACGACCTTGTCCAAGATGCTTTTATACTTGCGTTTGTTTCATTAAAAGACTTAAAGAATACTCATAGGTTTAGCCAATGGCTTACAAGTATCACCACTAACCTTGTATTGAAATATCAGGAGAAAGGTAAGAGATACGATTTCATTTCTTTGTCTGATGTAGAGGAAGAATTTTGTACCGTATTGGAAGATGACAACACTTCCAAGCAATCAATTTCGTATGAGGAAATTATGTCAGCTATAGACAGTTTGCCTGAAGGTTATAAGAAAATATTCAACATGTCTGTTTTGGATGGCTTATCCCATCAAGAAATCAGCGAATTACTTGATATTGCTCCACATAGTTCTTTCTCACAATTGTCAAGGGCAAAGGCAATGTTGCGAAACATTTTGTCTCCAAGAGCTATGCTTATCATCGTATTGGCGTTGATAGTCATCCCTGTATATAGATATTTTACAGCAAAGAAAAAAATATTTTCAGAAAATGATGTGAATATAGTTCGAACTCGAAAGCCTAATGAAGACATTATGCCTATACAAAAGAGGCCTAATGTTTCTGTTAGTAGAGCGCAAAACGCTGTTTTGTGCTCTAATTATCGAAGTGTTCAACAGGGAAAGAACATTGTTATAACTGTTGGTGATTCGATTAAGACAGGTCAAAATGTAATACTTAAAATATCCGATTCTTTGCAGGAGAACCAACATGTTTTGGCTGATAACAAGCGAGATAGTATCATAACAAAAGATACTGTATATACACCTATTCCAAACGAGGAAAGATGGATTGCGGATGATACAAAGACGCACAAGAAAAGTAAATGGCAGTTGCTCGCAGCTGGTTCTTTGGGTACTACTCTTGTGCAAAATGTTTATAAAATTATAACAAGTAACGGTAATGATATTACGAGTGAACAACCTTCAAAAAAAATTTTTACTACATGGGAAGAGTATTCTGAATATCTACATCGCTTAACTCCAACTGACCCAACGGCGGAAAATGTTGCAATGATGGATATTGCCGACAATAACAAGGGCAAAATTGAAGAGGTAGAACATCATGACAAACCAATAATATTAGGATTGGCTGTGAACAAGAGCATAGGAAAGCATTGGAGTTTAGAAACAGGACTCCAATACTCTTACTTGAAGTCATATTTTACTTTAGGTACTGGCAATTACCGTGTTGACAAGGAACAAAAGTTGCATTACATCGGTATCCCGGTCAAGCTCTCGTACCAATTCATGGCGTACAAGAGACTGTCGGCTTACGGTTCTGCAGGAGCAAGCATTCAGATACCATTGTCTGGAAAGACATATGCAGACTATGTAATAGGAGGAAAGTCTGGCTATACAACGGATTGGAAGACAACACCTTCTATACAGTGGACTGTAAACACTAACATCGGAATACAATATCAAATTGCACCAAAGTTGACTTTGTTTGTTGAGCCAACGCTGAATTGGTACATTCCGAATGAAAGCGAAGTCAAGAACACTTGGACAGAACGTCCATTTACATTGACTGTGCCTTTCGGTATTAGGCTCTCTTGGTAAGAAAGTATCATTTTGCATGCAGTCTTTATGAATGACCTGTATCTATATATACAGAAAAGTCAAAAAATAAGATACATGCAAAAAAGACATACAGACAGAAAGATGTATTTCCGTGACTTGGAGATAACATCTAAGGAGTTTTACATCAGCTATTTGTCAGATTTTACGGAACTGACACCAAAGAGTAGAATTTTGGAGGTAGGCTGTGGTGAAGGAGGAAACTTAGTTCCCTTTGCACAGTTGGGCTGCAAAGTGACAGGTATAGATATTGCCGAATGCAGAATTAAAGAAGCCAAAGCATACTTTTCTGAAATCAGCAATCATGCTACATTTGTATGCAGTGATTTCATGCAATATCCTGTTCCATGTAATGAAGAAGATAAATATGACGTAATACTATTACATGATGTGATAGAACACGTTCCGACAAAAGAGCCATTTCTTGCACACCTAAGAAAGTTTATGAAAACAGAAGGCGTGCTGTTTGTCGGATACCCCGCATGGCAAATGCCTTTTGGAGGACATCAACAGATTTGCAGAAGCAAACTTTGCTCACATCTGCCATTCATTCACTTGCTGCCAAACCCTTTATACCGGTTGTTGCTAAAAACATGCAATGAAGAGAAAGGAACTATGAATGAACTTATGAGCATAAAAGAATGCCGAACAAGTATAGAGTTGTTTGAAAGACTCATACATCAATGTGGATTTTCGGTAACAGATCAAAAACTCTGGTTCATCAACCCACATTACAAACAGAAGTTCCACCTTACCCCACGGCTCTTGCCACATTGGGTCTGGAAGGTGAAGTATATCAGAAATTTCTTCACCACTTCATGTTGGTATATATTGACCATAAGCCATAAATAGAACTTACGTTCTTTAGGCAACCATTAAATCTATGAAACAATAAATAAGATATACTTAACCATTTCGGAAAAGCAGACTCCAAAAATCAGTATTGGAATCTGCTTTTATACTTATATATAAATGTAGGAAAACAGTATGATAGACAGCATTTCTATTTGTTCTTATAGAATAAAAGAGGATGATTGGCGATCACATCCTTTGAGGGAGTAGTTTCAACCGTACCCCTCTAAAATATCATTGGATAACTTTTGTTTGCCACATTTTGAGTTCTGTTGAAACATTCCTATTCAAACACTATTTGGTAGTTTTTAATGTAAGTTCAAGATAGAAGTGCAATTTTCAGGTAGAGGTAAAGATAAAATCTAATACCTGAAAACACCGAGGGGTTTGGGGGCGAGCAGCCCCCATGAGAGAACTTACGAGCCAGAATTCAACAATGCAAGTGAAATAAATCAAAAAGGGAGACCGAAGTCTCCCAGAGATTAATTAACTTTGCATTGCTTATGTACAAACAATTAACCTCAGAGCAAAGGTACACAATTTCTGTGTTACTACAAAGGAAATGCTCAAATAAATCAATAGCGGAGGCCATAGGAGTCCATCCGTCAACCGTAACGCGCGAGTTGAAACGTAACTCGAGCCAGCGTGGAGTATACAAATGGGACAAAGCTCAGAAACAAGCAGAGAAGCGTAGTAAGAGAACGCCAGGAAACCGTGCCATCAGCAAAGTAATCTGGGATGAAGTGAAACGACATCTGGTAAATGACCAATGGTCGCCAGAACAGATCTCCGGCTATCTCGCAAAGGATGGTTTCAAGATCTCTCATGAGACTATATACAAATGGATAAGGATTGATAAACGAGACAGAGGCACTCTATACAAGCAGCTCCGGCATAGGCTCAAGCATAGAAGCAAACCTGTAGGTGCAGCAGGAAGGTATCATATTCCCGACAGAGTCGGCATCGAAGAAAGACCTAAAGAGGCTGACGGAAAGCGATTTGGCGACTTTGAAATGGATACTATTGTCGGACCAAACAACCAGCAGGCTATAGTGACTCTTGTAGAGAGAAGCACCAACAGGCTGTTCATGGAGAAGTTGAAACATGGAAAAGATTCCAAAGAACTCGCGCTTGTCGTCATAGATATGCTGAAACCTTTCAAAGATAGCATACGTACTATAACGACTGACAACGGAAGAGAATTTGCTGCACACAGGAAGATTGCCGAGGCTATTGGTGCCAGTGTATACTTCACCGACCCATACTCATCATGGCAAAAAGGAGCTATTGAGAATGCCAATGGGCTCATCAGGCAGTACATACCCAAAGGAATGTCATTCAAGGATGTCAGCGATAGTCAAATACGGAAGATTCAAGATAAAATCAACAACAGACCCAGAAAAAAGCTTCATTTCTCATCGCCTGATGAACTTTTTTCAAAATACATAGGTGGGGTAACAAGGTTATTGGAACAAATATAGTAATTTTGCATAAAAATATAGATATGAGAAAAGAAAACTTCGATAAACTCTCAGAGGCTCTCAAAAGATATACTGACGCAGAGGAAGCCTATTCGAGAGCCTGCTGCACAGATGACGAACAGCTGCAGTATGACACAGAATCGGAAATGAATGCCTACTGTGATTTGCTTACTGTCGCTGTCCAGCAAGTTCTTAACGATGAGATAGACAACATACAATAGTACCGATTGCACTTGCCAGTTGAATTCGCGTAATGTAATCGAAAGTTAAATACGTTAAATTATTACCTTTTCGTTTCTAAACAGAATCCACACAGTCTCTTTTCTACCGTTTAGAGCGTATAGTATTGATAATCAACTAATAATAGATACTTTACATTGTATTTAGAGCCTTATAACTAACCATAACCTACAATGACTAACCGATCATAAAGTCTTGATTTTCAACACTCTTTGATTTTTAACACTTTCTGAGTGTTTTTTGGCAGTTCCCGATTTCCCACATATTTTTGCAGCGTATTTCTACCGTGGAGAATTTGCGGAGCTTTTATTTTGTCATATCGTGAACGTAGTTTACAATGATTTACGAGTGGTTACGATGAAGGACAGATTTGAAGCTGATAGGAAAAAAGCGTTATATCGTGCACAGGGTTGACAAAGGTTGTCAATAGTTCACTTCCGTTTACTCCATCGGTGGAATACTCAAAGTATGTAGAACATAGCAATATCAAAGAGTATGAGACCGACAAGAAAATGTGAATTTTGTGGCAAGACATTTGTGCCAAGGACATATATGACTTTTGTTGTCGGGAGTTTGGTGAAGAAAATGTCGTTTCGTTCATTGTTCATCTAGACGAACTAAATCCTCATGCACATGCGGTCATTGTCCCCATCACAAAGGACGGCAGACTGAGCGCAAAAGATCTTTTTGGTGGAAACGACATGAATCAAGCAAGAACAAGGATGCGAGAACTTCATAGCCGACTTGCAGAGGTTAATGAAAAGTATGGACTGGAGCGTGGTGATGACATCACCATAACTGGAGCTAAGCACAAGTCAACAGAAACTTATCGCAGGGAGTTGGCTGATGAATGCCGCACTTTGTCAAATGAAGTAGGCATGAAGAAGACGCTTCTTTCTGGTCTTAATCGTAGCATCACAAAAGCAGAGACAAAAATCAAGGCTCTGCAGACTATGGTCAGCAATTTGGAGAAAGCGGAAGCAGAGAAACAAGCGACCATAGCCGAACTTGAAGATTACATGAAGAATCATCTTGGTGATGCTGTTGAGATAAAGGCAAAGATTACCGCCACCAGAAAGGAACTCTGGGATGTTCGTGACAAATTGAACGACAAGAAGATGAAACTTGCGCAGGCTAAGTTGCAACTTGATGAGTTGCAGAAGAATACCTCCCACATCGAAGCAAGAAACAGGGAGATTAAAGCCGATTTTGAAAAAACAGCTGTTTCATACCAGCAACAGATGATCAATAAAATATGGGCGCAGGCTGGTATGAAGGCGTTGGCAGAGATAGCAGACATCTATCCTCGTATGACGAGCATTCACGACAGCAGCCTATTTGACGACAGCTTTGCAATGGACTTCATTAATTATGGCGACAAAATTATCTATTGTGCAATGTACCTCTACATCGGCTACGTCAACGAGGCTACCAACTTTGCTGAAAGCCAAGGTGGTGGCGGTAGCGACACCAAAGACTGGGGACGTGAGAAGGACGAAGATGAGATAGAATGGATAAGACGATGCTTGCGACAGGCGACAAAGATGATGAAGCCAATGAAGAGAAAAGGCTTGAGTAGATAACGAAACCAGCCATTCTCTTATATAATGAAGGAGAATGGCTGGAAAGTTCTTAAAATGTGAATGGATAAACTTCACCATCTATTATGATTTCAAGGGACATTCTTGTAATTTTTTTGTATTTTATATTGAAATATCCAGAATAATCAGCCCCTGATGGTACTGTGTTCATTTTTACATAGCCATCGCCTAATTGCTGTCTTATTTGACTTTGGCTATTTGCATAGTTCGCATAATTTTCGTTGGCTCTTTGTTGGGCGGCATATGCTGCTGCGCCATCATAAGTTCTAGTTGTGCTTTGCCCATAAGTTGTTGTATAAGAAGAACCATAAGCATTTGCATATCCATAGGTGTTACCTACATAACCATAAGCATGAGCACTGCCTGTTGTGTATGCACTGCCTGAGTAAGTGGTTGTTGATGTAGACTGTCCTGCACCATACGCAGCCATCCCCTCTCCCAAAGCAACCCAAAAGTTATTCCAACTTTGTTTGCGTTTTACGATTTTGTCATATTCTGCATATGTGAGCAATTGAAGTTCAACTTGTTGTGGTATATAGGTGTTGTTTGTTTTACTACCTTAAAATTGTAACCTTCAACCTTGATGTTGTTTGGGTTAAACAAAATGCTTTTCTTGGAAAAATTCTGAACACAAATATTCATGTTATAGTATTTTCCGTATTGTTTCGCCAAAAAAGGTGTAATATTAACAACGACATCTTTAAATTTTACATATGATACCGTATTGCCTTTTACGACGTACCTTCCCATTTCTTTTACAGGATAACCTGCGATAAACTCATCAACATCCACATAAGAGTTAGAATCTGTAGGCGTGTATGTAATACCGTAGAAATTAAATGCATTAGGATTGTTAACGTCCTCAATAATATCGAAAGATTTTCCTTCAGGAATCTTTTCAAACTCAAGGATAAATTGATGACGTTGATTTCTTCTGTCAAACATCATGTACTTATTCTCTGCCTCACTATTTATGGGCATATTTATTGTAGATATCATATGATACTGTTTGGACGAGCCTTCTACTTGAATAAAAGTTTTGTCTCCAAAATTCATCCAACTGCTTGTTTCGTTCCAATTATCGGCATCTGGAGTTGTATAAGCCATATACACCATTGTGCTCAGTTCACGATTATCAACTTGCAAGATTTCCATCTTGGTAGATGGACCTTTTTCGTATTTTGCTCCTGCATATTGAGCATGTGCTTTTACTCCAATAAACAAAGAGTAAAATAGAATTGTACAGATAATATATAGTTTGCTCATAATCTGAAAAATATTATTTATATTAACTTTTAAATAAATTCAAATGTTAATGTGGCTATTTGAAATCTTTGAAATATTCCATTACCCATTCGTCATAATCAGTTCTATGATTATGCCTTAATTCATCAAACAAATTTCGGCTCACCCGTAAAACCCTGTGTTTACCCAAAGATCATTGATAGTCTGTAGAGGAAGAAGTCGATATCAAC
>NZ_JADYTS010000093.1 GCF_021531355.1 Leyella stercorea | reverse complement strand
AAAGCCCGAGCTTGTGAAAGTTCGGGCTTTGTGATATTTTAAAAGAGGGTGTGAATTTTGACACACCCCCTTTGTATTTATACAATTTGTTGGCTTATTTGTTTTCCTTATAATATTTCAGTCCGCCCTTAACGTTCTCAATGAGTGCTTTGGATGAATAGGTGGCACCGCTAACGCCGTCAACTTTCATTGTTGAGGCTTCGTTGACGGTTTTGCCAATGAACTTCTTTAGCAATTCTTCAGCATTTGCATATACCGAAGGTGTCTCATGGTTGGGCAGCGACTCTATTTTCGTTATCTTGTTGCCTTTGATGTATATCTTCAGTGGGGTTTTGCCTTGAAAACCACGAGCCTTAACGATTGACGACGTATTGACAATGGCTGTGCCCTTGCTATACTTTATTACGTCCTTAGCTACGCCAGCGCTCATAAGGGCGAAAGCAAAAACAGCAACAGTAATGGAGAAAAATTTCTGCTTCATAATTAAAGTTTCTTGTCGTAAGCGTGCAGCGGATAGTCGGTAGTATAGTGCAGTCCGCGGCACTCCTTGCGCTCAATAGCCTGACGGGTGATGAGATATCCCACGTTGATCATGTTGCGTAGCTCGCAGATGTCGCGGCTTGCCTTCACGCGTTTGAAGAGGGCTTCGGTCTCTTCATACAGCAGGTCGAGACGATCCCACGCACGTTTCAGTCTTAAGTCGGAGCGTACTATGCCTACATAGTTTGACATAATCTCGCCAACCTCCTTCACGCTCTGTGTGATGAGTACCTTCTCCTCGTTGGTCATAGTTCCCTCGTCGTTCCATTCGGGCACCTTATCGTTGAAGTCGTACTCGTCGACATGTTCAAGCGAGTGCTTTGCAGCAGCATCGGCATATACCACAGCCTCAATCAGCGAGTTGCTGGCAAGGCGGTTGCCGCCGTGCAGACCCGTGCATGAGCATTCGCCGATGGCGTAGAGTCGCTCAATGCTCGACTGGCCGTTCAGGTCAACCTTAATGCCACCGCACATATAGTGGGCTGCCGGACGAACGGGTATGTAGTCGGTAGTGATGTCGATGCCTATAGATTTGCACTTCTGATAGATGTTGGGGAAGTGCTTTTTGGTCTCTTCCGGATTCTTGTGAGTTACGTCAAGACAAACATGGTCGATGCCGTGTATCTTCATCTCCTTGTCGATGGCACGAGCCACGATGTCGCGCGGAGCAAGCGAAAGGCGCTTGTCGTATTTCTCCATGAACGACTCGCCGTTAGGCAGACGCAATATGCCACCATAACCGCGCATAGCCTCGGTGATGAGGAAGGCTGGATGAGTCTCGCCCGGATGATATAGGGCAGTGGGGTGGAACTGTACAAACTCCATGTCCTTAACTGTTCCCTTGGCACGATATACCATAGCCTCACCGTCGCCGGTAGCTATTATCGGGTTGGTAGTGGTCTGATATACAGCGCCGCAACCGCCGGTACACATCAGCGTCACCTTGCTCAGATAAGTGTCCACTTTCTCTGTTTCGGGGTTCAACACGTATGCACCATAGCAGTTGATGTATGGTGTGCGGCGTGTCACGCGAGCTCCGAGGTGGTGCTGAGTGATAATCTCCACGGCGAAGTGATTCTCCTTGATGTCAATGTCAGGACAATTGCGCACAGCCTCCATCAGTCCGCGCTGTATTTCGGCACCCGTATCGTCGGCGTGGTGCAGAATGCGGAATTCAGAGTGTCCGCCCTCGCGATGCAGGTCGAACTCGCCGTTTTCCTTGCGGTCGAAGTTGACACCCCAATTCACAAGTTCCATTATCTGTTCGGGCGCATTGCGCACTACCTGTTCTACGGCCTTGCGGTCGCTGATATAGTCACCCGCAATCATAGTGTCCTCTATGTGCTTGTCGAAATTGTCGACAGCGAGATTAGTTACTGAGGCCACGCCACCCTGGGCAAACGATGTGTTTGCTTCGTCGAGCGAAGTCTTGCAAATGATGCACACCTTACCTTTGTGTGCTCTGGCTACCTTCAATGCGTAGCTCATGCCGGCTACACCGGCTCCGATAATAAGAAAGTCGTATTTGAAAACCATCTTTCAACTTTTTTATAAGACGTTGCAAATTTAGGTAAAATTCTGAAGAACTTGTAATAATAATGGTGTTTTTTTTTGTCGTTCCCGAATAAATGGACTAACTTTGCTCATATAATATTAATACTACAAACATATCTATAAAAATGGAAATAACCGAAAGATTTTTGAACTACACCCAGTTCGACACACAGTCGAGCGAAGAGTCGGATACCGTTCCGAGTACTTCCAAGCAATTGATATTCGCCAAATACCTTAAGGAGGAACTTGAGCGCGAGGGCTTGAGCGATGTGGAGATGGACGAGCAAGGCTACATCTACGCTACGCTGAAGGCCAACACCAAGAAGAACATCCCCACTATCGGATTCATCTCTCACTATGATACATCGCCCGACTGCAGCGGTGCCAACATCCATCCGCGCATCGTCAAGAACTACGACGGCGGCGACATCGTGCTCTCTGAGGGCATAGTATCAAGCCCGGCTAAGTTCCCTGAGCTTAAGGCTCACGTGGGCGAGGACATCATCGTTACCGATGGTACCACTCTGCTTGGTGCCGACGACAAGGCTGGTATTGCCGAAATTGTGCAGGCTATGTGCTGGCTGCGCGACCACGACGAGATTGAGCACGGCGACATCCGCGTAGCTTTCAATCCTGATGAGGAAATAGGTATGGGCGCACACCACTTCGATGTTGCCAAGTTCGGATGCCAGTGGGCTTACACTATCGACGGTGGCGACCTCGGCGAATTGGAGTATGAGAACTTCAACGCTGCCGGTGCCAAGGTACACATCAAGGGTGTCAGCGTGCATACCGGTTATGCTAAGGGCAAGATGGTCAACGCTTCACGCCTGGCTATAGAGTTTGCCGAGATGATTCCGGCTGCCGAGACTCCAGAGGAGACTGAGGGATATGAGGGATTCTACCATCTGCTCGGCATCAACTCATGCTGCGAGAAGGCTACTCTGTCGTACATCATACGCGACCACGACCGCGACCGCTTTGAGGATCGCAAGGACTTCATCGAGGACTGCGTCAAGAAGATGAACGAGAAGTGGGGTGAGGGTACTGTCAGCGTTGAGCTTAAGGACCAGTACTACAACATGAAGGAGAAGATAGACCCCAACATGCACGTCATCGACATTGTGCTCAAGGCAATGCAGGAGAGTGGTGTCGCTCCTAAGGTGCAGCCCATCCGTGGCGGCACAGACGGTGCACAGCTTTCGTTCAAGGGATTGCCTTGTCCCAATATCTTCGCCGGTGGCTGCAACTTCCACGGTCCTCACGAGTTTGTGAGCATCCAGGTTATGGAGAAAGCCATGCAGGTAGTAATCAAGATTTGTGAGCTGACAGCCCACTATAACGACTAAACCGTATATAGTAGCGGAGGTCTCCGGTCTCTGCTACTATCTTATATTTGCATTTCTAACCGCTCAAAACTGCGAGTTGAACGCACAAAGAAATCTTTGGCGCGAAATTCTCGAGTTTTGAGCGGTTTGTGTTATGTCGCTAATATACAATGAGTTATGATAGTGTTGACGTCTGCAAGCAATTTTTTGCTTCTCAAAAAACTTACATTTCCTTGCAAAAGGACCACTTTTACCTTCCAACTGTAGTCCTTTTGCCTTCCAACTGTATTCCTTTTGCCTTCCAAAAGTACTCCATTTTCATTGCAAAGAAGCCTTAAATTGAAGAGTTGCGTGTATTATGCTATTAAAAAATCGTCAAAAACAGCCACGCAAATCTCTAGAATCACTTTTTTATTTGTAATACTTTTTTACTATGTGTACGATATTTGCATCAAAAATTCAGCGTTGTTGCCACTGATTTCAAACAAAATCGTTTTTTTTTAATTGAAATTATCATTCCACGACTTTCCAATTAATAAGTCCCTTGCCCTCACTGTCTAATTCCACGGCCAGACCGACAACCTTGCGTGGGTCTCCCTTGAATGGTTCGATGTATCTACAATCACGAATTTGTTGTTCGGCAGCATCAAGTCCACCATTATTAGAGAGTTTAAGTTCGAGGACATAGATGTATCGTGACAGCCATGCCACGAGGTCAATACGACCAGTGGCAAGCATTCGTTCTACTTCCACACGTATGCCAATGGCGTTGAGTATAGTACTGATGATGAGGCGGTAGCGTTCCTCCATGTCCATTGATGCCAGTTTCTTGTTGCTGTATGGCACGTCGGCAATGAGTGAGCGCAGGGTTTTCTTGGCATCGTCAAGCATTCCAGTGCCAAGTTGGCGGTATAGGTTTGCTTGTAGCGATAGGGTGTCGCCTTGTTTTCGCATAGTCAGTGCAGGCAACACCATTTCGTTGAGAGCCTGTCTTACTTCTTCGTTGGGAATTCCAAGTATATAGCCAAACTCGTCGCTGTCTTTTATTGTTATATATCCCGATTGGTAAAGGAAAAGCTCGGGGCCGCCTCCCGTAACATCTGAAGTTTCGAGAATGCCGCGAAGCACACTGCAATGGTCGAAGTCGTCGAGGTGTAGTTCCATGTCATTGACAAACTTGGGCAATAGTGATGTAGCACCCGATGATGCCCAGTAAGATCTGAGCCGCTTTTGGTTCAGTGCATTAACAAGACTGAATGGATTGTAGACATCAATCATGTTAGTATCGCAGAAATGATACCCGTCGTAATAGTCTTTGAGGTTAGCCAGAGTTTCTTCGACGGTCCATTTGTTATATTCCGCCATCTGCTCAATCTCAGGCATGAAGTTGTCCACCATTTCCTGCTTTGAAATTCCGCATATTGTAGCGTACTGCGGTTCAAAGCTAATATTACTAAGATTGTTGAGCACTGAGAAAAGCGAAATCTGCGTGAACTTGGTTATGCCAGTGATAAAAACAAAACACTCCATTTCGTCGTCAGCTTTAAGAATGGCAAACACCTCACGATACACGGCTGTGCATGTCTCGTGTTCATGAGTGTGCCATGAGTGTTGCAGCGGCGAGTCGTATTCGTCAATAAGTATAGCCACTTGTTGTCCGGTTTGTTGGTAGGCGGTTAGAATGATGCTGTCAAAACGGTTGGCAAGCGACGAATTTGGTCTTGGCGATATGTTGTATTTTTCCTCATATCTACTGAAAGCCAAATCAAGATAAGAGCGTAGGGTGGCTTCCGTAGCTCCGCCACGGCTCATGTCAAGACGTATGACGGGACGTTTTATCCATTCATGCTCCAATTCCATTATCTTAAGTCCATCAAACAGGTGGCGTTGGCCCTCAAAGTAGGCTTGCAGCGTATCGACAAGCACAGATTTGCCGAACCGGCGTGGACGGCTCAGATAATTGTATTGCAATCCGTTGTTGGCCAGTTGCCAAACTATATCGCTTTTGTCAACATAGAGATAATTCTCCTCGCGAATTTTTTTGAACGACTGTATGCCTACGGGAAGTCTTCTTGTTATTGCTGCCATAATGTTTGCTCTTCTGTTTCTTATGCAAATCTAACAATAATTTTCGGTATATTCAAACAAAAATCGTTATCTTTGCATTGATTGTATTTGGTAGCTCTTACAATTAAACATTATTCATTAATAATTAAACATTAAACAAGCGTGTCAGAAGTTCCCACTCTAATAAACGACCTTGCCCTTATACTTATTGTGGCGGGCGCGGTCACACTCATATTCAAGAAACTCAAGCAGCCGCTCGTGTTGGGCTACATCATGGCTGGATTCATTGTCAGTCCGCACATGCCGTATACCATGTCCGTTATCGACCGCACCGACATAAAGACGTGGGCGGACATAGGTGTGATGTTCCTTCTGTTCTCTTTGGGTCTTGACTTCTCGTTCAAGAAGATTATCAAGATGGGCATAACGCCCGTCATCACTACCCTAACCATAATCTTCGCTATGATGACGCTCGGCATAGTGGTGGGCCATGGGTTCGGCTGGAACCGCATGGACTGCATCTTCCTTGGCGGAATGCTTGCCATGAGCTCCACCACCATTATCTACAAGGCATTCACCGATATGGGGCTGCGGCAGCAGAAGTTTGCGGGTCCCGTGATGAGTGTGCTCATACTTGAAGACGTGCTTGCCATTGTGATGATGGTGATGCTGTCGGCATTGGCAAGCGGAGCAAATCCCGACGGAGGCGAGATGATAGGTTCGGTCATGAAGATAGGCTTCTTCCTTGTGCTGTGGTTTGTTGTGGGCATCTTTGCCGTGCCGCTCTTCCTGCGCCTTACGCGCAAGCTCATCAACAACGAGACACTGCTCATCGTGTCGCTCGGACTGTGCTGCCTCATGGCAGTGGTGTCTACGAAGGTGGGTTTCAGTTCGGCTTTCGGAGCATTCGTTATGGGCAGCATCCTTGCCGAAACCATTGAGGCAGGCAAGATAGAGAAGCTTGTAGCCCCCGTGAAGGACCTCTTCGGAGCCATATTCTTCGTGTCGGTGGGCATGCTTGTCGACCCCAAAATCATCGTGAGCTACGCCGTGCCCATAGGTGCATTGGTGCTGACAATACTTGTAGGTCAGGCTGTGTTCGGCACGTTCGGCTTTCTCATAGGCGGACAGTCGCTCAAGTCAGCCATGCGATGCGGCTTTTCGATGGCTCAGATTGGCGAATTCTCATTCATCATAGCTTCGTTGGGCGTTTCGCTTAAGGTTACGGGCGAATTCCTTTATCCCGTAGTTGTGGCAGTGTCGGTCATCACCACCTTCCTCACACCCTATATGATACGCTTCTCGGTGCCCTGCTACGGAGTGCTCGAGCTCCGATTGCCCAAGACGTGGATACGTGCGCTCAACAATATCACGCTGTCGCATCCGTCTACAGCACCCAAGGGCAACTGGCACAGCCTTATAGCGCAGATGGCACGCATCACGCTCATCTACTCCATCTTGTCCATTGCCGCCATAGCCCTGATGTTCACGTTCTTCCTGCCCTTCGTGCGCCACTTGATGCCGGGCATGCACTGGTGGGCAAACGGAATATGCGGTGTGCTCACCATAATGATCATAGCCCCCTTCCTGCGTGCCATTGTCATGAAGAAGAATCACTCCGAGGAGTTCCGTGCGCTGTGGGGCGAGAGTCGCAGCAATCGTTTGCCGCTGCTTGTCACCATCTTTGTGCGTATAGTCATAGCCTCGGCGTTCGTTTTCTATATCTGCAACTATCTCACACGATTCACCAATGCCCTCCTGCTCACCATAGCCGTGGCGATAGTGCTCGTAATGATTCTGTCCAGACGACTCAAGAAGCAGAGCATACTGATGGAACGCCTCTTTGTGCAGAACCTTCGCTCGCGCGACATAGAGCAGCAGGTTCTCGGACTCAAGAAGCCGCTGTACGAGGGTCATCTGCTCGACCGAGACATACATATATCCGACATTGACGTGCCCGAAAACTCCACTTGGGCAGGTCATAGTCTTGCCGACCTGCGCTTGAGCAATCGCTTCGGTGTGCATGTCAGCAGCATACTGCGTGGTCATCAGCGCATCAACATACCTGGAGGCGACAACATCATCTTCCCGGGCGACCGTCTGCAGGTGATTGGCAGCGATGCCCAGCTAGCCTCTTTGCATGCAGCCATCGACGGCGACATAGTGCCCGACGACCCCGATATAGAGAAGCGTGAGATGCGACTCTCGCAGATTGTCATCGACCGCCACTCGCCCTTCGTAGGCAAGACGCTCCCCGAGACCGGTATACGCGACCTCTACAACTGTATGGTAGTAGGCCGTGAGGAAGGCAAGGAGAACCTCTCGATGGTCAGCCCGACCTATCGCTTGCGCCTTGGCGACATAGTATGGATAGTAGGCGAAGAAGCCTCGATTCAGAGTCTGACGCTTGCCAATAGTGGCAGTGTGGAGGCTGTAAAACGCTAAAACAAGCGGTTTGCCTAATAAAAATGGTGGTTTGTTGAATTAATTTGTATGTTGACGTATATGTTTATAACTTTGCAATCGTAAAAAAGAAATAATTGATTAGAGAATTATAACAAGACATACATCAGATTACGTTTCATACACATTAAGCAATGTTATTTTACAAAGACTACAATTATTAAATTTATTAGGTACGTCTGCAGAGGCGGACAATCGTAAATGAATGAATTTTGTTGTTGATTAATAATTCTTTTCGTGAGAAAAGGTATTATACAACGGGACCTGCGTAAGGCCCCGTTTTTTTGTTGGTACAATCCTATTGTCCCATCGGCAAAAATGAGTAACTTTGCAAGTCGAAAACATTAATAACAGGATATAGCAATGAGAATAGGAATAATAGTGGCTATGGACAAGGAGTTTGCACAGTTGCAGACTCTCGCCACAGACAAGGCTGTTGAGACACACGATGGCCGCACGTTTATAAAGGGGCGTATCGGTGCCAACGAGGTGGTGATGCAGCAGTGTGGCATCGGCAAGGTAAACTCTGCCATTGGCGCTGTGGAGATGATAAGCCGTTACAGCCCCGACCTCGTCATTTCGACTGGTGTGGCTGGTGGAGCCGATACTTCGCTCAATGTCACCGACGTAGTGGTGAGCACCGAGTGTTGCTATCACGACGTTTATTGTGGCGACGAGTGCCAGATGGGGCAGGTTATGGGTCAGCCGGCACGCTTTGGCTGTCCTGCCGAACTCGTAGATAAGGCTACTTCGCTCAATTGCGAAACCCATGTGCGCAGCGGTCTCATCGTCAGTGGCGACTGGTTTGTCAATTCGCGCGATAAGATGCAGTCGATACTTGACAATTTCCCCGATGCCGAGGCGGTCGACATGGAGAGCTGCTCTATTGCCCAGACGTGCAATATATACAGCACGCCATTCATCAGCTTCCGTATCATCAGCGACATTCCGCTCAAAGACCATAAGGCACAGATGTATTTCGACTTCTGGGAGCGCATGGCTGAAGGCTCGTTCGAGGTGACAAAGGCTTTCCTTGAAAGCATTTAAAGGTAAAAGGGTAAAAGAGTAAAAAAGTAAAAGGGTATAAAAATAAAAAAGTAAAAGAGTAAAAAGGCTAAATCATATATAAATAATATGGAGAAGATACCAAGCTTTACAATCGATCACAACCGCCTGTTGCGCGGTATATACGTTTCGCGCAAGGACAATGTAGGTGGCGACGTTGTCACCACATTCGACATTCGCATGAAGGAACCCAACCGTGAGCCGGCGTTGCATCCGGGTGCCTTGCATACCATCGAGCATCTGGCTGCTACCTATCTGCGCAACGACGCACAGTGGAAAGACCGCATCGTGTATTGGGGACCTATGGGATGTCTCACCGGAAATTATCTGCTCATGCGTGGCGACTTGCAGCCCGAAGACATAGTAGAACTCATGCAGCGTACATTCCGATTCGTTGCCGACTTTGAAGGCGACATTCCGGGTGCTGCACCGCAAGACTGTGGCAACTGGCTTCTGCACGACCTGCCTATGGCACGTTGGGAGTCGCGCAAGTATTGCGATGAAGTGCTCGACTGCATCAAACCTGAAAATATGCACTATCCGGTGCGCTAACAATGGCTCAGTGGAAAAGTACTGGGGATGTTTTTTTTGTTTCATAGTATTTTGTATCTTTGCATTATGAACATGCTTGAACAATTAGCCCATCTAGTTCTTCCCAAAGAA
>NZ_JADYTS010000092.1 GCF_021531355.1 Leyella stercorea | reverse complement strand
GAATGAATTTCTTCATTCTCGCTTCTTGTACTACTTTATCTGTCTTATGTAAATCTTTTCAAAGAACTCTTTCCTTTCCTGCTTTCGGTCTTATTTTTCCTCAGTTAGCTGCGGTATTTTCAACTCGAAAGCGGATGCAAAGATATGACTTTTTGTTTAACCGCCAAAGTTTTTGCGCAGAAAAATTCAAAAAGTACATTTATTTTAACATCCATCCACTAAAAACCGTGTTATTTCTTAAGAATAGGCTCACAAGTGAGGTTTACACCAAGCTTCTTGAATATCTTCTGATCGACATCGCTGAGCATTACTGTGCAGTGAACCTGGCATCCGCGGAGCTTTGGTAGCTGCTGCAATGCACGACGGCAGTTCTCATCGTTCTCCGAAAGCACCGACAACGCTACAAGTACTTCGTCAGTATGGAGTCGCGGGTTGCGTCCACCGAGATAGTTGATTTTGGTGTACTGTATCGGTTCGATGAGCGACTGCGGCAACAATTTTAAACTATGATCGATGCCTGCAAGATGCTTCATCACATTAAGCAGAAGTGCAGCCGAGCAGCCAAGCAGTTCGCTCGACTTAGCTGTGATGATAGTACCATCTTCAAGTTCAATAGCCGACGACGTATGTCCAGTCAGTTTCTTATATTCCTTGGCAGCAGTTGTAGTGCGACGGAAATCGGTAGTAATCTTAGCCTGATTGAACAGCATCTGTATCTTGGCTATCTCAGCCTCGTTGCAAGCACCACGTGCCAACTTATTTGTGGCATCATAGTAGCGGCGTACAATCTCGTTCTTCGAAGCTTCGCAGCAAGCATCGTCATCACTGATGCAGAATCCCACCATATTTACGCCCATATCAGTTGGCGACTTATACGGATTTGTACCATATATACCCTCAAAAAGAGCATTGAGCACTGGGAAAATCTCTATGTCACGATTGTAGTTGATGGCAGTCTTGCCATATGCCTCAAGATGGAACGGGTCAATCATATTGACATCGTTGAGATCGGCTGTAGCGGCTTCATAAGCAATGTTTACCGGATGCTTGAGCGGAAGATTCCACACGGGGAAAGTCTCGAACTTGGCATAGCCGGCACGTACGCCACGCTTGTTCTCATTGTAGAGCTGACTCAGACACACAGCCATCTTGCCACTACCAGGACCTGGAGCCGTAACGATTACAAGCGGACGCTCTGTCTCTACGTAATCGTTCTTGCCGAACCCTTCATCCGAAGCGATAAGACTTACATTGTGAGGATAGCCCTCTATTAAATAATGGTAATAGGTCTTGATACCTTCGCGCTCCAGTCGCTGACGGAAGGCTGTGGCAGCTGGCTGACCGTTGTAATGAGTGATGACAACCGAGCCAACCATGAAGCCTCGGTTCTGGAATTCGCCACGCAGACGCAGCACATCCTCATCGTAAGTGATGCCGAGGTCGGCGCGCTTTTTGTTCTTCTCGATGTCAGTGGCACTAATCACCATTACAATCTCGATGCTGTCACTTAGTTTCTGGAACATGCGCAACTTGCTGTCGGGTGTAAATCCAGGCAGTACTCTGCTTGCGTGATGGTCGTCGAAGAGCTTGCCTCCAAGTTCGAGATACAATTTTCCGTCAAACTGTGAGATGCGCTCCTTAATGTGCTCAGACTGAATTTTCTGATACTTCTCGTTGTCAAATCCTATTCTCATACTTTACTAAATCTGAATTTTGGATGCAAAATTACAAAAAAATAAGCAAACACAAAGAAAAATGTAGTCCTTTTGGGTTGCAAATGTAGTCCTTTTGCCATTCAAAAGGACTACATTTGTAAGGTAAAAGGACTCCTTTTGAAGTGCAAAAAGAGTCCTTTTGAAAAGCGTCGGAATCCAGGTCATTACACCTTATTATATATATAGCATTCAGGCACGACCAGCACAGCACATTGGCAAGAAAACGCTGCCTGCACCACCCCACCCTCCTACAAATAGGTTTTTTAACAAAAAAAACGCAAACAAAAGCCCAACTATCGGAAAAGATTCGTTATATTTGCTTTTGATAAAGACAACATTATAAACTTTAAAACTTTAACGACATGAAAGCATTAGGTTACATTGGCGCATTTCTCGGCGGCGCTATCGCCGGAACAGCATTAGGAATACTCTTGGCACCGGAAAAAGGCAGCGAGACACGTACAAAGATTGGTGACGCAGTAGACGATTTCTGCAAGAAGCACAACATCCGCGTAAGCCGCAAGGAGGTTGAAGATCTCGTTGACGACATTAAGGAAGCAACTGACGCCGACAACGAATAATCAAATATCTCCAACCAGCATACAGTCGAAATGTTCTCAACCGACAAAAACATAGAGACAATAGCGCAACTCATTGAGGTTGTGAGGCATTACATCGGGCTTCAGTCAAAGTACATGAAGCTCGATGTAATTGACAAGATTGTGCGCCTGTTTACAGCCCTTATAATGGTGGCGCTGCTCTCGTTGCTGCTCTTCATCGGCCTGATATACCTGTCGTTTGCTGCCGTATATGCTCTTGAACCGCTCATGGGCACAGCTGCCGCATTTGCGTGCATAGCCGGTGTTTACTTTGTAGTGCTCCTGCTGTTTGTAGTGTTCAGAAAGAAATGGATAGAGCGTCCGCTTGTGCGGTTTCTCGCCAGCATGCTTATGCAGGAATAGTCCATACCTAAGCTGAAGCATACACTAACGTAATTGCAGCACGACACACAAATAAGTGAAACATCCAAACAATAAAGAAGCCGTATGAAACAAGACAATACAGTACAAAGCGAACGCAAATTCAGTTCGCTCGACGACATAAGGTTATACAAGGAAGAATTGCTGGAGCAGATAAGACAGGACCGTGACGTAATATCGACAAAATGGAACGACCTGTTTCACCGCGAAGAGCCAGCACCACAGAACAAGGCCCAGAAGATAATGAAAATGCTCAGCATGGGCACGGGCGTGCTTGACGGAGCTATGCTCGGATGGAAACTCTACCGCAAATATCAAGAAGGCGCTTTCCTATTCGGAAAACGTAGACGCAAATAAAAAAGCCTATTGCCATTACAGCAATAGGCTTTTTATTTTTATATTCAATTTGTAATGCAACCAATATTAGTCGGCATTAAACTCTGACAAATCAACGAACTTGCCACGAGCCTTGCGGTCGGCAATGGCTTTCTGAAGACGCTTGCGACGTGAAGTCGCAATCCACTGACGGGCGAATACGTTAGGAATAGCCACACCAATGGCTATACACATGATGGTAATAGCTGAACCCATGCCGAACTTCACTGCATTGGTCAACTCGCCTACAACACCCTGCATCTCGATCAAAGCCACAAGAGCACGATACATGAGCACACCCGGCACCATAGGAATGACGCTCGGGATTGACAATACGTGATGGGGCACGTGGAACCAGTGTACTGCCTTGACGCAGATGAGCGAAATGAGCGCACTGCCGGCAAGCGAGCCGATTGCCAGTCCCATATCGAGACCGATGTTGTTGTTAGACGGACCAAGATTGACAAAGTTGCGTGTACATACTGCAATGATACCACCGATAGCTACTACCCACAACAGTCGACGCTGAATATTGAAAATCATAGAGAAGCCCATAGCCGAAATGGCGGCGGCAGCAGCGTAGCTTATATAATTATTGTGGGGAATCATCGGGATGGTATAGAACTGCGTCAAGTCGAAGTTGGACAGCTTCAGGAAGAAAGCAATACCAAACGACATAGCCACAATCATAAGGAACGTATTGATGGCACGCGTGAGTCCCACCTGTATATAATTGTCGAGCATGTCATCGACAAAGTTGATGAGAGGCACACCGGGCACGATGAAGAGCGCACAAGCCAACAGCGGATGCAGCGGTGTAGAAGTCCACGACGACGGAAGCCACATTGTAAGGAAAGCGATGAGCGTGCTGACGAAAGCAGCCACGGCAATGCCCATATAGTTGTTGAATCCCTTGCGAAGCAACCAGCCGCGCAGATACATGCCAATGGCAGCTGCCAACGATGCATAGAAGAAAGCAATCCAGTCGCAGCCGAACTGAATACAGAATCCACCGCAGGCAAAACCGGTTCCGATAGCCACCTGAAGCGGAGTGTAATTGCGCGGACGCTGACGAATCTTCTCGAGTTCTTCGGCATACTGCTCGATAGTGTAGTCCTCGGCGATGGCCTGCCATGAGAGCTTAGAGATGAGCGAAATGGTAGTCATGTTGATGCCGTGCTTGGTGCAGCGCTGAAACTTGGTGAACGAGTGTTCGCCGTCGCTGAGGTTCACCATGAGCATGTTGAACTGCACATACACATGGAGGTGCTCCTCGGGCAATCCGAGAAAAGCGGCCACACGGTTCATGTTGCGGATGATACGATTGGTGTCGGCAGCGCTTTCAACAAGCATCTGACCAGTCTTCAAAAGCAAGTCGAGCTTGCGACGTAACAATTTTTCTTTGTCAAGTTCTTGAATCTGAGACATACGTTCTCTTTTTGTACTTTGATAAAATCTGTAAAATAGTTGTAGTTTACCTGCAAAACGTGTGCAAAGGTACGCTTTTTTTATGACATTATAAAATGTACGCATTCAAATATTAATAAGATTAATAGACAAGTGTCGGCAAAAAGTGTTATCTTTGCATTATTATAAACCAATAAAACACATTCATCAGTATGAAGGGTTTCATCAAAAGCGTACTCGCAACTATCGTAGGCATAGTTGTATTTGTAATCATAGCCGGAATATTCGGCGTGATGAGCATTGTAGGAATGGTGGCCTCGGGCCAGGCTACACAAACCGTGGAAGACGGTTCTGTACTCGTATTAGACCTATCTGGAACCATCGAGGAGCAGGGACAGGATGACATTATAGGCAAACTGACTGGCTCCTACGCATCGACTACGGGCCTCAACGACATACTCGCAGCCATAGGCAAAGCCAAGGACAACCCCAACGTGAAGGGAATATACATAGAGGCTGGCGTGCTAAGCGCAAGCTATGCCACACTGCAGGAGATACGTGGCGCACTGGAGCAGTTCCGCAAGAGCGGCAAGTGGATTGTAGCCTACGCCGACTCATACTCGCAAGGCGCCTACTACGTGTCGTCGGCTGCCAACAAGGTGTACATCAACCCGCAAGGTATGCTCGAATGGCACGGAATAGGCACCCAACCCATATTCTACAAGGACCTGCTTGCCAAGTTCGGCGTAAAGTTCCAGGTTGTGAAGGTTGGAACATTCAAGAGCGCCACCGAGACATATACCGAAGAGCACATGAGCGATGCCAACCGCCTGCAGACCCAGACCTTTGTGGGAGGAATGTGGAACAACGTGTGCCAGGCTGTAAGCAAGAGCCGCGGCATAAGCGTCGACTCGCTCAACTCATACGCTGATGAACTGACAGAGTTCCAACCTACCAACCTGCTCGTAAAGCGCAAGATGGTGGACGGCGTGATGTACACCGACAAGGTGAAGGATGTCGTAAAGAAGATGCTTAAGCTTGAAGACGACGACACGGTGCCGCAAATCAGCGTGAGCGACATGCTCAACACAAAGGACACAAATACTGCCGATGACGAGATTGCCGTATACTATGCCTACGGCAGCATCGTACAGAGCGATGCCGCATCGGCACTGACCGGTGGCGGACATAACATAGTAGCATCTAAGGTGTGCAAAGACCTCGAAGCACTGATGAACGACGACGGCGTCAAGGCTGTAGTAATACGCATCAATTCTGGTGGCGGCGACGCATACGCATCCGAACAGATATGGCACCAAGTGAGCATGCTGAAGCAGAAGAAGCCTGTAGTGATATCAATGGGCGATTATGCCGCATCGGGCGCCTACTATATGTCGGCTCCTGCATCGTGGATTGTGGCACAGCCCAACACCCTGACGGGCAGCATCGGAATATTCGCTGCCATTCCAGACATGAGCGGACTGGTGACACAGAAGCTCGGAGTGAAGTTTGACGAGGTGAAGACCAACCGCCACACCACCTTCGGCAATGTAATGGCCCGTCCGTTCAGCGCCGAAGAGACAGCCATACTGCAGGCTTATGTCAACCGTGGCTACCAGCTCTTCCGCAAACGTGTAGCCGACGGACGACGCATGCCGACAGAAGCTGTAGAAAAGATAGCACAAGGACGTGTATGGCTTGGCAACGATGCGTTGAAGATAAAGCTGGTAGACCAGCTTGGAAGTCTTGACGATGCTGTGCGTAAGGCAGCACAACTTGCCAAGGTAAAGAGCTACTACACAACCGACTATCCGGCTCCGTTGTCATGGACCGACCAGCTGATGGGCTCTGTCAGCGGTGGCAACTACCTCGACGAACAGCTACGTCTGACACTGGGCGACATGTATGAGCCGTTCTGCCTGATGCGCAATCTCAACAACCGACAGGCGCTGCAGGCACGTATGCCATACGTATTGAACATTAGATAGCAAACAACATAATGAGAACAGAAGGAGATTTCATAAAAATAAATGAGTGGCTTGTGCCTTTGAGCTGGCTGTACGGCATCGGTGTGCGCATTCGCAACTGGATGTTTGACATCGGAATGCTCAAAAGCCAAAGCTACGACATACCCATCATATCGGTGGGCAACATCACCGTGGGAGGTTCGGGCAAGACTCCTCACGTGGAATATCTCATAAACCTGTTGCACGACAAGTTGAAGATCGGAGTGCTCTCGCGCGGATACAAGCGCAAGAGCCACGGTTATGTACTTGCCCATAAGGATACTACTATGCCCGAGATAGGCGACGAACCCTATCAGATGCGACGTAAATTTGACGACATATACGTGGCTGTAGACCGCAACCGCCGCAACGGCATCGACCGCCTTACGCACGACGACGAGACCAAGGACATCGACGTGATACTGCTCGACGATGCCTATCAGCACCGATATGTGAAGCCGGGCATCAACATACTGCTCGTCGACTACCACCGACTCATAATCTACGACAAGCTGTTGCCTGCCGGACGCATGCGCGAACCGCAGGAGGGCAAGTCGAGAGCCGACATAGTAATAGTGACGAAATGTCCGAAAGACCTGAAGCCGATGGAGTATCGTGTACTGAAACGTGCCATGAACCTGTACCCATATCAGGAACTTTACTTCACCACGCTGCAATACGAAACGCTGAAACCCGTATTCGAGGGTGAACGCAAGCCTATCAGCTCGCTGCCGAAGGACATCAACATATTGCTGCTCACGGGCATCGCATCGCCCCAACAGATGATTGTAGACCTGCAACCAGTGTCGAAGAACATCACACCCGTGACCTTCGGCGACCACCATCAGTTTACAGCTGCCGACATAGAGCGCGTATGCCAGACATTCGACTCTATGCCTTCGCCCAAAATGATTATAACAACCGAGAAGGACGCAACGCGACTGACGCATACGGGCGACATCCCCGACGACGTGAAGAAGAACATCTACGCCCTACCCATCAGAATAAAATTCATGCTGGACGGCGAAGATGAGTTTAACAATAAAATCATAAGCTATGTACGAAAAAATTCAAGAAACAGCATCTTGGCTAAAAGAAAGGATGACCACAAGTCCTGAAACAGCCATCATCCTCGGTACGGGGCTCGGACAACTCGCCACGGAAATAACCGACAGCTACGAATTTTCATATAAGGACATACCTAACTTCCCCGTGTCGACGGTTGAAGGACATGCCGGAAAACTTATTTTCGGCAAACTTGGCGGCAAGGACATCATGGCCATGGAGGGACGCTTCCACTACTATGAGGGCTACTCGATGAAGGAGGTGACCTTCCCCATACGCGTAATGTACGAGCTGGGCATAAAGACCCTGTTTGTAAGCAATGCGTCGGGAGGTATGAACCCGGAGTTCAAGATTGGCGACCTGATGATCATCACCGACCATATCAACCTCTTCCCCGAACATCCGTTGCGCGGAAAGAACTTCCCTACCGGTCCGCGTTTCCCTGACATGCACGAGACATACGACCACGCTCTCATCAACGAGGCTGACAACATAGCCAGCGAAAAGGGCATTCGTGTGGTGCATGGCGTGTACGTGGGCGTGCAGGGACCGACATTCGAGACTCCTGCCGAATATCGTATGTATCACCGCATGGGTGGCGACGCTGTGGGTATGAGCACCGTGCCTGAGGTCATAGTGGCTCACCATTGTGGCATACGCACATTCGGCATATCCGTAATAACCGACCTCGGACTGGAAGACACGCCTGTTGAGGTGTCGCACGAGGAAGTGCAAGTGGCTGCCAATGCCGCACAGCCGCTCATGACCGAAATAATGCGCGAGATGATACGCAGAGCATAAATCACACATTATATAATATATATGACAGACATTTCAAAACTCGGTGAGTTCGGACTAATCCATCATCTCACCGATAACATAAAGCTAAAGAACGAATCTACCATCAAAGGCGTGGGCGACGACTGCGCCGTACTGCACTATCCCGACTCTGAGGTGCTCGTAACTACCGATATGCTTATGGAGGGCGTACACTTCGACCTCACTTACATCGACATGCAGCACCTCGGATACAAGTCGGCTATGGTCAACATAAGTGACATATTCGCCATGAACGGCACTCCGCGACAGCTCACAGTGAGCTTGGCGCTGAGCAAGCGATTCAAGGTGGAGGACATGGAGCAGTTCTACAGCGGACTGCGTATGGCTTGCGACAAATGGGGAGTTGACATCGTTGGTGGCGACACCACATCATCTTACACTGGTCTGGCTATAAGCATCACTTGTATTGGCGAGGCTCGCAAGGAAGACATTGTATATCGCAACGGTGCCAAGGACACCGACCTTATATGTGTGACGGGCGACCTCGGCGCTGCCTATATGGGTCTGCAGCTGCTCGAACGCGAAAAGAGTGTCTACTATCAGCAGGTGGACGAGGCTCGCAAGAAGAACGACAAGCGTGCTCTGGAAGAGTTGCGCGACTTCCAGCCCGACTTTGCTGGCAAGGAGTATCTGCTGCAACGCCAGTTGCAGACAGAAGCTCGTGGCGACATCATAGCACGCTTCCGCGAACTCAACATCCACCCTACTGCCATGATGGACATAAGCGACGGTCTGTCGAGCGAACTGATGCACATCTGCAAACAGTCGAACTGCGGTTGCCGCATCTACGAGAAGAACATTCCCATCGACTACCAGACTGCTGTTATGGCTGAAGAGTTGAACATGAATGTCACTACTTGTGCTCTGAACGGTGGCGAAGACTACGAACTGCTCTTCACCGTACCTATCGGCGACCACGAAAAGATTCAGCAGATGGATGGCGTGAAGATGATTGGACATATCACACGCCCCGAACTCGGACAAATGCTCGTGACACGCGACAACCAGGAGTTTGAGCTGAAAGCGCAGGGCTGGAATCCGCTGAGCAAGTAATGCTTAGTGGAGAGTTGAGAGTGGAGAGTTATGATATGTTTTGCATGCTAACATATTGATAGTGATGAATAACAAAGGTAATCACAACTCTCAATTCTCAATTTTCAACTCTCCACTCTCAACTCTCAACTAATTCTCAATTCTCAACTCTCAACTCTCAACTAACTCTCAATTCTCAACTCTCAACTAACTCTCAACTTTCAACGATTTTTGCTTTTAAAAGCAAAAAAATCAGATTTCGTTTTGTCAATTCAAATATTATTTGTACCTTTGCACTCGCTAAATAAAACACAGTTGGTGCCATAGCTCAGTTGGTAGAGCAAAGGACTGAAAATCCTTGTGTCCCCGGTTCGATTCCTGGTGG
>NZ_JADYTS010000091.1 GCF_021531355.1 Leyella stercorea | reverse complement strand
CTACGTTCACGATATGACAAAATAAAAGCTCCGCAAATTCTCCACGGTAGAAATACGCTGCAAAAATATGTGGAAAATCGGGAACTGCCAAAAAACACTCAGAAAGTATTAAAAGTCAAATGGTATTGAAAATCAAGACTTTATGGTTAGTTAGTCATAGTAAGTTATGGTTAGTTATAAGGCTCTAAATACAATAAGCGAAACAACTACTACCTAAAGAAGTGACAGAAGAAGGGATTGTAATGCTTGTTAAGCCTGAACAACCAGAGAAGCAATAATCCCCCAATGAAGTAACTGAAGAAGGGATTGTGATGCTTGTCAAGCCTGGACAACCAGAAAAACAACCTTCCCCCAAAGAAGTAACTGAAGAAGGGATTGTAATGCTCGTTAAACCAGAACAACCTGAGTATCTATTATTAGTTGATTATCAGTATTATACGCTCTAAACGGTAGAAAAGTGGCTATGTGGATTCTGTTTAGATACGAAAAGGTAATATTTAACGTATTTAACTTTTAGTTACACCAAAAACCAATGAAAAGGGATAGGATGAGGTGTTTCTACTGAAACCGCAGTATGAAAAGCAAAGGAGTCATACAGATTTTACTATGGTTCACGCATCTAAAAAATGGTATACATATAACTTTGCAACCGTGTTGCAAAGTTTATTTGCTATCTTTGCAGCCAAATTGAAAATATAATGAAGCAGAAGCTCTACATAACTATTTTGGCTTTGACAACAATTGTTTTGTTGGCATTGTCGTTTATACCGCACCATCATCACGAAAGTGCGGTATGTACCGTTGTGGAGCATTGCAATAGCGACAACGCTGACAATGACAAACATACGTCACATAAGGACGATGGAACAAAGTGCTTCGAACAAGGCAGTTGGGATGTTGTGTCAGTAAAGACTTTACATACAAGTAACATACATTATTTATATCATGCAATAGTATGGGCTTTATCTCGTATTATGGGATGGGTGTCAGAACCAACTAAGACGGTGTTTGACACTCGCATACCTATTATTATAAAGGCGGAACTATTGCGGATAAATGGACTTAGGGCACCTCCTTTTTATCGTTTCTAATAGCGTTGTTTCTTTTAAGGGGGGCAACGTACAGCGACTATACCTATTCATATGGAAGGTATAGTTACAAATCAATCATTTTTATTATGAACTTGCAAGTGCTTCAGTGTTTGGAGCACAGGCATTAGTTATTGCAAAATGTCAATTAAGGAAATTCTGGCGCTTGGCGCACTGGCTTTTCCTCTTTTGTCGTATGCACAAAGCAAAGACAGCTTGACATTCACACAAGATAGCACAGACATGACTTCTATGAAGAGGTCAAGTGTCGTGCCTTATATTATACCAATGTCACTTATGTCGTATGGAACGGCAGAGGCTATTGTTATGAATAAAGGCAGGATGCTGAACTATGCTATCGGACATG
Source organism: Leyella stercorea (assembly GCF_021531355.1). Classification (GTDB taxonomy): domain Bacteria; phylum Bacteroidota; class Bacteroidia; order Bacteroidales; family Bacteroidaceae; genus Prevotella. Next base: position 9,011 of record NZ_JADYTS010000091.1, on the reverse strand, counting down.
AGGTTATAACCCACAAGCCAATAGCCATAGGGATTGATGACTATACACAGTATGTGCCAGCTGTAAGCGTATTGGCATTAAATCTGTGCGGAGTAAAAAGTTGTCATAACCTAAAAGAACAAACGATGCTGTTGGGGTTGTCAAGTTTGCTGACGGCTATATCCGTAAATGGCTTGAAATACACAGTAAGAGAGATGCGTCCTAATGGCTCACGTCGCAATTCTTTTCCATCTGGGCATACAACAGTTGCCTTCATGGGGGTAGAACTCTTGTGGCAAGAATACAAGGACACTTCACCGTGGATAGGTATAGGTGGTTATGTCATAGCTGCAAGTACAGGAGCATTGCGTGTGTATAACAACAAGCATTGGATAGGAGACGTGGCATTTGGAGCAGGATTGGGTATTCTGTGTACGAAATTGGCATACAAGTTATATGAGCCGATTTCACGCAAGATGCACAACAAACAGTCCAAGCGAACAAACACTGTCTATCCATATTATAACGGACAACAAGGAGGACTAGCACTAACTATACAATTATAATTAGAACGATAAAGAAATGTTTCAAAAAATAATTCAATTATCAATCAAGAACAAGGTAACTATAGGTATGTTGACCTTGGTGCTCATTATATGGGGCACATGGTCGTTGTCGCAGTTGCCTTTTGACTCTACACCTGATATTACAAATAATCAAGTACAGGTGATAACCCAAGCTCCATCATTGGGAGCGCAAGAGGTAGAGCAGTTTATAACCACTCCAGTAGAAATGGCTTTGGCCAACATTCCACGTGTGGAAGAACGCAGAAGCATCAGTAGCAGCGGCTTGTCTGTTATTACATTGGTTTTTGATGACGATGCAGATGTATATTGGGCTCGGCAGCAGGTAAGCCAACAACTAAAGGAGGCAGAGGAAGTCATACCACAAGGTAAGGCAACCATAGGTATGGCTCCTGTCACTACTGGTTTGGGAGAAATATTCCATTATACCATTCGTGCAAAGAAGGGATATGAGGACAAATACAGTTTGTCAGATTTACGTACCATCCAAGATTGGATAGTCCGCAAGCAATTGTCAGGAACACCTGGCGTTGCAGAAGTCAGCGGCTGGGGTGGATATGTGAAGCAGTATGAAGTGGCTGTGGATGCCGACCGTCTCAATGCTGTTGGTCTTACAGTTACAGAAGTTTACGATGCCCTTGAAGCAGGCAACGAGAACACAGGCGGAAGCTACATAGAGAAAAATAGTAACCAGTATTTTATCAGAGGCTTGGGACTTGTTTCAACACTCGAAGACATAGAGCGTATCCCTGTCAAGACAGTCAATGGCACGCCTATCTTGATACGTGACATTGCAAAAGTACAATATGGTTATGCCACACGTTATGGTGCAGTTACACGCAATGGCGAGGGTGAAGTGGTGGCAGGTATCTCACTGATGCTGAAAGGTGAGAATTTCCAGCAAGTTATTAAGAACGTAAAAGAGCGTATTGCGCAGATTCAGAAGAGTCTGCCAGAGGGTGTAGTCATAGAACCATTCATAGACCGCACTCAGTTGGTAGACCGTGTTACTGGAACCATCACCCGCAACCTTATCGAGGGTGGCCTCATTGTTGTGTTCATACTCGTTCTGTTCTTGGGTAATTATAGGGCAGGATTGGTGGTGGCATCCGTCATTCCGCTCGCTATGCTGTTTGCTTTTGGTATGATGCGGTTGTTTGGTGTCAGCGGAAACCTCATGAGTTTGGGAGCCATTGATTTTGGCTTGATCGTGGATGGCGCAGTGATTATCGTAGAAGCCGTATGCCACCATATAGGTATCAGTCGTGACAAATACCATGGCTTGCGCTTAACACAAGAGCAGATGGACAAGGAGATATATCATTCCGCTTCCAAGATTCGTAAGAGTGCAGCCTTTGGCGAAATCATTATCATGACGGTATATCTGCCATTGCTTACATTGGCTGGTATAGAAGGAAAGATGTTCCGTCCGATGGCACTTACCATTTTCTTCGCCATCCTTGGAGCGTTTATCCTTTCGCTTACCTACGTACCAATGGCAAGTGCTCTGTTTCTTAGCAAGGAAAGTGTACATAAGACTAATTTGTCAGACCGTCTGATAAACAAGTTACAGAGTTGGTATAAGCCTATCATCACCAAAAGTCTGCAACATAGCAAGGTGCTCATAGCTTCCATGGTGCTGCTGTTCGGCATCAGCCTTTTCGCTTTCACTCGTTTGGGCGGTGAGTTTATCCCGAATCTTGAAGAAGGTGACTTTGCAGCCGAAATCAGCATGGCACAAGGTACATCACTCTCTCAGATGGTGAAGACCTGCACTCAGGCAGAAAAGATATTGAAGTCTAAGTTCCCGGAGGTGAAGCAGGTGGTAACTCGCATCGGTAGTTCAGAGATTCCAACCGACCCAATGCCTATAGAACGAGCAGACATGCTTATAGCCCTCTATCCGAAAGCAGAATGGACATCTGCCAAGACAAAGGACGAACTCATGGAAAAGATGGAAGAAGCCTTGGGAGCTATTCCTGGAATGGAAGCCGAATTGACACAGCCAATCCAAATGCGAAACAACGAACTGATTACAGGTATTAAGCAGGATGTCGCCATCAAGATATACGGCAACGACCTTGATGCTCTGCAAGCATCCGCAAAGCGAGTGGCATCTCTTATCAAGCGTGTTGACGGGGTGTCTGACCCATTTGTCGAGAAAGTACAAGGTTTGCCACAGATTCAAGTAAAGTACAACCGAGATCAGCTGGCTAAATATGGCATTTCGATAAGAACTGCCAACAAGGTGCTTGAAACTGCTTTTGCAGGAAGCCGCTCGGGATATGTGTTTGAGGGCGACAAGCGATTCGACTTGGTGGTGCGTATGGACAAGGACTTACGTAATGATATAAAAGCTATAGAAAGTCTGTACCTTCCTCTGCCCGATGGTGGAACAATTCCTCTCCAGCAAGTAGCACAGATTACATTGACTGATGCACCTGCACAGGTTACACATGAGGATGGACAGCGAAGGATATTTGTCGGTTTCAATGTAAGAGGACGAGACATACAGACCACAGTAGATGAAATTCAGGAGGTTTTAGACAAGGAACTAAAATTGCCAGCAGGTTATTATTACACTTATGGCGGTCAATTCCAAAATCTTCAAGAGGCAACCGGTCGTTTGATGCTGGCAGTTCCTTTGGCATTGCTCGTCATTTTGGGTTTGCTGTATGCTACGTTGAAGAATATCAGGGAAACCTTGTTCGTATTCTCAGCCATTCCTCTCTCTGCCATTGGTGGTGTGTGGGCTTTATGCCTGCGAGGTATGCCTTTCAGCATTTCCGCAGGTGTAGGTTTCATTGCCCTCTTTGGTGTGGCTGTACTGAACGGTATTGTACTGATAGGACAGTTCAATACTTTTGAGAAAGAAGGCGTGACGGATGTAAAAAAACGAGTGATAGATGGTTGTATGCTCCGTCTTCGTCCTGTCATCATGACCGCATTGGTAGCTTCCTTAGGTTTTATGCCTATGGCCTTGTCAACTGGTGACGGTGCTGAGGTTCAACGACCGTTGGCTACTGTGGTCATCGGCGGATTGGTAACAGCCACGATATTGACACTTGTTGTCTTGCCATCTATTTATAAGACATTCACCAAGAAAAAAGAAACAAACGTATGACAAGAATAAGATTGTTTATATTAGGCGTACTGTCTATGGCATTCGCCTCCATGTACGCACAAAATGAGAGTTGGTCTTTGCAACAATGCATAGACCTCGCTCTTGACAACAGCCTATATATGAGAAATGGGCAAATTGCAGTTGGAAAAGCTAAAGACTTGCAGGGTACAACATTTGATATTGAAAAGACCTCTATAACGCTCAGCCAAGATCCGACATCTGGCGGAAGTCCAGACAATGGCATTTTGATAAGCCAGACCTTTGATTTTCCTACGGTGTATAACGCCCGAAACAAGTTCTTGAAAGCTGAGACTGCCGTTGCGCAAAGTCAGGTGGCAATAGTAGGCAACCAGTTGGTAAGAGATGTAACATCTGCATATTACTCGTGGCTTCATGCACATAGCACTTTGCTCGTGTTGCAAAAGCAAGACAGCGTATATCAGCACTTTCTGCAACTGGCATCGGCTAAGTACAAATCGGGGGAGGCTAACCAGTTGGAACAGATGAATGCACAACGATTGCTGAATGAAAATCGGATAAGTTTGCAAAGAGCAGAGAATGACTGCAAGAAATATTTATTGCAGTTGAAACAGCTCATCAATACCAATACTGACTTCACTCCTCAAAACGAGGGGTTGGCAAAACTACATGACGCGAATCTTGGGGAAACTAATTTCTCAGACACGCCACTTGGACGAAACATGCAAGCACGCCTCATAAGCAATGAACGTAGTGTTTCGCTTGCCAAGCAGGGGTATATGCCAAGCTTCACTCTCGGCTTTACAACACAGGCTGTCATCAAAGGATTCAATCCTTACAATGTTGACAGAAGTAGGTTTTCCAAAGGTAACTTCATGGGATTTGAGGTAGGCATCGGCATACCCCTGTTTTGGAAAAGCAATCGGTCAAAAGTCAAGGCTGCCAAACGTGATGTGGAGTTGGTGCAGAATGAGCGTGCATTGGCAGAACAGCAGCAGAAAACGCTTATGCGTGATGCCACAAATGAGTATATGAGAGCAAAACAAGTTCTTGATTATTACGAAAGACAAGGCAACGCCGAGGCAGCACTCATGGCGAAACTATCTCAGATAAACTACGAGAACGGAGAAATGGGGTATGTGGAATACATACAAAACCAAACTTCGGCTCTTGATGTACAACTTCGTTACATAGATGCTGTCAACGACTATAATCAAGCTATCATCAATATCAATTATCTCAACGGAAATAAACAATGAAAACATTTAATATCATCATCATTGCTGTCATCAGCATATTTCTTGCATCATGCACAAAAGGCAAGCAGGAAGAAGTAAAGGAAAACAAAGTAGAGGAGCAAGGCTATGAAACCATTGAACTTACTCAAGAACAGATAAAGACGGTTGGCATTACGCTCGGCAAGGTTGAGAGTCGCTCTCTCAACAATGTGATACGTGCCAATGGCGAACTTCAGCTCAACCCGCAGGATATGGCAGACGTGACTTCTCTCGTAGGAGGTGTTGTCCGCAAAATTTATGTAACAGAAGGACAGCTGGTGAAAGCAGGTCAAGTGGTTGCACACATAGAGAATACCGAAATCGTAGGATTGCAGAAAGACTATCTCATTGCTGTAAAAGAGACCAATGTAACACATCAGGAGTTGCTACGCCAAAAGACATTGGCTTCACAGAAGGCAGGAGTGGAAAAGACCTTGCAACAGGCATCAGCAGCATACGAGATGGCACTGGCTCGCCAGACAGGGCTTTACAACCAGCTCCGTCAAATTGGCATTAACACCAACCTTGTGAAACAAGGCAGAATCATACGGCAGGTAGCTATCTCTGCTCCAATTTCTGGCATCGTGACGAAGATAAGCATAAAGAGTGGAAGCTATACGGAAAGTTCACAATCATTGATGCAAGTAGCCAACAATGCCGCTGTGTTCTGCAACTTGAATGTTTTTGAGCGCAATATCAATCAAGTTGCTAAAGGGCAGAAAGTAGATTTCGTCATCACCAATAGCCCGAATATTCATTTCAAGGGAACAGTAAGAGAAATTAATCGCTCGATGGATTCTGACACCAAGGCTATATCCGTACGTGTCGGTATTGATACAAAGAACATCACTGAACTTATTCCTGGCATGTATGTGACAGGCATCATCAGTATGGGCAAACAAAATGTGCCAGCCTTGCCTGACGATGCTATTGTAAATGCCAATGGCAAGCAATATGTGTTCGTGCTTGAAAAAAAACACAAAGAAGGCAATGACGTAAAATATCAATTCAAGCAGATGGAAGTCGTTGCAGGTGTAAGCGAATTGGGATATACGCAAATAGATTTCGTCGCTCCTATTAGCAAGAATGCAACTGTTGTCACTTCCAATGCCTTCTACATAGCGTCTATGACGGCAGACCATGGGGAAGAATAAAAGGAAGAAACACAAATGAAATAATATACCTTTATAGTCAAGATGTGAGATAAGCTTTAGATAATCTCACATCTTGATTTTTACAACCTTTTATACAATACTTATCTTCGTGATGAACGATAGGGCTTATTATTAATTGCTCCCAATCCTATCTTCTGTGTTCCATCCCAATTCGTCAGTTGGTCGGCACAACCATTGGAGCCACCAAGCGAAACGTATGTGTCTGCACTGCATGACATGTGGTCAACAAAAGCGAGGAAGTTGTCAATAGCTTTGTCTGTGAATTGAACTTCATTTGTGGCGAAGAGTTTTGTCCAACTGGTGACACATTCCTGCTTGAAGTCTGTAAAACCATGCCAAGACATATCAGACAAGAACCTTTTTGTTGCCGATTCTATACAGGCTTTAGAGTCCAATCCAATATTATGCTTTACAGCAGATGCCATAATGCCATAGTATATGGAAGCCGATTCTTTCTCGTTGAAGTTGACTCTATCTGTCTTGGCAAAGGAAGATAGAGCTTCATGTCCCTCATGGATGAACTTGTCAAGCACTCCTATGTATCTATTTTGACGAGCCATGCTTTCACGTTTGGCTTCGGCTTCTTGCCGAGCCTTTTCTTTTGCATCTTCCTCCTTACGTGCTTCCACTCGTCTCCATGCGTCTATCATTTCTGGCTCCTGCCAAATGGCATTCCAACGAGCCTTCAAATCATTGTACATTTCCAAAAGTGTAGTATTATAACTTTTGGCACTGGCGAGTTCTTCCTTCGCACAGACAAGTTGAGTAGTCACTCGCTCCACAGCCTTCTCGTCAAGTTGAGAGATGCGTTGTTTGACTTTGTTGTTTTCAGTCTTTAGCGCATCATTCTCGGCACGAAGCGACTTGTGCTCCTCTATCTGCTTATTGAGATTCTGCATATAGTAAGTGTATGTCTTGTTGACAGACTTGCGTACATCTTCATTCTGCTTGTCACGTTCTGCATTAATGGCTGCTACAAGAGCCTTGATTGCAGCGTAGATGTTAGCCACACGCTCCTCACGCCATGTCTTTTGTCCTATAAGCGTAGGAATCGGTATGGCAAGTTCTTTCTTTACGGCATTCATCGCTTCTTGAACTGGAGCCTTGATGTTGAGTAAAGGAATGGTCAGCTCCTTCTTGTCAATCAGGGCAAGCACTGCATATTTCTCCACTTTGTCAAGAGCGACTTTCGCCTGACGTTCAGCTTCAAGCACCACCTTGTTCTTATGCTTGCGTCCTCGCTTCTCTTCCTCTGAAAGTTCATCATAAGAGAAGCCTCTTGCCAAGCCATACTTATGCCCTACCTTGTTGTAATAGTCAGTATGCAGTTGGGAAAGGTATTGTGATTTGTCCTTTGCTCGCTCTCCCCATACTTTGGCATAAGAGACCCTTTCAACAACACCCTTTGCCGCTTCCGATTTTGTGTAGTTGCCACGTTCTTCTTTTGGAAGTGCTCTCCATTCCTTTGTAGAGAGAACCTTTTCTGGATTATCCTTGTGAATATACTTGCTTCCGATGCGCCCACGTTTCTTTACTTGTTCAACAGGCACGGTCTGCACATGGGCATGGATGCTTGTCTCGTCACAATGCACATCAAAGCCGATGACATTCTCTTCTCCCCATTTCTCACATGCAAAGCGGTAGGTGTCCAAAGCCCAGTCATAGATGTCTTTTTGCAATACAACCTTGCTGTGGTCAGCATTTGGATCTGACGTGTTGAGTTTCTGTTCACCAAAGGCAAGCCTGTTAAGCACATCATGGTCACCACTGAAGATGATGCCGACAGTGCAGTTCGGACTGTTCCTTGAAACTTGGTTGGGACGCTTGGCATCCATATACGGCTTGAAGCCAAATTCATCAAGTCTATGCTGCAAGCGTTCATGCAACGGCACAGACTGGGAACCAAGAGGCACTATCTTTCCACCCTTGACTATCTCAAAGTTGAGTCTCTTGCGTGAGTAGTTATAATGGTTGTTCTTATCTATGTCTGCGTTTTTTAGTTGGTAACGCTTCTCGTCCCAACCTCTGCGTTCCGCCTCGTTGCCCACTTGGGACGAGAACGATTTCTTGTCTGTGCCTACATGGATGGCGGCACGTGGTATGTTTCTTTCCATAAGAATCTTGTTTGAGTTTGTAACGTAGTTCTTGTATAATTGGAGACAGGTCTCGGGCGGAGCCTGAGCATAATAGAAGGACTTTTTAAGTGAACAGTGTCAGCAAGTGAATCTAAAAGTCCCTATTATGTTTAGGACTTTTGTGAAAGTCCGTCACGCAAGCGTGCTCGCAGATCCTTACCCACTCTGCTATGACTCTTCCACCAACACCAACCCAAGACTGTCTATCAGATGTTGGAGTGGCGGATGTTGCTTTATCAGCCTTTGTAGCGCCATCTGCGGTGTTTCCGTCATCAATAGGAAGTCGGCAATGTCAAGACCATTGGCTTTCTGTTCATCGGTGGCATTGTCTTCCAAGATACTGCTGACAAGAACTTGCTTGCATATTGATTGCAGCAATGGAAGTTTGCTTTTCCACTTATCCGTTGCCCCAAGGTCTGGAACCAAAACAACCTCCCGACCGCTTAGGACTTCGACTGCATCTTTATTGAAACATCCGTTCATGCCTCCAGTAGCCAACCATACGAAATCAGATATGAAGTGGGTGGCAATGATGGCTGTCTTTTCGCTCTCCACGATGGCTATTGTCTTGGTCGTGGTTTTATTTGTCAACAGATGTTCGCCAAAGAAGCACTGCCGAAGTGTAAAGTCTGGCAGTTTCAGTTCCGAATGTACCCAAGTCACCTGGCTGTGGGGTTCCTTGATACGGTGTCCTGTCTTGTCATCATACTTCATTATCTTGCCAGTGCGCACATTCCCATTGACATCTATCTGCCAAA
>NZ_JADYTS010000090.1 GCF_021531355.1 Leyella stercorea | reverse complement strand
ACTCCACCTTCAAATCATATCACTCCCCTCCCTGCGGGGGAGGGGCAGGGGGTGGGGCTTCTAGTTACTCAACTTCTTCAATCTCTCCAACACTTCCTCCGGAAGCTTAGCTGGCAGATGTTCCTCCGGATCGTAGAGCATTCCGGTGCAGATGCAATACTTGCGACCGGTGCGCTTCAGCACGTCTACATTGATGCAGCCCTCGCATCCGCGCCAGAAAGCTTCGTCGTCGGTGAGGTCGGCAAACGTCACGGGATGATAGCCCAACTGGGTGTTCATCGCCATAACGGCAGCACCACTCGTCAACGAGAAAATCTTGGCGTGCGGCCAGCGTGTACGGGCGAGAGTGAAAGTGAGGTCCTTGATGCGCTTAGCCACGCCCAGTCCACGGAACTTAGGGTCAACAATAAGACCCGAGGTGGTGACATACTGCTTGTTGCCCCATGTCTCGATGTAGCTGAATCCTACAAACTCCTCGCCATAAAGAGCAATTACAGCCTTGGCTTCCTTCATCTTCGTAGCCACATATTCGTGTGTACGCTTTGCGATACCAGTGCCGCGAACCTTAGCAGCCTTCTCTATGGTATCAAGTATTGTGTCGACATATTTCTCATGTGATGCGTCGGCTACCATCACTGTTATATCTTCCTTGTTCATAATCGATTTTATCGAGTTTAGAATTCCGCTTCCATTCCTGGTACTATTGTGCTCAGCCCTTTTATCACCTGATCCTGCGTCACACCCTCTTTAATCACGATGAAAATGGTGTCGTCGCCGGCTATCGTGCCGAGTATTTCGTCAATGTGTCCGTTGTCGATGTTGTAGGCAATGGAGCTGGCGTAGCCTGGTCGGGTACGGATAACACCCATATTTCCCGAGAAGTTGATGGAGCGATAGCCCGGAATACTTAGCATCTCCGACGCCATACGCGGCGTGGGCACACGCTTGTACATGGTTTCGTTGGGCAGCACATATACATACCTGCCATTCATGCTGGCCGCCTTAGCCACCTTGAGTTGCTTGAAGTCGCGGCTCAATGTAGCTTGCGTCACGGCAAATCCTTCCTGGGCAAGAGCTGCAAGCACTTCGTCCTGGCTTCCAAGTTCCTTGCTCGAAATGAGCATCTTCAATGTTTCGATTCTGTCGCTTTTTAACTTCATATTTCTTGTATGGATGTATATTTATTCGTTTACGGATGCAAATGTATGAATATTTGAATAATTATCCAAACAATACGTTATAAAAATGCAATATAAAATTACGGTTTGTTATAAAATGGAAGATTTATTGTATATTTATGCATATACAGATATACAATTAAGAATAGACTGTCGTTGCTTAGTAGTAGGATTCTTATATAATAGTGGAGGTCTCCAGCCTCCACAGCAAGCAATAAGAAAAAAATATGGCACAACTCTCAGCGAGCTGTGCCATATTTCTATGTTTAACTAAAAAATTATTTTCGTAATGAATGAAGACTCTCACGAACCCTCATCGCTACCTGTTAAACAATCCTTAAATTTACCTTAAACCTAATAACTAAAAACCTAAATCTATTACTACTAACCTAAACAATCTATTAACCTTTTGACGATGCAAAGGTATGAATATTTCGCTGTTTGCGCAAACAATCTAACAAAAACATTCGTTTTTTATTCGAAAACTTGATTTACAGCAAGTGTGTTACAGCCTAAGCGTCTGCGTACAGTATTTCAACACAGCCGGTCGGTGGGTGATGAAGATTACTGTATGGCGATTGTCGTGCAGCAGACTCTCGAGCAACCGGCATTCGGTGTCGGCATCGAGTGCCGATGTAGCCTCATCGAATATCATTATTGAGCCGTTGCGCAGCAAGGCGCGCGCAATGGCTATGCGCTGTGCCTGACCTTCGGACAATCCTCCACCCTGCTCGCCACACTTTGTGTCGAGTCCTAAGGGCAACGTCCTGACAAAGTCGGCGCAACTGCGATTGAGTACATTCCACATATCGGCTTCGGAAGCATGCGGATCGCCAAGCAACAGATTGTCGCGTATAGTACCGCTCATGAGCGTGTTGCCCTGCGGCACATACACAAAGTTGCATCGCATAAGTGCTGTAAGCTCGCAACTTTCCACCTTATTATATATATATATGTTGCCACTTGTCGGTCGTGCCAGCGCCAGTAGCATACGCACAATGGTGGTCTTGCCGGCGCCGGTCTCGCCCAATATTGCTGTACACGTGCCCGGAGCAAAGTCGAACGAGAGATTGTCGACAACATTGCGCGTGCCGTCCTCGTATCTGTACGTCACGTTCTGAAGCCGCAATCCGCACGGTGCCTGCATACGCTGGGGCTCGCCCTGCGGTTCAAGAGGTTCTTCGAGCAGTTCGATAAGTCGCTCGGCTGCGGTGAGCACGCCTACAAATGCCGGCGCGAGCTTGGTCAGATTGCGTGCCGGAGTCTGTATCTTGTTGACCAACTGCAGGAAGGCAGTCATGCCGCCAAACGTCAGCGTGCCTGCCGACATGCGCACGGCAGCCCATAAGAAGGCTACGAGATAGCCTATAGCGAAACCAAGATTAAGGACAAAATTGGAGAATATGGAGAATATGGTACGCTTCACAACATTGCTGCGCAGCTCCGACTGTGTGCTCTCAAGGCGCGACACCATGCCGTCGCCAGCCTCAAGTGTCTTCACTACCATTCGGTGCTGCACCGTCTCCTGCATTGCCGACTGCACATGGCTGTCAGAATCGCGCACCAGTCGGGTCAGACTGCGCATGCGTCCCACGTATATTCTACTCGCGGCGAGGAACACTGGCATGATTGCCACAAGCAATACGGCAAGCGTATGGTCCATAACGAACATGCAGGCGAATGCGCCTACAAACATAAGTATGACGGAGAGCGTGTTGGGGACTGTCTCCGTGAGAAACGTAACTACCGTGGTCACATCTATTTCAAGTCGGTTGAGCACGTCGCCCGAGTGATGCCGCTCACGGCTATGCCACTCTGCCTGCAATATATGGGCAAGCATGCGCTGCTGCATACGGTTCTGCGCACGTACGCCGAGTATGTTGCGCACCCACACTCCGGCTATGCTCACACCGAAGTTGGCAAGTATGATGAGTCCCATCAGCGCCACCGCCCAATATATCGACCCCTGCTCACTGCCCGAGGCTATGTCGATGGCGTGCTTCACTGCCCACACCTGTGTCAGACTCAACGCCACATCTGCCACTCCCAACGTTGCGTTGAGCAGCGACTGCAACCTATTGCCACGCAGTTCGCGCCACAACCATCGCAAAATAATGCGAGCCGGATACTTGGTTTTGGGAATTTTGAACATTCGGAATTTTGAATTTTGAGTTTTGAGTTTTGAATTTTGAATTATTCTCGGCTGACGCCTGCGATTTTGATTTTTTGAATTTTGAGTTTTGAATTATTGGTTTTAAATTTGAGGATTGTGAACTAAGCAATTCAAAATTGAATAATTCATAATCGCCAAAGGCGACAAACTCCTAATTCAAAACTCAAAATTCAAAAATGCCGTAGGCATCAATTCAAAATTCAAAACTCAAAACTCAAAATTCTCATCTCTTATCCGCTCCCCACATCATCTTTTCGCGGAGCGACGAGAAGTAGCGCAAGCCGTTTGGCTTTACTATGCGTGTTACGAACGGGGCGCGACTTATGGTTACAGCCGAACCCTCATGCATCGTATAGCTTCGTCCGTCGACGGCTATCAGATAGTTGTGCGAACGCGACTCCACCTCCAGCCGCACCACACTCTTGTCGCTAATTACAATAGGGCGAATGTTGAGACTGTGCGGAGCAACGGGCGTGAGGCACAACGTGCGAGTCTGCGGCACGATAATCGGTCCACCGTTTGACAACGAATATGCAGTAGAACCGGTCGGAGTACATACAATGAGTCCGTCCGCCTGATACGTAACCAGAAAGCTCTCGTCGATGCTTGTACGAATACTTATCATCGAAGCCACGTCGCGCTTGAGCACAGCAATATCGTTGAGCGCATAATGACAGCCCTCAAACTCACCACCCTCAGTGACTGCCTGTATGGCGGTATGCTCCTCAATGGCATAGTTTCCGGCGATGATTGTGGCAAGCGCAGCCTCCACCTCAGCCGGCAATACGTCGGCGAGGAATCCCAACCTGCCCATATTGACACCGATGATAGGTATCTGCTTCGTGCCTACACGCACCGCAGCCTTAAGGAATGTGCCGTCGCCACCCATCGAGATGACGAAGTCGGCATCGAAGTCGTCGCCATCGAACACTTCCACACCAGTGAGGTCGAGCATATGCTCCGACGTGAGAAAGTCGTAAAACTCACGGTCGAACATCACGCGTTCGCCACGCGACTTCAAGAACGACAGCACTCGCAACAGCGATGTCGACTTGCGGGGTTGGAAAGAATTGCCGAATATGGCGAATGTCAGTGGTTGGTCTGTCATCATATTAGAATATATGTATTTATTCGTTGTGCTTTTTGAAAGTTACAAAAGTAATGAAAAAATCGCGTATATAAAGGGTTGTTTTGTAATAAAAACACAACAAATCGAACTTTTAGACCAATTTAATTTCATTCTTTCATGCTTTTTACTTAACTTTGTCTAACTCACACAACAAAACCATATACAATACAATATAATGTATTATTTAATCTTTACAATAATCAAGGTCTTGTCATATATCCCCTTCTGGGCTCTTTATGTACTGTCTGACATTATGTACTATCCGCTTTACTATATCATCAGATATCGTAGAAAGGTGGTACGTAAGAACCTTACCGAATCATTTCCCGAGAAAAGCCATCACGAAATATTATCTATAGAGAAGAAATTCTATCACTACTTTATGGACATGATTCTTGAAAGCACTAAGATGGCATCAATCTCGCCCAACGAAATCAAGAAGCGCATGAAGTTCGTAAACGTGAACAAAACCAACGAACTGCTCGACCAAGGCAAGTCAGTCGATTACTTCATGGGACATTACTGCAACTGGGAGTGGATGACCTCTATCGGACTGTGGATTAAAGACGATGTAGTATGCGCCCAGGTTTATCACAAACTGATAAACCATACCTTCGACAACATTATCAAGCAAATGCGCGAGCGTATGGGCAATATCTGTGTGGAGATGCGCGAGACGGCACGCTTTGTAGCCAACATGGCATCGCAAAACCAGCCGTGTATGGTGGCGCTCATAGCCGACCAGTCGCCCAAAAGAAAACAGATAAAGCACTACGTGACGTTCTTGAACCATACCGTGCCGGTGCTGGTAGGCCCGGAGAAGATAACCAAGCACTTCGGCCACATACCCGTCTTCGTAAACGTGAAAAGAGTGAAGCGCGGCTATTACGAGTGTGAATTCATTCCACTGCACGACAACCCGTCGTCGCTGCCCGACTACGAATTGTCCGACATCTACTTCAAGCATCTTGAAGACGAGATACGTCGACAGCCGGAGTGCTATCTGTGGACACACAATCGATTTAAATACGCCCAAAACTAAGAATACATAACAAATAAAACAGACATATATGGATATTGATTTTGTGGTTACTTGGGTCAACATGGACGACCCGGAATGGCAGAATGAATTCGCAAAATACTCTGGCAACAAAGACAATACCAAGAACGGTGTTTCGAAAGCCCGATTCCGCGACTACGGATTCTTGAAGTACTGGTTCCGAGGCATTGAGAAGTTTGCACCCTGGGTGCGTAAGATTCATTTCGTCACAAGCGGCCAAAAACCAGAATGGCTCGACGAGAACAACCCCAAGATTCACCTCGTCAACCATAAGGATTTCATACCTGCCGAGTTTCTGCCCACCTACAATTCTGTAGTCATCGAACGATATATGTACAGAATTCCGGGACTTGCCGACCATTTCGTCTACTTCAACGACGACTTCTACATCATAAACCATATCACCCCAGAACGATTCTTCAAGAACGGTCTGCCCTGCGACATTGCCGTATTCGACTACAATCCGTCGTGGTCGCAATGGTATGTACGTATCAAGAACAACATAAAGATTATCAACCGCCACTTCAACAAGAAGGAGGTGATGGAGCGCTGGCACGACAAGTGGTTCCACAAGAGCTACGGCTCCAAGGCACGCTGGAACTATCTGCTGCGCTTCTACAACAAATTCATCACGCTGCGCGTCCCCCACAACGCCCAGCCTTATCTGAAGAAGACATTTGAGGAGGTATGGGCAGCGGCAGGCAAGGAACTCACCGAGACCTCGTCCAACCGCTTCCGAGCGCTGACCGACTACACTCCCGAGCTGTTCCGCATCTGGCAGATATGCAATGGCGACTTCGAGCCTTACAACACATACAACGACACCAAGATGTTCCCGTTGATGATAAAGTCGAAGAAGGCCATCAAGGCAATATACGACCAGTCGTACTCGCTCATCTGCCTCAACGACAATGTGCACATACGCAACTACGAGGAGGTGATGCACAACCTTCATGAGGCATTCCAAAGCATATTGCCCGAGAAGTCAAGTTTTGAGCTTTAACAACGCTTTTTCAATCCAAGCCTATGCATAAAGTTTTAGCTGAAATCATAGCAGGAGTAATCCCGCACAAGATGACACGCAACCAGTGGCGCGGCATCCTGCGTTTCGGTGTGTTCAACGCCATAAAGCTGAACATCGACATACGCCGAAACCATACCGCTCCGGAGCATAATCTGGCTGTCTGCGCCATTGCCAAGAACGAAGGTCCCTACTTTAAGGAATGGGTAGAGTGGCATCTGTCGCAAGGCGTAGACAAGTTCTACGTCTACGACAACGAGAGCACCGACGGCACAAAGCAGATTCTCGAACCTTACATCAAGCAGGGTATTGTCGAGTATATCGACTGGCCTGGTTACCGCCGACAGCTTGCCGCCTACGACGACTGTCTGAAACGCCACCGCTTCGACACCCGTTGGATAGCATTCATCGACCTCGACGAATTCATCGTCCCCATCAAGGACGCTTCCATACCCGACTTCCTCAAACGCTTCGAGCAGTTCCCCGCCGTCGAAATCAACTGGCTCATATATGGCAGCGGAGGCAACAAGGCTAAATCGTCGGAGCCTGTGATGAAGCGGTTCCGCTTCCACTCACAGCCCGACCATTACCTTAACCGCCACGTCAAGAGCATTGTCAACCCTCGAATGGTGTACACAATGATTGGCTGTCATGAAGTGGCGCGAATCAAGGGTAAGGCAGCCGACTCGCATGGCAATCCCATAACAAAGAACTTCAGACAGCGCACACCGCAACAGGACGTGATACGCATCAACCATTATGCAGTAAGGTCGCTTGAGGAGTTCCGCGAGAAGCAGATGAGAGGACGTGCAAGCGGCACACAGACATCAGTGCCGATGGAATATTTCAACCAGTATGACCTCAACGATATTGAGGAACCGGCTCCCAATACCGAGCAAAAACAATAACACCCGTATATTATGACAGACAACAATAACAATCCGCAGGTCATAATTTCAATGACTTCGTTTCCTGCAGCCATCACTATTGCAGAGCAGGCTATACGCTCATTGTTGAAAGGCAGCGTTCTGCCCGACAAACTCATACTCTACGTCACACTGGCGCAGTTTGCCGAAAACGAAATGCCGCAGAGCCTCCTTGCGCTTGCCAAGGAGAACCCCATATTCGAGATACGCAACTACGACCGCGACATACGCTCGTACCGCAAACTCATTCCGGCTCTGATCGACTTCCCCGATGCCATCATCGTCACCGTCGACGACGACGTGTATTACCATAAATACATGCTGAAGGAGCTGCTCGACCTGCACGCACAAATACCCAACGCCATACTGGCACACCGCGCCAAGCGCATCAAGTATGGCAAACCGTACAAGAAGTGGAGCAAATACCGCTGGTATCACTTCCTGCTGAAGCGCATTCACCGCAGTTTCCTCAACATACAGACGGGCGTAGGTGGCGTGCTTTATCCGCCCCACTCGCTTAAGGCAGACATGATGGACGTGGAGCTGTTCACCAAGCTTGCGCCAAGCACCGACGATATATGGTTCTGGGCAGCAGGAGCCGCCAACGGCTATCCCGTAATTCCAGTACCGTTCGGACGCAACAAGCCACGCGGACTCGGCAAGCCGAAGGAGCTGTCGCTCAAGACGAGCAACTTCAAGGCTGGAGTCGACCGCAACGTGAAGGCGTTCAACGCAATATGCGAGCACTACCCGGCCATAAAGAAACTTGTAGAAAACCAGTAAAGAAAGAGCATTATGGATATAGACTTGGTATATCTTTGGGTCAACGGCAACGACCCGAAATGGCAAGCCAAACGCGACGCTTGCATCGGACGTCCCACCGAACGTCAGGAAAACTGCAAAGGACGCTATGCTGACAGCGGCGAACTGAAATACAGTCTGCGCTCTATCGAGAAATATGCACCGTGGGTACGCAAGATATTCATCGTCACCGACGACCAGACTCCCGAATGGCTCGATACCACAAATCCCAAGATTCGTGTGGTAGACCATAAGGAGATAATGCCTGCCGAGAGTCTGCCGTGTTTCAACTCGACATTGATTGAGCACTATCTCGACAAGATTCCAGGCCTGTCGGAGCATTTCCTCTTCTCCAACGACGACATGTACATCAACCAGCCCGTCACTCCGGCTACATTCTTCGCAGCCGACGGACTGCCTATACTGTATATGAACCGCAAGCCATTCCGCAAGCTGGCGCTGTGGTATAGAGACAAGATGGGCAAGCCATTGAGCATGTATCTGAAGATAATACGTAACGCAGCCGAACTGGTAGAGAAGCATTACGGCACCTACTACGGATGCAAGCCTCATCACAACATCGACTCGTATCTGAAGAGCACCATAACATTCACAAACCGTAAGTTTGAGAAGGAGTTCAGTCCGATGATTCCGCACCATGTTCGTGCTGCCGACGACGTGCAGCGAAGCGTATACTCATATGTGGCCCTTGCCGAAAAGAAGGCTCACCTGCGCTATGTATCACAGCACCATTCGTTCCGTCTGCACATCGACAACAGCAAACTCTACGAAAAGTTCGAGCGCTACAACCCCGTATTCTTCTGTATGAACGATTCGGAATTTGCCAACGATGCCGACCGCAAAACAGCAATCGAGTTCCTCAAAAGCAAGTTCCCGACAAAGTCGGAATTTGAGAAGTAAATAGTAGCTGAGGTCTCCAGCCTCAGCAGCAACAAACCGGAACGGCGGACTCCCGTCCGACGCTCAGCCAGCCTTTTAGTTGTGGGCTTATTGCTGCGCGTCGGACGGGAGTCCGCCGTTCCGGTTTAATATATAAGATTCGTATTCTACAAGGTCAATTTCTTTCCATTAGCCACTGCATAATACGCATCCTTGGCTTTAAGCTCTATGGGCTTTGTAGCATCATCGAAGAATCCCTTCTTCACCAATTCGGTGATATGCTGCACAAGACGATCGGTCTCTTCGCCGGCAGGCATTTTATACAACACTCTTGAACTGCCCGACAGTATAGCCCACTTTATGTTATGGCTCCACAAAGCCATACGTTCCGCGTCACCGTATTTCTCATACTTTTCCTGTGCGTATGCCAGTCCGATAAGCTGCGACTGGAGTCGTTCCACACCCTCAGTAGCCTTCGATATTGACTTGCGGTTTTCGTAATAGTAGTAAAGCGGCAGATGAGTGATAGTTGTCTTCACAGGCTTCACCAGCAATTCCGACCACCAAGGCAGGTCTTCAAATTTCAGTCCCTTGATGAAGGGTATGTCCTTGACAAGCGAGCGTTTGAACAGATGACGCCAAACGTAGCAGTGCTTGATGGGGAACTTAATGTCAGGATGGCGCCAGTCGGAAGCAAACTTCAGTGCATCGTCAGTGACAACCGACCTTACGAAGCTCAGCTTATATCTGAAAGGCATGCGCCACGGACGCGAATTGACCGTGTCGATATTGTATTTGTTGAACAATCTCAACTGTATATTCTTATACACCACATCCTTATACCAGCTCACCATGTCCGTACCGTCACGCTCCATTAGCTTGACAGCGAGTTCAAGGGTCTGCGGATGAATAAAGTCGTCAGAATCTACAAACATTATATACTCTGCATCAGCTACAGCCATGCCCTCATTGCGGGCATGCGACAATCCGCCATTAGCCTGATGAATCACCATAAAGCGCGAGTCCTTGGCGGCATATTCCTCAAGAATGGCGGGGCACCCATCCGTCGAGCCGTCATCAACGCATATTGCACGCCAATGCTTGAACGTCTGCTTAAGGACACTGTTAAGACAACGCCTTAAATATGGCTCAACGTTATAAACAGGAATAATAATGTCTACTCTTTTAGTTTTCATACTTTATGTTAGTGCTACAATATATTAGTGTATTCTTCTGCAAATTTAATAAATATTTCTTACCCAGTACCAATACACCGAGCTATTTATCCCAAATCGGTCATTAGGATTTCTCTGTGTCGTACGGCAAAGAGAAATCCTTTAATTTTTCCCATATA
>NZ_JADYTS010000008.1 GCF_021531355.1 Leyella stercorea | reverse complement strand
GGAATAAATTGTACCTTTGACATATTAGAAATTTCTTTCCATAAAGGTACAAAAAAATTATGGAATAGCAAAGCCCGAGCTTGTGAAAGTTCGGGCTTTGTGATATTTTAAAAGAGGGTGTGAATTTTGACACACCCCCTTGATAACTATTAAAACGTGTAATACGATAAGATCTTAGTCTTGTGCGTTTCTGTGTTGGATTTTTTATATCTGAATTCTATTTGCCTATATCCAACTTTTTATCTCTTGCGCACAGCACGCACTTTATGAAGTTCCATTCGTGGTGTTTGTTGTGGTGTGCCATCCCATGTATAAGCATTCGAATTGTCCTGTATACCAGTTGATGACCAGTGCTTACCATTCAATCCTACATCTCCAGAGAACTGATTGCTTGCCGGTAGATACCAGTTGATGTCTGTTTTCTCAGGTGTGATAGCATAAGTGGTTTGGTTTCCTTCTCCACCTTTATGTATATCAAAAGCATTCAGTTTGATTGCATACAAGGCTGCAAACACCTTGGGAATTTCATTCGAACCACTTTGCGAGGTGACAGTATAGCCTCTACCTGCAATGAATTTCTCTCCCTCAAAAGATGTGCCTCCTACATGAGTATACAGATTCCATGTGTTCTCCAAACCATCATCAGTAGATATTGCTGATATTTCAGCCATTTTTGAGTAATCAACAGTGAATGTTACTGTGCCGTTACTATAATTAACGGTTACGTAAGGTACTGTTTCTGGAGCAAATATTGATTTCACCCATTCCCAAAAACCTTTTGGCTGTTTTTTGAAGTTTTGTTTCATCCACCATTCTTCAATTGGACCAGATAAAAAACCGAATCCTTTTTTCTGATATGTTACTTTTCTGTCCCATTTAAATCCGAAGGGGAATGTTTCGGTATCTTCAAGTACTTCCCAACCTATATCACCTTTCCAATTTGGACATTTCTGAACAATGTCTGCAGTTGCAAAATCTACTCCGTTTATGCTTAAGGTAAGTGTCACGGTACGGTCTTTTGTTGAGTTGTTTTCCTCTACGAACAGATATAGTGTTGTCTCTCCGTTACCCGTCTTATCCAATGTCTGCTGACGTTCTACGGGTACTTTCTCGGAACCACAATAATCAGCATAATCACCAGTTGCTTTTAGCCAGTAGCCGCTTTTCTCATATGTGGTCAAGGCTGACTTAATTGTCACCCAAGACTGATTAGACTTTATAGTCCAATTTCCCTTTACGTATTTTGTATTTACTTTTATAGGGATGATATCATAGTGAGCATCTACTATATCAGGAGTGCTTGTAAACTTCAGCTCATACTCAGGAGTGATAGAGAGTCGATAAGTCACGGTCTTGCCCATTGGCCATTTGGCTCCGCTGAGTGAAGCGCTCAGAGTACGGTCGTTGCCTGAGATGTTGTCATGGAAAACGACTTCGAGCTTGCTGTCTGCGCCTAAAGTCTGGGGCAGGAGCATGAATGTAGCGTCCTCGGCATTGAGCTTTGTGCCGTCGTCTGTGGTGCCTGTGGTTGCTAAGTCTGGCGAAACTGTATAGTCGGCTGTGGTTTCGTTAAGATCCCATGCAGCTGTCGCCATGTCGTATGTACCAGAGTTGCGTACTTTGGTTATTTTTACGCTCTTGATAGTGCCTTCTGCCATTGTTTCACCAGTCTTGATGATTACAGCGGTGCAGATGTGCTTGAACTGCAGGTTTACAGGAGCGCATGTTGTACTGTTGTTGCTGAATTTGTCTGTGGCTGCCGCTACAAGGTCGCGCTGCTTGGTGAGATCGGTAGAAGCAGTGTACTTGAGGGTAGTCATTGTGACATTCTCTTGCGGATAGATAGGACTCTCATCGAGAGTAGCATCGGTTGGTGCCCATGCGAAGAAGCGCAACTGTCCCTTTTCTGGCCAGTAGTATGTAGAGTTGGGACTCCAAAGCGAGCCAGATTTTTTTGTAGCAGTTTCGTTCATATACAACTGCGAGTTGATGCTTCCGTCTGCTTTCTTGTACTGTGCCACAACCTTAAACTCATTGTACATGCTTGTCTGCATAGCTGCACGTGTAGCAGGTCTGCCTGCATTGTCGTTGCCGATGCCGTCGGTCACAACGGCACGCACGCAGAGAGTGTCGGCCGAGTTGTCGGAGCGCAGGGTGTAGCGAGCTACGGTGAGTCCGTCGTCTGTTTTGTTGGCGCGTGTAGCGGCACTGTTTTCTGTTGACACGCCGAAGCTGATACCGTTAGTAGATCCGCTTTCGGGCTTGCCGAAGAAGTCGTCGCTGCTGCATGAAAAGAGCGACGCTGACAGGAGCACAGCAGCGATGCTGGCTGTCAATTTGTGTATATTCATTTTTCCTTTCATCTTTGTTCGTTTTTGTGATTAATAATATTAGTGAGTGTAAGGGGAACATTCAACCCCTTACACCCTGTAGTGTGTTAGTTGATTACTGCATGATTGTAACGTTGTTTGTCCAATCTCCCCAAGGATTAACTGTAGCTGTGAACTGGATTGGGCAAAGTTCTCCTGTAGGATCGATGTTCTCTGCTGTGAATTTAGCTACGAACTGATAGCTCAAGCCCTGTGTCATTGTTGTTTCAGGCAGAGTTACATTGTGATTGTAAGTGTCTACAACACCATTGTGCTCGCGTGTAACAGTGAATGTTACATTGTAAGCCTTAATGGCAGGAATCATGTACTTGTGAGCTGTTTTTTCCTTGGCATCCTTCTCCATTTCAGCTGCATTACCGAATTCAAGTGTGCCAGTTGCCTGGCCAGGATTCCAACTGATGTCAGCAAGCTGTTCTGCGAGAGTAGCTGTACCTGAAGTGTAGGCATCACTAATTTTAACATCCGAAACTGTGAGTACAGAACCGTCAGCCATTCCGTTCTCAAACTGGAAGCGAACGCGTGAAAGCATGTGGTTGAAAGTCAAGTTAACGGGTGCTGGGCATCCATCGCCTGTTACTGTAGCCTGTTTGTGTGTAGCATAGATAAGGTCAGTCTCACCAGTACCATTCTCAAATGTAAGCGAACCCCAATTGTTGATTGCTGTAGGAGCTGTGAATGTGTAGGTATTATTCGGAGCGAGTGCTACGAAGCTATAAGAATAGCCCTTCTCCCAATAAACCGGTGGTGCGTATGACCATGCGCCATTTGCCTTTGTCACATCCTTAGCAACGAACGGTGTACCTGTCTGATCGCCCTTGTTCATCAAACCCCATACCTTGAAAGCATCGAGGTTGTCGGTAGTTACGTCATTAGCTGCACGTGTTGAGTTGTTAACGAATGTCTTGAAGCCGATAGCATTACCCTTAGCCACTTCTACTGTCTCGTCGCTGTTGCAAGCTGTGAGCGCCAAGCCCATAGCTGCCAAACCCATAACTAATAATTTTTTCATAGTTTTTTAATTTTGTGTTGATGATAAATAAAATAAATGTAGTAATATAATTTGCTTAAAATGTTAGCCGTTGTTTTTTGTATTGCCTTGTCTGGTTATTTCAGCGGAATGATGATATCTTTAAATTCGCCCCAACCGTCAACGTTTACGTCGAAGCCAGAACCGCCTTCCCATCCTTCCTTATCGGTGATTTCAAGACCCTTCACTACGATGACACCACCCTGAGGTTGGGCCTCAACCTGCTTAGTCACGTCGAAGTCGAAGTTTTTGATTTTTCCGTTCTTGAGTCGTACCTCAAGGTTCAGGGCATAGCTGCGCTGTCCACGTGTGGGCTGATAGAGAGCGTTGGGCCAGTCGGGTACTCCGAACGATGTAACTATCGCCTGTGCTCCCCACGGTGTGAGTGAGCAGTCGTAGAGTAGTGTTGCTGCCTCTGACGAGGTGCGGCCGCTGTGCATGTATACTGCTGAAGCCATGCCCGAGAGGGCACCTCGTACCAGACCTACATACTCCAGACCCTTGCTGAACTCGTATCTTACGAGATACTTGAACACCATAGGGTGCATCGTGACCTTCATCTCCGGAGTCTCATTGGTACGTTCCGATGTATACTTCTCGTTGTAGTTGCCATAGAGCATATCGGGCATTGTCACTGTAGGTTCGCCCTTGGCATTGTTTGCCTTGAACGGATTGCCCATATACGTAGAGCGTGTACGTGTACGTGTAGTAGCCTTTGCCGAAGCGAACGAGTACATGTCGTCGAAGAGGATATACTCAGTATCGTTGTTGTAGAACAGCAACTGGTGGTTGCCAGGCTGCAAACCTACGATTTCGCCTTGTGCCGGCATGTTGATCATGTCGCTGACTCCCGTCTCGCTGAACACGTGCATACGGAGTCCGGCAGGAACCTTCGGTCGGAGGTCGTCGTATGCCATACCGTATTTTTCGGGCCATTCAGCTTCCGAAGCCCATACCTTCTGATTTTCGTTAAGTTCCCATTCCTGCTGGTATGTAGCTGTGACGCGGAAGTCGAACTTAGGTGCATGAACGTCGTGGTCGAAGCACAGGTCCTTGTGCTCGCACGATGTGAGTGTCGGCATGGCGAGTGCCATAGCGCATAGTGTGCCGAGTATTAACTTGGCTGATTTCTTGCAGTTAATCATTTCTCGCCTCCTTTCTTCGTTTTCGTGTTGTAGTTGCCATGTCCAAGAAGCCAAACGAGCGATACCTCAACCTTAGTAGGGCCTACCCAGTGGCGGTTCTTTGTGGCTTGCCATACGTAGTGGCCGTCGAGCGGGATGTATTCGTAGTAGCGTCCGCCCATATATCCTGCAGCGATGCTGAAGTCGATGTTCAGTCGGCGTGCTATAGGCAGAGAGTAGCCGTATTCAGCACCGATGGTGTAGTTCATACGATCCCACAGTGTGCCGCCAGGCTCGCCACCCATATATCCTGTGCCACCAAACTCGAAGTCGTAGGTGAGCATCTGTGCGTTGATGCCGATGTGGTGACCCTGCAACGGTTTCTCGGCAGCCATGGCTCCGAAATACTTGCGAAGGCTGATACCGCCACCGTAAATGCGCCAGTAGCGATGGCTCTTGTTGCGACTCCACCATCCGTACATCCAGTCGGCAGCTATGCTCCAGCGGTTGCCAAGCGAGAACTCAACGCCGATGTTAGGCACGAGGAGTGCGTCGTAGAGCATGTTGGTCTTGAGTGCGAAGTATGCTGAACTCTTTGAGTCCACGATAGGTTCGGGCTGGGCAGGAGTCTCGGCTACGGGTGCTGGTTGTTCAACCACCGGAGTCTCAACCACAGGAGCAGCAGCCACTTCCTTCTTGTTGCGTATGGTGACGAGGATGGCGCTGGCGTTGCGTACAGAAGGGAAGAACTTGTCGAGCATATAGTTCCATGTGCGTCCGTAGTTCATGTCCATGAGTCGCTTCTTGCGGCTGTCGACGAGTGCACCATATTTATTATAGGTGTATTCGGGGGTTTCGAGCAGCTCGTGCAGCACCTCTTTCTTGTTGGGCATGTCCGAGTTTTCGACATAAATGGCGAGTTTCTGCCATGCGTCCGACCATTCCTGACGGTTGATGATGTTGTCGGGCAGGTTGATGCGCTGACGCACATACCGCTCCATGCTGGCACAACGGTTTTGTGCAAGCTTGATGTTGCGAGCCTTGTCGCCTTCGGGCGAAGCAGAGCCACAGAACGTCACCTTGGTAAGTTCAATGGAGTTGTCGTTTCTTATTTCGTTAAGAAACTTAATCACGTCGTTCAGATTAGAAGCGTTGTTGCCGAAATTTGGGTCAAGAACACTTGATCCTACCCTAAATTCAATGCAAACTTCCTTGTCGTTTTCTTGGGCGGAGGCAGTCTGCATTCCGAGCGCCAAGAAGATGAGTGCTATAAATCGTATCATAGGCAATCGTCTTTTATTTGTCAAGTTTATTATTTTGCGTTTTAGTTAATATAGTTTTATTGTGTCACGTTAGTTAAATCACGTTTTGTCTTACGTTTCTTTAGTCTGCGTTAAGTCTTCATAGTCAAAGTGCAAGACAAAGTACATTGCCTTGAACTTTTCGATAGCAAATATAGCGAATGTTTACGAAACGAACAAACATTTTTGCGAAAAATATATTACTTTTTTCGCTGTGTGGGAAAACAGGGGGCTTTGCCCCCGTTGTTATGGTGAGATGGTGTGGAGCTTCGCTCCTGTTGAGGGTTTGTATTTGTGTTGGGTGAATAAAAAAGCGGAGGCTGTGACCTCCGCTTTTGTTTTAATGTGTGTATATTACTTACCTCACTATGTGGAGGAATTGTGGATTGGGCTTATTCCTTTTCTTCTTGTTTGGTCTTCGGCAATACCAGATTGAGCACTACGCCGATGACGGCGGCGAGTCCGATGCCTGAGATTGCGAACGAACCTGATGAGAGCACTGCGCCGCCGAGACCCATGGTGAGCATTACGGAGATGATGATGACGTTGCGGGTGTCGTTCATGTCGACCTTGTGCTGCATGAGGTTCTGTATGCCAACGCTGGCGATGGTACCGAATAGAAGCAGCATTATGCCACCGAGTACTGCCTGTGGGATTGACTGCAGCAATGCGCTGAGCTTGCCGATGATAGAGAAGCAGATGGCTGTGGCAGCCGAAATGCGTATTACGGCAGGCGATGTAACCTTGGTGATAGACATGGCTCCGGTCACCTCAGAGTAAGTAGTCTCAGGAGGACCGCCGAGCAATGCCGAGGCAAGGCAGGCGCATCCGTCACCGAGCATGGTGCGATGTATGCCGGGATTCTCAACGAAATCCTTCTTGGCTACTGCGCTTACTACGTATACGTCGCCGATGTGCTCAAGCACTGGGGCTATGGCTACGGGAATCATGTAGAGGAATGGTGCCCACTCGAAGTGGGTGATAGTGTCGAACTGTACCGGTATAGCCAGCCACGATGCCGATGCTACGCCCGAGAAATCGACCTCGCCAATGCAGATGGCGATTACGTAGCCCACGATGACGCCACTTATAATAGGTACGAGCTTCATCAGTCCGCGGCAGAATGTCAGTATAGCAATGGCGGTGATGAGCGACGCGAAGGCGAGCATCCAGTTGGTCTTTGCCATGTTGACGGCACTGCCCGAGAGCGAGAGGCCTATGAGAATGATGACCGGACCGATCACTACGGGTGGGAAAATGCGGTCGAGCAGACGCTTGCCCTGCCACTTCACCAATGCACTCACTACGAAGTAGACGAGCGATACGGCTGTAAGTCCGGCGAGAGTGCCGGGCAATCCCCACTGCTGTGTGGCTGCAATGATAGGGGCAATGAATGCAAACGACGAGCCAAGGAAGATGGGCACCTTGCCGCCGGTTACGAAGTGGAAGATGAATGTACCCAATCCGGCTGTGAAGAGCGCCGTAGCGGGATTGATACCGATGAGCAGCGGCACCAGCACCGTGGCACCGAATGCCACGAAGAGGAACTGCACGCCGACAAGGGTTTTCTTTGTTAGCGATAGTTGTTCTGTATCCATTTTGATTTGTTGTAGATAATTTATTGTGAAATAAGCCCAATAAGCATATTTAGGGCAACGCCCTGGGTATATGCTTATTGGGCTTTAATTTATAATGTTATACCTAATGCTACTTCACGAGTATGACGAGATATTTGCTGGTTGACCAGAATATCTGTGGGTTGTTGATGCGAAGCACGTACTGCTTGTTGGCATCCTGCAGTAGGGTGTACGAGCTTGACGGGTGCATGGTGAGAATCTTGGCGGACTTAGAGTAGAGCTTGATCTCCTTATCGACGCGGATGTCGATCTTGGTGAAGTAGTGCTTGTTGAAGTTCGACTCAAGCACCTTTGATCCTTCGAGGATGTGCTGTTCCTTCAGCTCCTTCTTGGTTCCGAATACAAACCATGCGGTGTTGAGTTGCTTGTCCTGAGCGTTGATAGTCTCGCTCTTCTGCGACGATTCTGTCTTGAGGCTCGACACGTTGTCGTTGAGAGTGTTGACAGTCTGGTCGAGTTCGGCAATGTGTATGTCCTTGGCATCGAGTTCGGCACGCAGCTGCTTGAGCTGGTTGTCCTTCTCGTCAATCTGCTTTACGAGGTCCTCAATGGTCTTGCGTAGCTGGTCGCCCTTAACGCTCGACTCGCGCATCTGCTGTCGCAGCTTCTCGATGAGGGCACGGTTCTGCTTCATTGTATTGGAGATGAACTGTATGTTCTCTACAATCTGACGGCGCTTGTCGGCTCCTTCGCCGTTCTTCACGATGCTCACACGGTTCTGGGCTTCGTCAATCTCGCGCAAACCTTCCTGTATTTGGTTGAAGGTTTCCATCATATCGTTGATTTCATTGTCCTTCTGAGTTATCACGCGTTGCAGTGAGTCGCTCTGTACAGTGCCCTCTACCGATTGTTTTTTGTCACTGTTGCCACACGATGCGAAGGCAACTACTGCCAATGCAAATAATAAAAACTTAAACTTTTTCATATTTGTCAGGGTTTGGTTATTATTCAGTATGTTACCGATTGTTATTCTTCTTCTCGGAATTTCTTCTTCTTGAATTCTTCGGGGGCGGCTTCGCGCATGGCGTAACGCTCCTTGTTGCTCAGTCGCGGCTTCTTCTCCTTGGCCTGAGCCTTCAATGCCTTGAGTGCCGACATTTCGCCTTCGCCGCATCCAGCCACCACTATCACTATCTCGCCACGCGGCTCTGTCTGGTGGAAGTGGGCTATTATCTCCTTGAGCGAACCGCGTACACTCTCCTCGTGCAACTTGGATATCTCGCGGCAGACGCTTGCCTGGCGTTCGTCGCCGAATACTTCGGCAAACTGCTCCAATGTCTTCACCAGCCGGTAGGGCGACTCGTAGAATATCATAGTGCGCGTCTCGGTGCGCAAAGCGTCGAGAAGCGTCTGGCGTCCCTTCTTCTGTGGCAGGAAACCTTCAAAGCAGAAGCGGTCGCAAGGCAGTCCGGAACTGACAATGGCTGGCACAAATGCCGTAGCACCTGGCAGACATTGCACCGTTATTCCAGCCTTGGCAGCCTCGCGTGCGAGAAAGAATCCCGGGTCGCTGATGCCTGGAGTGCCGGCGTCGCTGATTAGAGCTATCGTCTCGCCAGCCTTCAACCGTTCGACGATGGCGGCGCTTGTGCCGTGCTCGTTAAACTTATGGTGCGACATCAGACGGTTCTGTATGTCGAAATGCTTGAGCAGAATGCCCGATGTGCGAGTGTCTTCGGCAAGCACAAGATCGGCCTCTCTCAATATACGGATGGCACGCATTGTCATGTCCTCCATGTTTCCCACCGGAGTGGGCACTATATACAATATCCCCATATTGGCGACAAATATAGCTATATTAATCAAGAATGGCAAAAAAAGAAGCCCTTTCTTTGCAATTTTTAAAACGTATTCGTAATTTTGTACCCATTGAAATCGCATTTTATATATGTTGGAACAGAAAATCACATTTGACAAATTCATACGTTGGACGGCCATTTCGCTCATCACAGTGGCTGTGTTTGCCGTGACCAACTATCTGAGTAGCGTGCTGCTGCCGTTCTTCATAGCGTGGCTTTTCGCCTATCTTATGTACCCGATGGTGAAGTTCATACAGTATCGCATGCATGTCAAGGTGCGCGCACTGGCTATACTCATAGCCATGGCTGTAGTGCTGGGCGTGGTGGGACTGATGATTTACTTCATCATTCCGCCCATGATAGGGCAGTTTCAGAAGCTTTACGAGTTTCTGATGCACTGGCTCCACCAGACAACACACACCAATGACCTTACGACGCTTGTGAAAAACTGGATTGAGGAGAACCAGGAACAGGTGGAACGATTCTTCAAGAGCAACGATTTCAAGGATGCCATACGCACCAGCATGCCAAAGGTGTTTGCCGTGATAGGTCAGACTGCCAACATAGTGCTGAGCATTGTGGCATCGTGCATCACCTTATTATATATGTTCTTCATTCTGCTCGACTACGAATATCTCACCTCCAATTGGATAAAGATATTCCCCAAGAAGAACCGACCTTTCTGGCATGAACTGGCGGGCGACGTCGAGCGCGAACTCAACAACTACATCCGAGGCCAGTGTCTGGTAGCGCTTTGCATGGGCGTGATGTTCTGCATAGGCTTCAGCATAATGGACTTCCCTATGGCAATAGGTCTGGGCATACTCATCGGAGTAATGGATCTGGTGCCTTATCTGCACACCTTCGCCATAATTCCTACCGCTTTCCTTGCCATGCTTAAAGCGGCTGACACCGGACAGAACTTCTGGGTGGTGTTCGGATTGGCTGTCGGACTCTTCTGTGTGGTGCAGATAATCACCGACATGATAGTAACGCCAAAGATTATGGGCAAGGCTATGGGGCTGAACCCTGCCATTCTGCTGCTCTCGCTGTCTGTGTGGGGCGCGCTGCTGGGCTTCATCGGTCTCATCATCGCCCTCCCCTTGACCACACTCATCATTGCCTACTGGCAGAGATACGTCACGAAGGAACACGAAGAGAATTAGGAGTTAGGAATTAGGAATTTTGAATTGTTCTCGGCTTTGCCTGCGATTTTGAATTGTTCAATTTTGAATTGTTCTCGGTTACGCCTGCTATTATGAATTATTCAATTTTGAATTGTTCTCGGCTTTGCCTGCGATTTTGAATTGTTCAATTTTGAATTATTCTCGACTGTGCCTGCGATTTTGAATTTTGAATTTTGAATTGGGCTGCTGTGCCTGCGATTTTGGATTTTGAATTTTGAATGGGGCAGCTCCGCTAATTGTTCTAAATGACGGAAAACAAAGGGGATAAGTCGAACGGAAGGTAAATATCGACCGAATTATTTTCGCAATTGGAATATAATGCCTTACTTTGTAAGGACAATAAAAACAAACTGAATAAAACAAACATGCAAAAGAAACTAAATATAGCACTGTTGGCTATGTGCTGCGCTCCTGCTTGGGCACAGACCTATACCGACTCGATTGGTCAGCACGGCAAACTTGATGTGGAGGCAGCCTATACCTTTGCCGAGCAGCAACTCGGACAGAATGCCGACATGCCACAAGGCGTTACGATGGTCAATTCTAAACGTAACGTGTTCGCATCGGAAGTGAGCTATCGCTTCGCACCGACCCATCTGCGATTCCGTGCTTACAATCCTATGTACAACGAGGTGTACATCAACGGCGTACTGATGAACAACGTTGAGACAGGACAATTCCGCTATCCTACCATAGGCGGCATAGGACTTCAAGGACTGTACTTCGACTCGTCGCTGCCTTTCGAATCGTTCGGCTATGGAATGACGGCTTTGGGCGGATCGAACAACTACAACTTCCGCGCAGCCGGCATGAAACGTGGCCACCATATAGAATGGACCGGTGCCAACCGCAACTATACTATGGGCGGAGCCTACTCGTATGCCTCGGGACTGAGCGCCAACGGATGGGCATTTGCAGGTACATTGTCTTACCGATGGGCTAAGCAGGGATATGTAGACGGCACACCGCTGAAGTCGCTATCGTACTATCTCAGCGTGCAGAAGATGTGGGGCGACACTCACTCATTGGCTTTCGCCACATGGGGCAGCCCCTCTAAGCGTGCTCAATATGGCGCATCTACAGATGAGGCTTTCCAACTCTCGGACGACCATCAGTACAATCCGTATTGGGGATACTACAACGACAAGAAGCGTAGTTCGCGTGTTGTGCGCGACTTTGCGCCTACAGCATTGCTGACATGGGACTGGAACATCAATGAAAAGACACGACTGAGCACGTCGCTTCAGGGACAATATGCTTGGTATCGCTGCACCCGATTGAACTACAACGGTGAGAATCCTTATGCCGACTCATGGCTGAAGATGCCAAGCTCGATATATAACGTGTGGAACCCGTCTGACCCTGCCAATACTGCCGATGCCAAGGCACGATGGGAGAAGGCATGCACGGAGTGGGCTGCCGATAAGTCAAACCGACAGCTTGACTGGGAGCGCATGTACTGGTTTAACGAGCAGGTGGCAACACAGGGCACCGATGCCATGTACTGGCTTGAGGCACGCCACAACGACAACCTCAACGTGTCGATAGCCTCTACTCTCGACAGGCGCCTTACGAACAAGAGCAGCTTGCGCGCCGGATTCAACTTAGCCACAAACAAGGGCATGCACTATCAGACTATAAACAGTCTGCTTGGTGCCACTCAGATGCACAACGTAAATACGTATGCCATAGCTCATTATCCGGCTGCTTCGGACAAGGTGCAATACGACCTCAACAACCGTGATGCCGTATTGGGTAAGGGCGACCGTATGGGCTACGACTACAACATACTGATGAACAAGGCTAAGGTGTGGGGCGCATATATTGAAGATTTCGGACCCTTGCACTACAGTCTCTCGGCACGCATGGGCTATCAGTCGATGCAGCGCGACGGCAAGATGCGCAACGGTATGGCTGCCGACAACTCATTCGGCAAGAGCCGTACAAAGGACTTCTTCGATGGCGGACTGAAGTTCGGATCGTCACTCGATATGGGATGCGGACATACGCTGACATTCGGTATGGGCTATGAGCAGCGCGCACCACAGGCTGCAGCTGTATTTGCTTCGCCTGAGGTGAACAACGAAATCGCTGTCAATCTGAAGAACGAGAAGCTATTCAGCACCGAGGTGGGCTATATGTACAACGGCTCGTGGCTGCATGCCAACATTAACGGCTACTACTCGTACGTGAAGGACGCTTCCGACTGGCAGAGCTTCTACATGGACAATACCAACGAACTGGTGTACAACTCAATAACCGGACTCAAGAAGAAGTATTACGGACTCGAGGCAGGACTGAAGTTTGACATCTGCAAGACTCTCGACATGAAGCTGGTAGGCACCATAAGCGAGGCACAGACAACCGACAATGCCCTCTCGCGCTACATGTTTGCATGCCACGGCACATACAACGACGACGTACTGCTCAGCAAGGACATGCACGAGGCTGGCACTCCGCTCACAGCGGCAAGCCTCGGTGTCAACTATCATCAGCGCGGATGGACTGT
This sequence comes from Leyella stercorea, assembly GCF_021531355.1. Lineage (GTDB taxonomy): Bacteria > Bacteroidota > Bacteroidia > Bacteroidales > Bacteroidaceae > Prevotella. The sequence continues at coordinate 52,621 of NZ_JADYTS010000008.1, read as the reverse complement.
AGGCGTAGATTGCAACTACTATGACCGCATCTATCTCGACTACTCTACGTACAACCGTCTGCAGCAGATAGCTGACGGTGAGAGCCTCGACCAGGCAAAGGGTAAGGGCGGATTTATGCTCAACTGCTCAATAGGACGCACCGCACGTGTGATGGGCGGACTGCTCGACATCAACCTCAGCATAACCAACCTCACCAACAACCGCAACATCTGCACTGGCGGCTACGAGAGCAACTACGACGTGCGTCAGCCCAACACAGATGCAAGCGGAGCATCGCTGTATAACTTCGCAAAGAACCCGCGCAAGTTTTACGCATTCGGTACAAGCGGCATGCTGAATATCACGTACAGCTTCTAAATAGCTGAGACACTTGAAAGTAAACTGCAAAGAAATTTCGATAAAATTTGGCAGTGAGCAAAAAAACTCGTACCTTTGCAGCCGCTAATGCTTATATTAAGCGAATTTTTTATTAACAATATAACAATAAAATCAAAATGAAGAAGGGAATTCATCCAGAAAACTATCGCCCCGTCGTATTTAAGGATATGTCCAACGGCGATATGTTCCTTACAAAGTCTACATGCAAGACTACAGAGACAGTAGAATTTGAAGGCGAAACTTACCCGGTGGTAAAAGTCGAAATCTCAAGCACATCTCACCCGTTCTATACTGGTAAGAGCAAGCTCGTCGATACAGCCGGTCGCGTAGACAAGTTCATGAGCCGTTACGCTAAGGTTCGCAAGTAAGGAAAAGCGAGATTTTACATATAGACCTTTCGAAATAGACTCGTTCTATTTTCAGATAAAACAAATAAAGTGCGTTCAATCGTAGTTGCATATACGAGTTGAACGCACTTTTTTTGTGCCTTATTCATTCCAGTGTATTACATAAAATAATGTAGTCCTTTTGAAGTGCAAAAGGACTACATTTGAAGTGCAAACGTGCAACGTATGAAGTGCAAAAGAATTTCTTTTGAATGTTGAGGGTTCAAATTGCGGACAGTCCCATTTACTTAATCTTCGAGAACGAGTAGGGAGCGTCGCTCTCGGCAGTGCCGCGACTGTAGTTGGGAGTAGGCGACATGGTGTAGACGAACTGTGCACCCTGCATGAGATCAGTACGCTTGATGTAGTTCTTGGAGTAGGGCTGACCGTTGAGTGTAAGAGTGTTGACATAGCAATTGTCGTCGGTGTTGCCATTGGCCTTGATGCTGACTGTGCAACCATTCTCCAAATGCAGTGTCATCTCGTCGAAATAAGGTGCTCCGAGCACATATTCGCCAGCTCCCGGACATACAGGATAGAAGCCCATAGCCGAGAATACGTACCATGCCGAAGTCTGACCGTTGTCCTCGTCGCCGCAATAGCCGTCGGGATTGGCGTTGTACATGCGCTGCATGGTCTGGCGAATCCAGTACTGCGTCTTCCAGGGCTGACCAGAATAGCCATACAGATAAATCATGTGCTGGATGGGCTGGTTGCCGTGGGCGTAGTTGCCCATATTCATAATCTGCATCTCGCGTATCTCGTGTATAACGCTGCCGTAGTAAGAGTCGTCGAAGAGTGGCGGAACATTGAACACCGAGTCGAGCATGTTGTTGAATGTCTGCTTGCCACCCATCAGTTGGATGAGGCCAGCAGGGTCGTGGAATACCGACCATGTATAGTGCCATGCGTTGCCCTCGGTGAAGGCGTCGCCCCACTTAAGCGGCGAGAAAGGACTCTGGAACTTGCCGTTCTTCAGTCTGCCGCGCATCAGTTTGCTCTCGCTGTCGAACACGTTGCGATAGTTGAAGGCGCGCTTGCGGAACGGTTCCAGCTCCTTCTTCGACTTGCCCAGCGCCTTGCCGAACTCGTATATGCACCAGTCGTCGTAGGCATATTCAAGCGTACGCGCCACGTTCTCGTTAATCTTCACGTCGTACGGCACATAACCCAACTTGTTGTAATACTCATAACCAAGTCGGCCGGTAGAGCTGACCGTAGGATGTACGGCACTGGCACCATGCACTACAGCCTTCCACAGAGTCTCGGCATCGTAGTTCTTGAGTCCGCACAGATAGGCATCAGCCACTATCGAAGCCGAATTGTTGCCCACCATGCAGCCCCGATGGCCCGGCGAAGCCCATTCAGGCAGAAATCCACTCTCCTTATAGGCATTGACCAGACCAGCCTGCATCTTCTCGTTCATCGACGGATACATCACGTTGAGCAGAGGGAAGAGGCAGCGGAAGGTGTCCCAGAAGCCCGTATCGGTGAACATATATCCCGGCAACACCTCGCCGTTGTACGGACTGTAGTGTACGATTTCGCCCTTGGCGTTCTTCTCGTAGAACGAGCGTGGGAACAGTACCGAACGATACAGGCACGAATAGAATGTGCGCAGATGGTCGATGTCGTCCGATTTCACCTCGATACGACCCAGAATGTCGTTCCATGTATTGCGTCCGCGTGCCTTTACTTCGTCGAACGAGTCAGAGCCAAGCTCCTTCAGGTTCTCAATAGCCTGCTCCTCAGAGATGAACGACGACGCAATGCGCACGTTCACCTGCTCGCCACGGATAGTCTTGAAGCCCACGATGCCGCCGGCATGGTTGCATTCAGCCTTAATGTCAGCCGTATTGATATGTCCGTCGGCAACGGCGGCGGTATAGGTGAAGTCCTTGTCAAACTTCATCACAAAATAGTTCTTGAAGTTCTGCGGTACGCCACCCGAATTCTTTGTAGTATATCCCACAATCATGCGCTCCTTCGGCATGATCTTGACATACGAACCCTTGTCGAAAGCGTCAACTACAACATAGCTCTTGTTCTCGGGGAAGGTGATGCGCATGATGGCAGCGCGCTCTGTCGGAGCAAGCTCGGTCACCACGTCGTAGTCTGCCAGATATGCACGATAATAATAAGGTGTAGCCACCTCTGCCTTGTGTGAGAACCACGAAGCACGCTTCTCCTCGTCGAATATTGGAGTCTCGCCCGTCTCGGGCATGATGGTGAACTGGCCGTAGTCGTTGATCCACGGGCTTGGCTGATGAGTCTGCTTGAATCCGCGCAGCTTGTCGGCAGTATAGGTGTAGGTCCATCCGTCGCCCATCTTTCCGGTTTGCGGAGTCCAGAAGTTCATGCCCCACGGCATACAAACGGCAGGATAGGTATTGCCGGTAGAAATAGCATACGACGACTGTGTTCCGACAAGTGTGCTCACATAGTCTACAGGTTCGTAGTGGCGGCCCATAGCGGTGACGCACAACGCCAGCGCAATAAGCATAGAAAATAGATGTTTCTTGTTCATTATGGTTTATTTATTGTTTGTTTTAGTCATTTATGATGCAAAGTTAGGAATTTTTTGCGAAACTATAAATACAAAGGCAGTCCTCTAAGGCAATAAATAAGTCTTTTTAGAGTTTATAATATATAAAGACAACCGACAATGCGCAAAATCTTATTAATATTATTTATATATATATCAACCGTGTTTCATGCCTTCGCCTCGGCTGTGGGCACATGGCAGGTGTATCCCAGCTACGCCAACCTGACAGAGATATCGCCAGCCGGTGACGTGTGCTTCGGACTCGCTTCGGGCAGTCTGTTCGCCTACAACAATGCAACAGGCGAGATGACAGTCTTCAATAAGACCACAGGATTGGCAGGCATTGAAATCAACCATATAGCATGGTCGCAGCAGGCAAAGCGCCTCGTTGTGGCATACAGCGACGGCAACATCGACCTTGTGTCTACTGCAGGCGACATCACTAATGTGCCCGGACTCTATATGTCCGAAACCGTGAGCGACAAAGCCATCAATCATATCTATATCGACCGTCAATTTGCCTACATGTCGATTGGGGTTGGGGTGATGAAGCTTGATGCCAAGAAGGGTGTCATTGCCGATACATACCAGTTGGGTTTTGCCGTTGACCATTCATATGTCAAGGATGGCTATCTGTATGCGGTGTCGAAAGCACAAGGCACATGGCGCGGACTGCTCACCGACAACCTCCTCGACAAGAACCGATGGCAGCGTGTGGGTGGATATACTGCCTCCACCGACGACCGGCTGAACGTGCGCGATGCCTCCACCGGACTCTGGTGGACACGCAACGATGCCGGACTATTGGCTTGCTATACCCTTGCCGCTGACGGCACACGTACATACAAGACCGAGGGAGTGCTGCCCGACGGTCCCGCCTCCAACCATTTCTACCGCCTGTATATGCACGGGGGAAAGCTGTATAGTGTAGGGGGAAGATATTCGCAGGAATTCGAAGGTGGCTTCAAAGATGAAGTACATGTGTGGGATGGTGAAAAATGGAATGAGTTTGAGTCGGTCCCACCGCAGAGCCATAGTAATCAGGATTTTCTTTGTATGGACTTTGATCCGATGAAAGAAGGTCATGTGATGGTAGGTGCGAAAACTGGTGTATATGAATATCAGGATGGAAGATTTGTAAAATGCTACAATCGTGGCAACAGTCCTTTGCAGTCATGTGTTGACAATGACAACTATATTATAGCTTCAGGAGTCAAATACGACAAAGATGGAACATTGTTAGTGTTTAATTCTTCGGTTGAAAACTGCGTGTGGAGTATCAGCCGAGACAATGTTTGGACTGCTTTGCAGGTATCGGAAGATATAAACAATCTCTATGACAATTCTCTTGTAAGTCAGTTCTTTGGTAGCAACTCCAGCATTTTGTGGTTTGTCAACAACTATTACCAAGTTACACAATTGTACGGATACGATACACAGAAGCAGCAACTTGTCTATCACTTCGGTCCCACATATGTCAATGAAGACAATGCGAGTATAACACCTATATGGATAAACCAGATTGCAGAAGATAGGAATGGCAATATATGGATGGCTACATCTTCCGGTCCGTTGTATATAACTCCATCCGATTTGCAAACGGGTATATTCACTCAGCATAAAGTGGCGCGTAATGACGGTACCAACCTTGCCGATTACCTGCTGTCTGATATTGTGACTCGATGCATAGCAATTGATGGTGCTAACCGAAAATGGATAGGAACGTCATCTGGAGTGTTTCTTGTAAGTGATGATTGCAATGAATTGGTTCATCATTTTACTACCGACAACTCCCCATTGTTGTCAAATGTAGTGCTCGACGTATTGGTTGATCCTAATTCAAATGTCGTGTATTTTGCTACAGACAATGGATTGTGTTCGTATGCAAGCGATGCTACAGAACCTGTTGAGGCCATGGATAAGGACAATGTATATGCATATCCTAATCCAGTAACCCCAGATTATTCGGGACAAATAACAATTGTAGGATTGAGTGGTAATGCAGATGTGAAGATAGTAACGTCAAACGGAGCGCTCATCAATCAAGGTAGAAGCAACGGAGGCATGTATCGATGGAATGGATGTGATTTGAATGGACGCAAAGTGGCAAGTGGTATCTATATGGTTGAGACAGCTACTGCAGACGGAGGTAAAGGAGTGGTATGTAAAATCGCTATTGTTAAATAAAAGCAAGGACTATGAATCTTTTAAAGAAGACGGTAATATTATATGCATTGCTCGCATTATTATTCACTCTGTTGATTACGCTTTCAGCATGTTTGCCTAGTTCTACAATAAAGAAGAATGTGGCTGTGTCTGCTCAACAGATAAGCAATGAAGACTTGTGGTGGAAACCTATGGGCGTGTATCTGTTTCAGATAGATAATATGACCGACTGTCTGATGCTTGGCATATGTGCATGCGACAACCAGCCTTCGGCTGTAAATCGTGCCTTGCTTGCCGAACATCCAATGCCAAAGTCGGATGATATCACAACATCGTATAAACTGATTGATGAGATAACTTATCAATACGCTATTGGCAAAAACAAAGAAAAAATGATGTATGGAGCATATGCACGCTATTGGCATGGATATACAGTGTTGTTACGTCCATTGCTTTGTGTGTTCAACTATTGGCAAATAAGAATGATCAATTATATTCTGCTGTCATTGCTGGCAATGTTTACGGTGTTCTTGTTGTATCGTGAAGTAGGGGCTAAATTTGCGTTGACCTTTGCTGTGACGTTATTGATAAGCAATTTTATGATTGTGCCAATGGCATTGCAGTTCAGCACATGTTACTATATAGCATTTGGGGCGATTTGCTTGTTCCTTATGGGGTCACGATTTACAGAAACTGCGAAAGATCGCATACTTGTTTTCTTTCTGATAGGAGCAGTATGTTCATTTATGGATTTGCTGACGACACCAATCTTGACGCTTGGATTGCCAGTCGTTGCATTGTGTCTGAAATATAAGGATACGAAATTGCAGACTGCTATAAGCTATAGTGTATTCTGGTTGTTAGGATATGCTTCATTGTGGGTGACCAAATGGATTGTCACATGTGGCGTAACGGGCATGGATGTCATTAGCGATGCTATGGATGCAGTAAAGATAAGAGTAGGAGATAACATCTTCTTTGGAGGAGAAGAAATGCCAATGACAAGATTCTTTGATATTGTTATTGGCAAAATAGAGGCAATGGTCAGTCCTTATGTATTGTTGCTTGTATTGCTTGCAATAGTGTTGGCGGTAATATTAATGATATATAAGTATAGGTGTTTGTTGCAGCGTGAATCATGTATAGCATTTGTGGCATTGATGCCATTGCTTTGGTTTGTCGTGCTAAAGAACCATTCCATACAACACATATTCTTCACTTGGCGTGATTGGATATTGACGCTGTGGTGCGTAATGCTGTTGTTTTTAAAGTTTCAAGAGAATAACAAAGAACTTCAACGATTATGAAAATAGCTGTGCTTATACCATGTTATAACGAAGGACGGACGATTGCTAAAGTTGTCGAAGACTTCCGTACGGCTTTGCCAGATAGTAATGTGTATGTATATGACAATAATTCTACTGACAATACTGTTGAAGAGGCATGCCGTGTTGGTGCCATTGTGTGTCATGAGTGCCGACAAGGAAAGGGTAATGTGGTAAGAAGGATGTTGCGCGATATTGATGCTGACTGCTATCTGTTGGTTGATGGGGATGATACATATCCTGCTGAACATGCCAGGCAGATGTGTTGTCTTGTTGAAAAGGGGGCAGACTTGGTTGTCGGCGACCGGTTGACGAGTACATATTATAAAGAAAACAAGCGTATGTTTCATAACACCGGCAATCGATTGGTGCTCTTTCTTGTAAATCAAATATTCCATTCGAACTTACATGATATAATGACTGGTTATCGAGCCATGAGTTTTCAGTTTGCCAAGAATATGCCTATCGTGTCACGAGGATTTGAAATAGAAACAGAAATGACAATGCATGCTCTTGACAAGAACTATGTAATAGAGGAAATACCAGTTGCTTATCGTAACCGCTCTATGGGTAGTGTTTCCAAACTTAACACATTTACTGATGGCATAAAGGTAATTGGTACCGTGTTTAGAATGTTTCGTGACTACAAACCGTTCTTGTTTTTCAGTATATTAAGTGCTATAATGCTTTTGGCGGCAATAGCTTTGTTTGTTCCAGTGTTTGCAGAGTATCTTCACACAGGACTGGTCCCGAGGTTTCCGACACTAATTGTCAGCGGCTTTATGTTTATGGCTTCCTTGCTGACTTTCTTCTGTGGAGTTATCCTTGAAGTTGTTGCGCAGAAACATAGACAGTTGTACGAACTTGTCGTTAATAATAGAAAGTGACATGACAACAGTGTGTATAGCCACCTATAACGGTGAAAAATACATCGGCGAGCAACTTGCTTCCATTCTGCCGCAACTCTCAAGCGAAGACGAGGTGATAGTGAGTGATGACGGATCAACTGATGATACATTACGAGTGGTGCGTGGCTTTGCCGACAATCGCATCCGTGTTGTAGATGGGCCGCATCGTAATTCGCCTACGCTCAACTTCGAGAATGCGCTGCATCATGCTAAAGGAGAAGTTATATTTCTTGCCGATCAGGACGATGTTTGGACTACAGATAAGGTGAAGGTGTGTATGAAAGCATTGGAAAAGAGCGATTGCGTGGTGAGTGATGCTATTGTAACCGACGAGAAACTTAACGTCATGAATACGTCAATGTACAATATGCTTAATGTAAAACATGGCAGGCTGTACAATCTGTTATGTCATAATGGCTATTCCGGTTGCTGTATGGCATTCAAGCGTAAAGTATTAGAAAGAGCATTACCGTTTCCGAATGAAATTCCTATGCATGATATATGGATTGGCAATGTTGCAGCATTCTATTATTCTGTTACATTCGTAAGACATCAGCTCGTGAAGTTTCGCAGACATGATAATGTCGTGTCGTACAACGGTAAGGGCAGTGGATACTCTATAGTAAGAAGAATTTTAATCAGATTTAATACAATACGTGGTCTATTGCGATTAGCAGTTAGGCATGTGTTTTAATAATAAATATAACTGGTTGGTGCAATGAAACTATTGTATATTGTAGAAGACTTTGCTGAAAATGGTGGTGTAGAACGTATCGTTTCGCAAAAAGCGAACATATTTTCTTCACAATACAACCATGATGTAACGATAGTTTCTGTATACCGTGACAGTAGAAAAATTCAATATTCAATAAATGAAAATGTAAAATTCATTTCGCTTGACGTGCCTTTTGCTAATAAAGAGAAAGGTAAGTTTACAACATTTTATAGCCGTTTGTCTATATTTATTATTGCAATAAGGCGTTTAAATAGGGTTGTCAGTCTGGTAAATCCTGACATAATATTCTTCACTACAACACTTGGAGCATTGCTATTGCCATGGTGTCGCACGAAAGCGTATAAGGTATATGAGTCGCATACGGCAAGACGATTTACTCCTTTCAACCACTTCTTCTTCTTTACAGAGCTGAAAGCCGATGCTATAGTGTGCTTGACAGATGGGGATGCGAATGAATATAAGATAGCTCGTCGAGTTGAAGTAATTCCTAATTTTATAGACGAACCATTGTATAGTGTAAAGGATTATTCCGTTAGAAAAGCAATAGCTGTAGGACGATTGGAATGGGTTAAAGGATTTGACATACTCATTGACTGTTGGAAGGAATTAAAAAAAGAGCATCCCAACTGGCATCTTGACATATATGGAGAGGGAACGATGCGTGCTGAACTGCAATTACAAATAAACCGATTGGAGCTGCAAGATGATGTTAAGCTGTGTGGACGCAATGAGAATATAATGGATGTATATCCACACTACAGCCTGCATGTCATGCCTTCGCGTTATGAAGGTCAAGGCATTGCGCTTATTGAAGCTCAAGCATGCGCATTACCATCTGTTGTGACCGACTATATATATGGTGCTTCTGACATAGTGACAAGTCGATTTAACGGAATACTTGTTCGGCAGGGTGATAAGGAGGCTATGGTAAATGCCATTCTTGAAATGATGGATTCGGAAAAACTACGTCAGGAATATGGCAATAACGCCCGTATTGTTGCACAGAAATATGCAAAGGATAATATAATATGCAAATGGGTGAAACTCATTAGCAGCCTGCAATCAACAAACGCACCATCTTGTATAACACCATAAATGTATTGCCGAATTCGGAATCTCGGAAAAGTCCAAGAGTGCTTTGACCAGTATGTTCAACAGTACCGATAAAAAGCACTATAGCTAAAATCTTTAACCGAGTTGGTGGAACTATGCGGTTCATTGTTGTTAGAACTCTTTCTGACATATTGCGATACCACAGCGGCAGCAGCTTCGTACACGATTCTGTATCCAGACAGAAGAATACTATATAAGCAGATATGGATGCATATACACAGGTTCGGGTGAAATCAGTCGAAAGAACCGTAAACATCGGTATTTGACACAACATCAAGAATGACAGTAGTGCAAAATAGTTGGTACTTTCTTGCGGCGAGACGCACGAATTAGTATATTGCGATGTGGCGTTGGCTCCATAATAAAGCGTAACCAATATACTACCGATGCCGCCGATTATTGTAGGCAAATGGTTGAGGACAGCAAAGAAGTTGTAATGTAGATGCATGCGCATTACACTTATGTTGTCAAGGGTGAAAAACTCAATGACGCTGGGATAGTCGGCATAAGGTTTTATGCTATGCATTATGGCTGCATACACTTCGGCATTGCCCGAATATTTCAGACATAGCAAGAAGGCTGCAAACGATGGGAGCCAACAAAGCAATGACCTGGTTATTTTGTTTGTTTTCAAGAATGTCAATAGCGAAACTATCGGCAGACCGTAGAATGCATAAGGTTCATGTGATAATATTGCAATTACGGTAAGTGCATTGGCAAGCACCAGCCAAAGCCGAAAATCCATTTTTGTCCACGACTTTACAATTATAAGCAGAATGCACAGTTCGATGAAATCACGACGGAAAATGCATATTCCGAATATTCCTACTCCTCCTACCAAGAACGATACGCATAACAATCCTAATAAATAGCCCCTGCGCTTGAATCCGTTCACCATAAACATTACTATCGTCAAATAGGCGACAAGGCATACCAGCAATGCTGTATGCAGCGGATTGAAACCTAATCCGTGCAGCCGATACAGCATTTCGCCCATTAAACCACGGCGTACAAAACCACCTTGATAGTTGATGAATACATCAGAAAAACAATAATACTGAAAATTATACACATAATTATATATTGCAGCAATAAGCAATATTACGGCATAAAAAAGAGACCAGCAATTAAAGAATTTGATGCTCTTTATTGTATTCAGCACTTTGTCTTTCATACGTAAATGACAGTAGATGTTATAACGAGCGGTACAGTCTTTCGTACTGCTCTGCCACACGGCGGTAGTCGTGGTGTTTTCTTGTGAATTCAATGCTCTGGCGCGACATCTGTTGAAGCTTTCCTTTGGTGAAGAAGGCACACTCAATGGCTGCTTCGTTCTCGCTGTCGCTGATGTCGGGGCGTACATTTATTATTGGGCGCATTTTGGATTCGCCTATAAAATTGTAATAATCGTCTTCACCTCCACCTATGACAACTGTGCCTCGGGCCATTGCTGCGAGCGAGTTCATAGAGGGAGTGTAGCTGTATAGCTGGTCGACAAGCACGTCTGCCTCGTCGAGCATGTGCATATATTCATCATAAGGCACGCCCTCGACATACTTAATCTCTATTTTGCCTGGGTGGCGTAGGGCTACAGATTCTACGAAAGAGGCTATGCGCTTGGCACCCTTCAGGTAGTCGCGCTTGGGCTGTATGCCTACAAGTACTTTTATAGTGCGCCCCATTCCCTTGATTCTTGCGCTTGACTCGTGAGGAATCTCCATCGGTAGCGGAATGTAATGCAGCCGTTTGGTAAACTGTGGCGTATTGTAACAGAGCCAATACTCGTACAGGCAAGCCACAAGAGCGTCTGAATTGTATGCCACATCGTGCCAGCAACGTATGAATTGCGGGCGTGTGTGCTCGAATATGCGTTGTCGGTTGGCTTCCATATTCTGTGGCTTATTGTTCCAATAGGTATCGGAATAGGCTGGAACTCCTGCCGCTTGTCGCTCGAACAGAAACGGGTCGTCGGCGAAACAACCTTTTATTATGCGTCTGTTGGTGAGCTTCAAGAACCAGAACATGATTCTGTTCCATCCGCCTAATAATGGCACAAATGTGTAGTTGTGTAGTTGTACAATATCGTTGCCGCAAACTTTAGATATATTGTAGAAAATGTTCCATAGCACTTTCAGTCCGCTCAATTTGCCCCAACGCATATTACGGCGCAGGTCGATGTCGCGCGGTGAGTCGTGCCAGTCGTTGCCGTCGGACATCAGAGTGACATTATGGCCCCGTTCAGTGAGTCCTTTCTTAAGTGTGTTGTGCAACATGCTCGACTCGCCTACCAACAATATCTTCATAGTCTTATGTATTTGTTTTCGTCAATGTATTCTTGCGGGCGCATTCCGAGTGCCACAACAGTTATTACAGCCATTTTCTCTAAACAATATTTTAGTGTCCACCATTTCCGCTCTTTTACATCACGCCACGGTGTCATGGCACGGTAGTGTTCAAATTCAGGCTTCATAGGATGACGGCAGTTGCTGAACCATGGCTTAGGCAGCCCCGTGAAGTGTATGATAGCGGGATGTTGCTGGCCGTAAAGCATTTGACTTTCAAACTCCCATGACACAACTGAGTGGCGTATGTCAAACCAATACTCGTTGAGCATGTTGTATCTTAAGGGCAGCACAATCTTGCAGTCACGGAAAACGTAGTTCAGAATGTCCTGGTCGTGGCAATATAGAGAGTCGGGGCGTGCTGAAGCGTATTGGCAGAAGGCATCAGCCACATTGTTGTCACGCCAATAATCCAGGTTGATGAGTAGCACTCCGGCGTTGAAGTAGCCCATTGGCTGCGGATAATGCAGACGGTTGTAATGCTCGATCTTGTTGTTATAGCTGTCGGGCACGGCTGCTATTGCCTTGTCGTGCATGTCGGTAGCCCACAATTCGTTGAGGCTGTCCGTGACGATTATGTCGCCGTCGAGATACAATACACGGTTGATGTCGTCAGGCAGCAGCTCGCTTAGTAAGAGCCGATAGTATGTAGCATACGACGTGCCAACATGAGTGTTCTGCCCGTCACGGCCTATTGGAAAGGCGCTGAAAAGAGTCTCGTCAACATGGCAGAACGTTATCTTCTGCCCGTAATCGCTTGCTATTCGCTCAATCAGCGTGATGCTGTTGCTGTCGATGCCGTTGTGCAGCACATGCACACGAATGTCAGCCTCGCGGTTGTTCTCGAACAGCGAGGTGAGCATTATTCCGGTCTGCATGACGTAGCAGCAGTCGGTAGAGCATACGATATCCATACTTATTGCCATATACATTATTATATAATCATAACGCACATTGCTTGTTAATATTGTGTTGTCCGGCTGTACAAAGTCAGGCGTATGCCGTACGGACGGTTAGCATACTAATACTTTTGTAAAGTAAATATTACAAAATCAGAAAGTAATGATACAGTAAGGTAAAGGAAACATAAAAAAACGTTTCGATGCTTTGTCGTGACAAATTAAAATGTTAACTTTGCAGATGTAAAAAGATTACACGTTTTTTATAAAACAAATAAACAATTATGGTAAACTACAAAGAATTGGGCTTGGTGAACACACGTGATATGTTCGCAAGAGCCATCAAGGGTGGTTATGCAATCCCTGCATTCAACTTCAACAACCTCGAGCAGCTTCAGGCTATCATCAAGGCTTCTTCAGAGCTGAAGTCGCCGGTTATCCTCCAGGTATCTAAGGGTGCACGCAACTATGCTAACGAGACTCTTCTCCGCTACATGGCTGAGGGTGCTGTAGAGTACGCTAAGGAGCTTGGCTGCAAGCATCCTGAGATTGTTCTTCACCTTGACCACGGTGACAGCTTCGAGCTTTGCAAGAGCTGTGTAGACCTTGGCTTCTCTTCAGTAATGATCGACGGTTCTGCTCTTCCTTACGAGGAGAACATCGCTCTTACAAAGAAGGTTGTAGAGTACGCTCATCAGTTCGACGTAACTGTAGAGGGTGAGCTCGGTGTATTGGCTGGTGTAGAGGATGAGGTTTCTTCAGACGTATGCCACTATACAAAGCCTGAGGAGGTTATCGACTTCACAAGCCGCACTGGTGTTGACTCATTGGCTATCTCTATCGGTACTTCACACGGTGCTTACAAGTTCACTCCGGAGCAGTGCACACGCGACCCGAAGACTGGCAAGCTCGTTCCTCCTCCATTGGCATTCGATGTTCTCGACGAGATCATGCAGAAGCTCCCTGGATTCCCAATCGTTCTCCACGGTTCTTCTTCTGTACCACAGGAGTATGTTGACATGATCAACGAGTACGGTGGCAAGTTGCCTGACGCTGTTGGTATTCCTGAGGAGCAGCTCCGCAAGGCTTCTGCTTCTGCAGTTTGCAAGATCAACATCGACTCTGACTCTCGTCTGGCATTCACAGCTGCTGTTCGCAAGGTATTCCATGACAAACCAGGTGAGTTCGACCCACGTAAGTACTGCGGTCCTGCTCGCGATCTCATGGAGCAGATGTACAAGCACAAGATCATTGACGTGCTCGGTTCTGACGGCAAGCTCGCTCAGCTCGACTAATAATATTGCGGCTTAAAGCCCAAATATAAAAAAAGACGCGCCCGAAACCAAACGGTTTCGGGCGCGTTTGCTTTAATGCTAAATATACAAAAAAAAGGTGTGCTATAACTGAATAGCACACCTTTTTTAGGGATGTAATATAGTTCGTTATAGCTTACAGAAGCTCGTCGAACTTTGCCTTAAGGTCGCCCTCGGTGATGGCACCTACGTGCTTGCCTACGAGTTCGCCGCCCTTGAAGAACAGCAGAGTAGGAATGTTACGTACGCGGTATTCAGCAGCTACGTCGTCGTTCTCCTCAACATCGCACTTGCCTACTACAATCTTGCCATCGTATTCCTCAGCGAGCTTAGAAACGATAGGGGCAATCATACGGCATGGTCCGCACCATGTAGCCCAAAGGTCAACTACCAACGGCAGTTCGCCGCTCTTGTACTGCTCAATGTTCTCGGTTGTAATCTTTACTTCCATTGTCTTTTGATTTTAATATTGGTGTTAATGAATAATTAATATCAAAGTCTGTGCCAAATATCTTTGGCTATTTCTTGCATCTTGCCTTCGGCTAATTGATGGCGTAGCGCACGCTGTGCAATTCGCCCGACTGCTTGTCCATGTCGTCAAGGAAGTTGAGCAGACGCTTGTTGACATCGACCGTCACTTTGCTGCTGTACATCTCGATGTTGGTGTTGTGCTCAGAGTCGTGAATGTTGAAGTAGAGCGGCACCTGGCCTTTATTGTTTTGCAACATAGTCTGTAGGTCAGTGATACTGGCATCCTTGAATATTGTGGAGTCGATGTAGATAGTGAGCTTGTCTATCGACTTGTCCTTCACGTCGCTCAGGAACTCTATCTTCTTTATTACCAAGTCGTAGGCATCGGGATTGTTGCGGAAACGTTGCTGACACTTTGCCGTGATGTACACAGGATATTCCTCCTGCAGCATACTCTGCCATTTTGTCCACTCTTCGCCGAACAATGCTATTTCGCCTGCGCCCTCAAAGTCTTCGATTGTCACTATTCCGAAGGGTTTGTTGGTCTTGGTCCAGCGTGATGACACGGCTGTAACGATGCCTCCGAACGTGAGTTCTTCATATCGGGCAAGGTCTTTCTTGTCCATTTCTCGTCCCACCTGCGGACACTTGAGGTTGCACATATGGTTGAGCACTACGGCATAGTCGTCGAGCGGATGTGCTGACAGGTATATGCCAACGAGTTCGCGCTCCTTCTTGAGCAGCTCCATTGTGCTCCAAGGTTCGCAATTTGGCACTGGCGGAGTGGTTATCTCTATGCCACCCATATCGCCGAACAGCGAGTTCTGCATCGACGATTGCTCGGTCTGATACACCTGGCCGTAGCGCAGAATGGTCTCTATAAAGGTGTCGCCCTTGACGTTCTGGGCGAAGTATTGCTCGCGCTTGATGCCGAATGAGTCAAATCCGCCGCTCAGAGCAAGCGATTCAAGTGCCTTACGGTTTACAGCTGAGAGGTTGACTCTTTGTACAAAGTCGAATATATCTTTATATGGTCCGTTCTTTTCGCGTTCGGCTATGATGTTGACAGCTGCTGCATCGCCCATACCCTTGATTGCCGACAGTCCGAAGCGTACCTCGCCCTTCTTGTTGGCTGAGAACTTTCGCTGACTCTCGTTTACGTCTGGTCCGAGACATGGTATTCCCATTGCCTGACATTCCGACATGAGCTTCGTAATCTTCGTGATGTCGTTGATGCATCGGCTCATGTTGCCTGCCATGAATTCGGCAGGGTAGTGCGCCTTGAGGTAAGCCGTCTGATATGCCACCCATGAGTAGCATGTGGCGTGCGACTTGTTGAATGCGTATGATGCGAACTTCTCCCAGTCGGCCCAAATCTTCTCGAGTACCTTAGGGTCATGACCGTTCTTCTGACCGCCTTCGATGAACTTAGGCTTCATTGCGTCAACGATTGCCTTCTTCTTCTTACCCATTGCCTTACGCAGGGCGTCTGATTCGCCTCGGGTGAAGTTGGCAAGCTGGCGCGAGAGGAGCATCACCTGCTCCTGATAGACAGTAATGCCGTAGGTGTCCTTGAGGTACTTCTCCATGCAGGGGATGTCGTACTTAATCTCCTCTTTACCGTTCTTACGGGCGATGAACGACGGGATGTAGTCCATAGGTCCCGGGCGGTAGAGGGCATTCATGGCGATGAGGTCCTCGAAAACCGTAGGCTTCAGCTCGCGCAGATACTTCTGCATACCTGCCGACTCAAACTGGAACGTACCGATTGTGCGGCCCTCCTGATAGAGTTTGTATGTTAGTTCGTCGTCGATAGGAATCGTGTCCAGGTCGACGGTGATGCCGTGTGTCAGTCGGATATTCTCCACTGTCTCCTTCATAATTGACAGTGTGGAGAGTCCGAGGAAGTCCATCTTGATGAGACCTGTTTCCTCAATGACGTGTCCGTCGTATTGTGTAGCAAGAAGTTTGTGGCCTGGGTCGGACTTGTCTTCGGCTGTTGACACTGGCACCCAATCCGAAATTGCGTCGCGACATATAATCGTTCCGCAGGCATGAATACCCGTTCCGCGCACCGTTCCCTCAAGCATCTTGGCGTATTTGATGGTGTTTGCCATCTGAGGATTGGCGCTTGCTTCGGCTTCGCGCAGCTCTGGTACGCACTTGATTGCGTTGGGCAGATTCATCTTCAGTCCATCTGGCAGCTTGTCTGGAATGGCTTTGCACAGGCGGTTGCTTATATCGAGCGGCAATTTCTCCACACGTGCCACGTCCTTGATAGAGTTTTTCGTGGCCATGGTACCGTAGGTGATGATGTGTGCAACCTTGTCGTGTCCGTATTTGTCCTCAACCCATTCAAGCACCTTGCCTCGTCCGTCGTCGTCGAAGTCGGTATCGATATCGGGGAGGGAAATACGGTCGGGGTTAAGGAATCGTTCGAAAAGCAGGTCGTACTTGATTGGGTCAATCTTGGTAATACCCAAGCAATAGGCAACAACCGATCCGGCTGCTGAACCACGTCCAGGACCTACCATAACGCCAAGTTCGTCACGTGCAGAGTTGATGAAATCCTGCACGATAAGGAAGTAGCCGGGGAAGCCCATGGTCTTCATAATGTGCAATTCGAATTTCACACGCTCGTAAACTTCGTCGGGTATCGGGTCGCCATACAACTTCTTGGCACCGTCGTAGGCGAGTTTTGCCAGATAGTCGGCTTCAAACTTGATACGATAGAGCTTATCCAGTCCGCCAAGTTTCTTGATTTTCTTCTCGGCTTCTTCGTGCGACATGATTTCGTTGCCGTTCTCGTCGGTTGTAAACTCGCGGAACAGCTCTTCGGGTGTGATGCGTTTACGCGTTTCTTCCTCGCTACCGAATTCGGCAGGAATGGGGAAGAAAGGCATAATGGGCGCATGGTCGATGGAGTAGAACTCCACCTTGTCCAATATTTCAAGTGTATTGGAAAGTGCTTCGGGCACATCGGCGAAGATGTCGTTCATCTCTTCGCGCGTCTTGAACCACTCCTGCTTGGAGTAGAGCATACGGTTGGGGTCGTCAAGGTCTTTGCCGGTAGCCAGACACAGCAGGTGGTCGTGGGCTTCGGCATTGTCCTGATCGACAAAGTGGCAGTCGTTGGTGCAAACAAGCTTTATGCCATACTCCTTCGACAGTTCAATCAATTCTTTGTTGGCGCGCTGCTGTAGTGGGAAAGTCTCGCGGTTGGCACGTTGATGCGGGTCCTTCACCTCGTGACGTTGAAGTTCCAGATAATAGTCGTCGCCAAACACGCGCTTATACCACTCAATAGCCTCGCGTGCTCCTTTTATGTCGCCTTTAAGAATCTTGGCTGGCACTTCGCCGGCTATACAGGCCGAGCACACGATAAGGTCTTCGTGATATCGCTCCAAGTCCTCGCGGTCGGTACGAGGACGCATATAATATCCATCCACCCATGCACGTGACACCAGCTTGATGAGGTTTTTGTAGCCGTTATAGTTCTTTGCGAGCACGATGAGGTGGTAGCCGCCCATGTCGCCGCGTTCTTTCTCGCGGTCGCATTTGCGTCGGTGAGCCACATACATCTCGCATCCGAATATCGGCTTGAAGGGTTCTTTGCCCTCGTCCTTCAGCTTGCCGTTTATCTTGTTGCAATAGTTGAACAATTCCTTCACTCCGAACATATTGCCGTGGTCGGTTATGGCCATGCCGCGCATGCCGTTGGCTACCGCTTTGTCCACAAGTTTCTGTACGGGCGACTGTCCGTCGAGAATGGAGTAATATGTATGTACGTGTAGGTGAATGAAATCTTCCATGTTATTTTGATATTATCGTCGGCGGCATTTTTCGTCGGCTCTTTATCCCAGCACTATTTTTCGTGCCAGCAGGCATGCTCCTATTATGCCTCCGCGTTCGTTGAGTTTTGACAGGCATAGGCGGGTGTCCTTGTTGACAAGGTTGAGTGTGTACTTGCGCACCGACGCATTGACAGCCTGCTGAAGGAAAATGCCGGTACGTGCCAGTATACCGCCTATTACCACCAGTTCGGGATTGAATACATTGATGAGGTTGGCTACGGTTTCGCCTATTGCGTATCCTATTCTTTCCACAACGTCAATGCACAGTGGGTCTTCGGCATTGACGGCATCGATGATGTCTTCGAGAGTGAAGTCGTTGCCTTTGGTTTGGGTCAATGACGACGATTCGCCTGCCTTAATGCGCTCTTTCACTATACGGTAGAGAGCTCGTCCCGAAGCCTCGGTTTCAAGACATCCCTTCTTGCCGCAGTGGCACAGTATCTCGTTGTTGTACAAGTGCATGTGTCCTATCTCGCCAGCGAATCCTGAGCGACCTGTGTACAGTTCGCCATTGATGATAATGCCGAGTCCTAATCCCCAACTTGCATTGACGAAGAGTACATCTCGTTCACCATTGACATTGCCTACCATATATTCTCCAAAGGCATAGGCACGTGTGTCGTTCTCGATGCTTGTCGGATAATTAAGCTTTTCGGAGAAGAGCGTTGTCAGTGGCTGTTCGGTGAAGTTGTATATTGTGTGGCTGTATCCGCTCTTGGCGTTGACACGTCCGGCAATGCTGAACAGTACGTTGAGTACCTTGTCCTTGTTAACCCCCGACTTGTCGATAAACAGCTTTACGAGTTCGCACAGTTCCTCAATCGACTCCATAGTGTTGTCGATGCGGCATGGCTTGTCGTTCTCGATATCCACGAGGTCGCCTCTGAAGTTTATCATTCCAAGGTTGACAAATCCTTCCTTTATCTCAACGCCAACAAAATAGCCCGAGTCAGGATTCAGTCCGTATAGCGTAGGATGGCGTCCCTCACCGGTTTCCTGCTTGCCATACTCGTTGATGTATCCCACATTGAGCAGTTCGCCCAACGCTTTGGTAACGGTGGGTACGCTAAGATTTACTTCTTTGGCCAACTCCTGTATAGTAGAGTTGCCGTTAGCAACGAAATAGTTGAGTATGCCTTTCTTGCACTGTCCACTTTTGCTTTCGTTGTCTATCTTGAAATTATTCAGCATAATAGATTGCGGGATTTTATATTATTGGAATTCAGATATCTTTTCTATCGAGTAGTTTTACATACGTGTTTATTGCATCGTTAATCTCGTCAATGCGTATATATTCATTGGCTGAGTGCGATCGTGCCGAGTCTCCTGGACCAAGTTTCAGCGACGGCCATGGCATGAGTGCCTGGTCGCTCAGTGTTGGCGACCCGAACGGAGTCTTGTCCATGTCGGTCAGACGCTTTACGAGCGGATGATCGGTAGGGATGTGCGACGAGTGCAGGCGGTACGACCGTGCCTTGCAGTCGCTATGTATGTTCTTGGCTACAAACTCGCACACCTCTTCGTTGGTATAGAGTTCGTTTGTGCGCACGTCGACAATTATATGGCATTCGTCAGGCACTACATTGTGCTGTGTGCCTGCATTTATGACTGTGGCGTTCATTATGGTAGGGCCGAGTAGTGGGCTTACACGTTCGAATTTATAGTCGCGAATCCACACAAGGTCGTCGAGCGCAGCATACAGGGCATTGATGCCTTCGCCACGTGCTGCATGTCCGCTCTTGCCGTGTGCTGTGATGTCGAGCACCATCAGGCCCTTTTCGGCTATAGCTGGTTGCATGCCGGTAGGTTCGCCTACGATGGCCACGTCGATGTGTGGCAACAGTGGTATGGCGCGGCTTATGCCGTCCTTGCCCGATACTTCTTCTTCAGCCGATGCAAGATATACTATATTGTATCGTTGTTCATGCTCACACAGTATGCGCATTGCTTGCAATAGCGATACAAGTCCGCCTCCACAGTCGTTGCTGCCCAATCCGTAGAGTGTGCCGTCTTCGATAGTTGGCTCAAACGGGTCGCGAGTCCACGAACTTACCGGTCTTACGGTGTCGATATGAGCGTTGAGCAGCAGGGTAGGCTTGTTGTCGTCAAACCATGGCGACATAGTCCAAACGTTGTTAGCCTCGCGCCACGTCTTCATGCCGAGACTTTCGATATATCCCTGCATGATGTCTGCTGCGTCTTTCTCGTCGCGATTTACTGACGGAGTTTTTATGAGTTTTTGCAGCAGTGTTATGGCTTCGTTTGTATAATTGCTCATATCAGTTGTTTTCTTCGATAAAGTCGACATATTCGCCTTCATCCTTTGCAAATATCTTTCGCTTGGCTTGGTTCTCCGGACGTTCGTCGTAGATTTGTTCGTTTGTCGAGCTTTGTTTGTTCTCGTTGGTGGAGCGCTTTGTTGACTTGGTGTTGAATGTCTTTGCCATCTTCTTCACGCGTACATATAAGTACAATATGATGCCAATGAAGAAGAAAGCGCTCAGCAGCAAGATGAGAAATATAGATTTCAGAAAGAGTCCTACAAATACCATTTTCGTTGTCTGTTTGAAGTTAATAATTATATTTGTGCCTCTCTTGAGCTATTTCCGCTACTTATTGCTTGGCAGTTTTGTTTACAGTGTTTGCTATAACCGATGTCAGGAAGTAAGCTGTAATGATAACCCAGAAGCTTTGCATTATGCCCAGCCATATTATCATGGCGGCAGAGAATATGATGAATGAATATCTCAACTCGTTGCCTGCCCATCCCCAGTTCTTGAACTTGAGGGCGAACATCGGAATCTCAGCAATCAATAGCCAGCTGCTTACGCATATCATTGCAAGTATTGGCAATACCATCACTGAAGAACTCTCGATGATGTCGGGTTGCGATACCAGCAACGATGCCCAGAACAAGGCATTGGCAGGTGTAGGGAGTCCGATGAACGATGTTGTCTGTCGTATATCGAGATTGAATTTAGCCAGTCGCAATGCCGAGAATGCTGCCATTACGAATGCGAAGAACGGTACATAAGGCGCAATCGGTTCCATAAACGACGGATATTCCATTACCGACAGTTGTGTGAACACCATAGCAGATGGTGCAACACCGAACGTCACATCATCGGCAAGCGAGTCGAGTTCCTTGCCTATTGGCGAGCTTACTCCGAGCAGACGGGCGCTCATTCCGTCGAAGAAGTCGAATACGGCTCCTGCTACAATCCACATGAGCGCCAGTTTTGCTTCGCCGCATAAGGCGAAGTAGGTAGCTATGCAGCCCGATACGAGGTTGCCACATGTCATGGTGTTTGGTATCTTACTTGTAATGAAGTTTGCCATTATTCGAATTTTGAATTTATAAAATCAAAATCGCGGCATTGCCGCGATTATTCAAGTTCATTGTTGTTCCGTATTTTTTATTAGCCAATCTCTACTTGAGCTTAGCTATTATAGTCTGGTCGCCGGTTGTGGCCTGTCCCATCTTCACGCATATCTCGGTGCCGAGCGGCAGATACACGTCAACGCGCGATCCGAACTTGATAAATCCGAGATGCTCGTCGATGTAGCAATCCTCACCCTCCTTGGCATATGTCACGATGCGTCGCGCCACAGCACCTGCTATCTGTCGGCACAGGATGTCAACACCATCAGGAGTTGTTATGACAACGTCAGAATGTTCGTTCTCTTCGCTTGCCTTGGGCAGCCATGCCTTGTGGAAGTTGCCGTTGTGGTGTGCTACGAGTTTCACACGTCCGTCTACGGGGAACCAGTTGGCGTGTACGTTGAAGAGACTCATGAAAATACTCACCATAATGCGGCGCTCGTGAAAGTATGTGTCTTCGTCTACTTCCTCAATCACTACTATACGTCCGTCGGCTGGAGCTACTACAATCTTCTCTGTGTCTTCGCTTGGGAAAAATCTGATAGGGCAGCGGAAGAAGTTGATGACGATACCGTATACTACAGCGAATATGAGAGTGAAGCACCAGAATGGGGCTTTGTTGTCGCAGAAGCGCCACAATAACAGTGCGATAGCTGCAATGAATATGAATCCGTATACGAGAGTGTCGGTTCCTTCACGGTGTAAGCGTATTTTCTTGAATTTCTTTATTCTTTTAATCATTGTAAGTTATGGGGTTAGGCTGTATTTGGTTGTTGTTTTAATCTTTTTTTATGAATTGTTGTATGTCCAGATAGAAATGTCAAGAAACAGATGTATACACGGACACAGTTTATCTGTGCAAAGATAGTTACTTTTTGCGGAAATGACAAATATTTTAATGTTTCTTTAGGTTATGCGTATCACATTATAAAAAATAAGCCCGTCATTCTATGACGAGCTCTACTGGGCAGTGGTCGCTGCCGTATATTTCAGTATGTATTGCTGCCGAGGCGATGTTGGCTCGCAGTCGTTCCGACACGATGAAGTAGTCGATGCGCCATCCTGCGTTCTTCTCGCGAGCGCGGAATCTGTACGACCACCATGAGTAGGTAGGGTCGTCGGGATGCAGCGTGCGGAAGGTGTCGATAAATCCATTGGCAAGGAATTTTGTCATTTTCTGGCGTTCCTCGTCGGTAAATCCGGCATTCTTGCGGTTGGTCTTTGGGTTCTTGAGGTCGATTTCTTCGTGTGCCACGTTCAGGTCGCCGCAAAGGATGACGGGTTTCTTTGCGTCCAACTGCTTGATATAGTTGAGGAAGTCGGTCTCCCACTGCATGCGATAGTCGAGTCGGCGCAGTCCGTCCTGTGAGTTGGGCGTATAGCATGTCACGAGATAGAAGTCCTGCATCTCGAGCGTGATGACACGTCCCTCGTGGTCGTGCTCGTCTATGCCTATGCCGTAGCTTACGCTGATAGGTGTGTGGCGTGTGTATATGGCAGTGCCCGAATATCCCTTCTTGTCGGCGTAGTTCCAGTAGGAGTTGTAGCCTTCAAACTGCAAATCGAGCTGACCTGCCTGCATCTTTGTCTCCTGCAGACAGAAAAAGTCCGCGTCGAGTGTGCGGAAAGAGTCTTCAAACCCTTTCTGCACGCACGCACGCAGACCGTTTACGTTCCATGAAATGAATTTCATCGATATATTTTGCTTGTTATATTTGTGGTGTCGTCGCTGTTTAGTCAGCCAATGTCACAACAATGCTATTCATGAACTGTGACGGAACAGTGTGTGATGAATCGAGCTTGTCGATGCATACTGCACTCAGAGCAAGCTGTGCCTGGAACTTACGGTTGGTAGAAGAGAAAGCTCCAGTGGTGTATGGGCTGAATACGAAGTATACCGTGTGCTCAGCTCCGTCGAAGTTGATTTTGCGCTCGATGGTGTAAGGCTGTACGTAGAACTGGATTACGTTCTCGCTTACCCAGCTTGTTGAGGGAATAACATATCTTGCCTTTGTCCACATCAAATATCCTTCCGAGCTGTTCTTCAATGCGCGGATTGCCTGGTTGAGTGCGCGATACTTCTCGGCTTCGGTGCCAGTAGCAGACTTTTCTACTACCACAGCGCTATCGAGCATAAATACGGGGAAGTTCTTGATTCTGAATGTAGAGTCAGCGCTTACGTCCCATGATGTATGGATAGAGTCGTACTTTACATAAGTCTTTTGGCTTGACAAATTTCCTGTAGATTTCAGCTGGTAGAATCGAGCCTTGCCCGAGTACATTCCAGACATCAATTTCTGGTAGCGATTCTGGGTTACAGCGTCGATAGAGTCGTCATCACTGTTGAGGCATGATGTTGCACACATGGCTACGGCGATGATGCCGATGAATGTCATGAGAAGATTCTTGAAATTTTTCATTTTGTTTGTTTTGATTTTTATTGTTTATATATTCGTTGCAATGTTATTGTTTTATTGCCTTACATTAACTATAATGCAGGCTGTTGGAAAACATTGCACGGATATATCAACTTTTTTTTGAATTTTTTTGTTGATTAGAATTTGTGCGAGTTTGAATTGATGAGATTCATCAGTTCCTGGCGTGTCTTTGCCTGCTCGAAAGCGCCCGAGAAGTCGCTTGTCATGGTTATGGAGCTTTGCTTCTCCACGCCACGCATCTGCATGCACATGTGCTTTGCCTCAATCACTACCATCACTCCGAGGGGATGGAGTGTGTCCTCGATACACTCGCGTATCTGCTGTGTCAGACGCTCCTGCACCTGCAGACGATGTGAGAAAATGTCCACAACGCGTGCAATCTTGCTTAGTCCGGTGATGTAGCCGTTAGGGATATAAGCCACGTGTGCCTTGCCGTAGAAGGGCAACATGTGGTGTTCGCAGAGCGAGAACACGTCGATGTCCTTGACGAGCACCATCTGGTTGTAGTCTTCCTTGAAGAGGGCGTCGGTCAACACTTTGTGCGGATCCTGTGAGTAGCCGCGTGTGAGCACCTGCATAGCCTTTGCTACGCGCATAGGAGTCTTCTGCAGTCCCTCACGTTCGGGGTCTTCGCCGAGCAATGTCAGCACTTCTTTGTAGTGTGATGCGAGGTCGTCGAGACCCTCGCGGTATTCGGGAGTTATCATTTTGAATTTTGAGTTTTGAGTTTTGAATTTTGAATTGTTGCCTTTGGCAATTTTGAGTTTTGAGTTTTGAGTTTTGAATTGTTGCCTTTGGCAATTTTGAGTTTTGAGTTTTGAATTTTGAGTTTTGAATTTTTAGCTTTTAATTCTCAATTCAAAATTGATTAATTCCTAATCGCAGGCGAAGCCGAGAATAATTCAAAACTCAAAATTCAAAACTCCTAATTCCTAATACGCCACTGTAATCTTTCCGCTTACGATGCAAGCCTGCTTGTATCCCATCTTCTTTACCTGTTGCAGTATGGCGTTGGCTTCTGCGTAGGTGCGGTAGTTGCCCATGCGGCATATCCATCGCGGCGAGTAGAAGTGTACGTATATGGGCTGGCTTGGAAATGCCATTTTTACGGCGTTGCCAGCGTTTTGAGCTTTAATCTTGTCGTTGCGCGAGTTGCCACCGGCAAATACCTGTACGCGGTAGCCGTTCACCTTGTATGAGCGTCGCATCACCTTCTTGCGCATGTCGACAGTCGGGATTTCCATCTCGTTGTCGTTATTCTCCGCGCTTTCGGTTTTGCGGTTGTCGGCATGCTGCTCATGAGTAGCGTGCTGTTCGCGGTGGGCGTAGTTGTTGTTTTCGCCTTTATTTGGGTTGGCAGTGTGCTTTTGTTGCGCCTGCTCCTGATTGTTCTGCTTTTTGATTGGGGCGTTGTCGGTCTTGTGTGCGTTATTGGTCGTATGGTTGTCGATGGCAGGTTTGCGTGCGCTCACGTTTGCCCCGTTGACAAGCGTTTCTATTTCGCGACTCTGAGTCACGGTGACGTTTGCCTTGCCCTGCTTTTTCTCTTGCAGGTGTTGTGTGTAGGTCTGCGCCTGTGCGGCGGAGCCTATGCATAATAGCAAGTTCAGAATGAATAGAAAGCGTTTCATATATATATTATAATGTGGAGCTGCCGGCAATTGCGGCAGCTCCACTGTTTTGAATTAGTCTTGTTGAGTCCTGGTTACTTCTTCCAAGCGTCGATGATGCCCTTGAAGTCAGCGCACTTCAATGAAGCGCCACCGATGAGGCCACCGTCGATGTTAGGCTTAGAGAAGAGCTCGGGAGCGTTGCTTGCCTTGCAGCTTCCACCGTAGAGGATAGAAGTCTCCTCGGCAGCCTCCTGGCCGTACTTCTCGGCAACGATTGAGCGGATGTAAGCAAGCATCTCCTCAGCCTGGTCAGAAGTAGCAGTCATGCCAGTACCGATAGCCCAGATCGGCTCGTAAGCGATAACGATGTTCTTCCAAGCCTCAGCGTCGAGGTGGAATACTGAGCCCTCGAGCTCTGCCTTTACAACCTCGTTCTGCTTCTCTGCCTGACGCTCCTCGAGAGTCTCGCCGCAGCAGAAGAGAATCTTCAAGCCGTTAGCCAGTGCGAGGTCTACCTTCTCCTTCAGGATCTCAGCTGTCTCGCCGTAGTACTGACGACGCTCTGAGTGGCCGAGGATTACGTACTGAGCGCCAGTGCTCTTTACCATTTCGGCTGAAACTTCGCCAGTGTAAGCACCCTTAGCCTTGTCAGCGCAGTTCTCAGCACCGAGAGCTACTACGTTCTGGTCGAGCACCTGAGCTACAGAAGCGAGGTGGATGAACGGAGTGCAGATGATAACTTCACAGTTTGGTTTGTCAGCTACAAGTGCCTCGTTGATTTCCTTAGCGAGAGCAACGCCATCCTGCAGGTTGAGGTTCATTTTCCAGTTACCTGCTACAATTTTCTTTCTCATTTTCCTTTTGTTTTTAAAGATTTGAAATATTTTGTCCGATTCTTTCTTTTCTTTGTTGCGCACCCACTTCGACCATGCCCATATTCGGTCGGCAATGGTCAGCACAGCCAGAGGCAGCAGGAATGTCAGCAACACCTTAATCAGTTTTCTGGTCACTCCGTCGTCCTGCTGTTGTCCTATTGGCAGCTTGTCGGGGTTTGCCGTCAGCTCTTCTGTGTCTGGCAATTGGTTGTGGCTCCACTTGCCTATGATGGTTGCATCCTTGAGGAGCAGCAGTCCGGGGTTGCTGCGTATTATGGTCTTGAGTGTTGTCTCGTCGGCAGTGCAGAAGGGGTATTCGGCTCCTGTCAGGTCGCGCCATCGGTTGATGTCTTTGTCGGTAGATGCTGTGACGCAGTAGAACGGTATCTTGTATTCCGTTGCATACTCGTATATCTGGTCGATGTCACCGAAGTTGCTGTCGTCAGCGTATGCCAATGAGCGTGATATGAGCAGGAATGTGTATCCCTTGTGATTTAGCACATTCTCGGTGATGTCTTCGCCGGTTTCAGTGTCTGTCAGGCTGAAGTCGTGTATTGGCGGCTCGTAGCCCTGGCGTGTCTGAATGGTCTTCGAGTCGACAAACTCCCAAGTAGAGTCGGGATAGTTGTCGAGCGTGAACTCGCGCGTCTGTCCGTTCTTCTTAAGTATGAACGTGGTCTCAAACTCCGGCTGCTCGGCTCCTTCGGGTATCTCCATGCCCTTCTTGATGTTGGCTCCGATGTGATACGGACGGAAGTCGAACGTAGGCAAGGCATACAGGCAGTATACGCTTGTGCACACGATGTATATCAGCGAGTAGTTGGTCACAATCCATTGGTTCGACTTCGATATTAGTCTGCCCATGTCCATAGGGCGCAACATAGTTACTATTGCTGCTGCCAGCAACACAATGTTCTTGAGCAGAGTCTCGCCGTTGGTCAGCTTTATGGCATCGCCGAAGCATCCGCAGTCCTTTACAGGGTTGGCTATGAATATCCACACCGTGATGAGAGTCATCACCACCATCATTGCCGTCGTGAACTTTGACACAAGTCGGCGTTGTATGGCAAACAGCATGAACATGCCCAGTGCAAACTCCGTCATAGCCAATGCTATCGCTCCGGTGAGCGTAATCCAGTCGGGTATGTACTCCGCCAGATGCAACGCGGCTGCATAGTCCTTCAGCTTGTATTGTGTGCCAAGCGGATCGATAGCCTTGACATATCCTGACAGAATGAATGTCAGTGCAAGTATCAGTCGGCACAGGTTTACGGCGAGTATTCTGAGTTTGGACATTTTTGTTGATGAATTATTTCTGCTGTCGTATGTTGGCAGTGTGTGGGTATTATTCGTTCTCTGCAGTCTTTATGGCTCCGAAGCAGGCATAGTTGATGATGTCCATATAGTTGGCATCGATGCCTTCCGATACGAGAGTGTTGCCGTTGATGTTTTCTATTTCCTTGACGCGTTGTATTTTGGTCAGAATAAAGTCGGTATAGCTGCTCACGCGCATGTCGCGCCATGCCTCGGCATAGTCGTGGTTCTTGCGCAGCATCAGTTCCAGGCATTCTTTGGCAAACTCGTCGTACATAGCCATCGCCTCGTCGGGCGTGGTGTCCACGGTGTCGGTGAATCCGTTCTTGAGCTGTATAAGTCCGATGATGCCATAGTTTATCAAAGCGATAAACTCGGGGCGTATACCCTCGCCTACAAGCGTAGTGCCAGTGATTTCGATTGAGCGTATGCGCTTGGCCTTGATGAAGAGCTGGTCGGTGAGCGACGACGGGCGCAATATGCGCCACGATGCCCCATAGTCGTGCAGTTTCTTGCCGAATAACGTCCGGCACTCCTGCATCACGCTTCTGAATTGTTCTTCTGTTTTTGTCATGTCTGTTTATAAGTCGGCACAAAAATACAAAAAACCTGTCAAATAAACAAGTTTATCCTATGCTATTGTTTCTGCCTTGCGTGTATCATTCTCACTACACCGCACATAGCCTCGTATCGTGCCTGGAGCGAGTCGCGCTTTACAAGCAGCATGTTGCGTGTCAGTCGGTCGGTGGTTTCCTCTATCTGTCGTGCCACTTCCTGCAGGCGTATGTCGGTGTTTGCTACGTCTTTCTGCGCCATAGCGAGCGATGCTTTCTGCCATACCACGAGCGCCTTACGTCTTGACTCAAGTGCCATAGGGAAGCGGTCGCGCAGTACGGTTATTGAGTCGAGAGTCTCCTTGTACTTGCCTTTGGCATAGAGTTGGTCTATCTGGGCGAGCAGGTCCTGGGCCTTCTCGTCATCGGTCTTGGCGCACGCCGTGAACAGCATCAGCGTGATGATTGTTAATAATATGTATTTCATTGCGTTGCAAAATTACTACTTTATGGCGCAACGTGCAAACAATCAAGTTTTTTTAACAGCACGCGTACAACTTTAATAACGTTTGTTTTTGGGTGCCAACTGCAAAAAATGTCTAAAAACCATACAAATGGGTACTAAATAATAAAGATTCTGTACTAAAATATACGTTTGTTTCACAATGATTTCATAACTTTGTAACGTGATGAACAACCTTTTGAACGGAATCTTTATATCTCAATAGTAAAACCTAAAAACAATAATATATATGTCTAATTCAAGCTTTTTTAGCAAGCTGTCTATGCTAAAGAACGTTGCAACACCTATACTTTCGGTGTTCGCTACAACAGCTGCCGCACAGCAGCGTCCTAATGTAGTGTATGTATTCCCCGACCAGATGCGCAATTACGCTATGGAGTTTTGGAGCCAGCCAGGCTTTGAGGGATCCATCAACTCGCAGAACGACCCCGTGCATACCCCCAATATCAACCGCTTCGCTCGTGAATCGGTAGTGCTCACATCGGCACAGAGCAACTGTCCGTTGAGCAGCCCCCACCGTGGTTCGCTGCTTACCGGTATGTATCCTAATAAGAGCGGTGTACCTCTCAACTGCAACTCAAGCCGTCCTATATCTTCTTGGCTTACCGACCCCGTAAGCTGGAGCGACGTGATGAGCCAGGCGGGCTACGACTGCGGATACATCGGCAAGCTTCATGTGCAGTTCCCTACCAAGAACTCGCCACAGAACCCAGGCGAATACGTAGAGACACAGCGCCCCGTATGGGATGCCTACACCGAGCCGCAGCAGCGTCACGGATTCAACTACTGGTTGTCGTACGGCACATTCGACGAGCACAAGAACCCGCACTACTGGGACAACAACGGCAATCGTCACGATCCGCACGAGTGGTCGCCTATATATGAGGCAAAGCATGCTGTAAGCTACATTCTCAACCGCAACGGCGAGCGCGACTCCAACAAGCCGTTCTTCCTCATGGTGGGCATGAACCCGCCTCACAGCCCGTATCGTTCGCTCACCGACTGTATGGAAGAAGACTATAATCTGTATGCCAAGCAGCCGCTCGATCAGCTCCTCGTTCGTAAGAATGCAAACCGCGAAATGCGCAAGGCAGAGTCGGTTCGCTATTATTTCGCATCGGTTACAGGCGTTGACCGCGCCTTCGGCATGATTCTCGACGCACTGCGTGAGGCAGGTCTTGATGACAATACAATCGTTGTGTTCACATCCGACCACGGCGAGACAATGTGTTCGCAGAATACCGACGACCCTAAGAACTCGCCGTATTCAGAGTCGATGAACGTTCCATTCTTAATAAGATATAAGGGCCATCTCACTCCGCGTACCGACAATCTGCTGCTTTCGTCGCCCGACATCATGCCTACAATGCTCGGTCTTGTAGGTCTGCACGACCAGATTCCGTCGGTAACTCAGGGTGTTGACTATTCAAGCCTCTTCCTCGACCCGACATCTAAGACGGTTGAGCGTCCCGACGCTGCGCTGTACATACAGAATATGGACGGCGACAAGGATAAGGACGGACTCGTTGTCAACTATTTCCCGGCAGCACGTGGACTCAAGACCCACCGCTACACAATGGCCATCTACATCACACGCGACTACAAGCGTAAGGAGATTCTGCTCTTCGACGACCAGAACGATCCTTATCAGCTCAACAATATTGCCGACAAGCCTGAGAATCGCAAGCTGATTAAGCAGCTCACCAAGCGAATGGGCAAGATTCTTAAAGAAATCGAAGATCCATGGGCTACAGAAGGCATTTTGGCTAAAGTAGCGCTCAAATAAGTGTTAAAAGCTCAAAAGTGAACAGGCAGATACACCTTTCGGACAAAAATGTACCGTCCGATTGGTGTTTTCCTGCTACCTTTGCATCGTAATTCAATAGCACACACACTTATATCAAATTAATTAAAAACTAAAAGTCAAACAAGCAGACAATTCTTTATGTACACCCCTTATCTTCCCAAGTCAATTGGGAAGTGTCTGCTGCCGTTGGCGGCAGTCAAGGGCGGCAAGATTTAGATTGGTAATATAGATAGAAATAGTGATATTTCATATGTAAATGGAAAATAGGGATTTTTTGTATTAAATGGTTTATTTATAATTAGTTTATATTTAGGGCTTATGGTAAATGTGTATTACGCCCTAAGTTAAAAGTTGATGTTAGAAAACTCCTTTTTCGGGATTGCTCCATGTGATATGGGGCAATCCCTTTTTTTTTATATCCGTGTACGAAATTCGTATGTCGTTTGTACGTTTTTATACTCGAAAATAATCGGTTTGCCGTAATTTTGTAAACTGAGACGTACTATTATAGATAATAAATGTATAACAGTTATTAAATCTATCGGGAAACCAAAATACAATATTCTTAAATAGAATAATTATTAGTATATTTGAAAGCGCTATCAAGCTTATATCAAATGAAAATAATCAATTTTGGTACGTTTAGATGATATCTATTACATATTAATATATAGAAAATGATACGGAAAATAAAGTATGCGTTCATGCTTCTCCTTGCAATGGTTCAAGGGGTTGAATGCATGGCCGACGTTGTGCTCACCGTAAAAAACAGCGGACAGGAGCAACGACTTGAGGTGGCTGAGTTTGATGCCAACGAAGTGTGGAAGGCTCTCGGAGTAGCCCAAGGCAGCCCCGTGAGAGTGTTAAACCCCTATGGACTGCCAGAGGCATGCCAGATAACACACGACAACAAGCTGCTTGTCGAGACTACTGTTATCCCTGGCGGCACAGCCAAGTTCTATGTCAAGGCTGGCACACCCGACCCTACACAGAGCTATACCGTAGGAAAACTGTATCCTTGGCGTGTCGACGACTTTGTATGGGAGAACGACCGCTGCTCGTACAGAGCTTACGGTCCAGCATTGCAGCGCACCGGCGAGAAAGCGTTTGGTATGGACGTGTGGCTCAAGAGCACTCCTTATCCTGATGTAGAGAAACGTTATGCTGTTGTATACAACGGCCATCGCCACTCGGCACAGATGCGCAAGGAAGGACGCAAGCAGGAGGCCGACTCGCTCGACCAGGTTGTTTCGCTCCACCTCGACCATGGCACCGGACTCGACTGCTACAACGTAGGTCCAAGCCTCGGATGCGGCACACCTGCCATTATGCTCGGCGACAGCATCGTAATGCCGTATTGTTTCAAGGAATATCGCGTGCTGGACAATGGTCCGCTGCGCTTCACACTCGAACTTGTTTATAACACCGAGAAGATTGACGGTCAGAACGTGACCGAACACCGTATCATAAGCCTTGACAAGTGGTCGTTCTTCAATAAGATGACCGTATGGTACGACGGACTCAAGAAGCCGATGGACGTTTGCGGTGGAGTAGTGGTGCACACCGAGAAGGCTTCCGACCTGAAGCTCGCGCCCAACTATGTAGCCTATACCGACCCTACAGATTCTGCCGAACGCCATCAGTTTGAGATTTATGTGGCAGCTCTCTTCCCCAATGGAGCCGATGCTACCCAGCTCGTACGTGACCCATGGCACAAGAAGTCAGGCATCGTTGGCAACGCCGTCGGCGTAAAGCGTGGCGTGAAGAACAACGAACCTTTCACCTACTACTTCGGTGCCTCATGGTGCAAGAGCGGAACACCCAACCAGCGTGTGTGGTACATGCAGATAGAAGACTTCATGAACAACCTTAAGCAGCCGCTGCAGACTGCCGTAACTGTTAAATAAGACAGTATAGAGTGTATATATCAGTTCTTATATCAGTAGGTTTTTCAATAAACTCGTATACTTATTAACTAAAGAAATTAACATATATAACAACAATGGCAAAAATTATTACTCTTGGCGAGATTATGCTCCGCCTGTCGCCTAACGGCAACGATCGTTTCATCCAGTCAGAAATGTTCCGTATCATCCCTGGTGGTGGTGAGGCTAATGTGGCTGTAAGTGTGGCCAACTATGGACATGAGGCTTACTTTGTGAGCAAACTTCCGAAGCACGACATCGGACAGATTGCCATCAACGCATTGCGTCGTTATGGCGTTGACACACGCTTCATCGCTCGCGGTGGCGAACGTGTAGGTCTGTACTATGCTGAGACCGGTGCTTCAATGCGTCCGTCGAAGGTTATCTACGACCGTGCACACTCTTCTATCGCTGAGGCTAATCCCGAGGATTTCGATTTCGACGCTATCATGGAAGGCGCACAGTGGTTCCACTGGAGCGGCATCACACCAGCTATCAGCGACAAGGCTGCCGAGCTGACACGTCTCGCTTGCGAGGCTGCCAAGCGTCATGGCGTTACAGTGAGCGTCGACCTCAACTTCCGCAAGAAGCTCTGGACTTCAGAGAAGGCTATCTCGGTTATGCGTCCATTGATGCAGTATGTTGACGTTTGCATCGGCAACGAGGAGGACGCACAGCTCTGCCTCGGCTTCAAGCCCGACGCTGACGTAGAGGGTGGCCAGACTGACGCAAGCGGCTATCACAAGATTTTCGAGCAGATGCAGAAGGAGTTCGGCTTCAAGTACGTTGTTTCTACATTGCGCGAGAGCTTCTCGGCTACACACAACGGATGGAAGGCTCTTATCTACAACGGCAAGGAGTTCTACGAGAGCCGTCGTTACGACATCATGCCTATCATCGACCGCGTAGGTGGTGGCGACTCTTTCTCTGGCGGCCTCATCCACGGCTTGCTCACCAAGCCGACTCAGGGCGAAGCTCTTGAGTTTGCAGTAGCTGCTTCGGCTCTGAAGCACACTATCAACGGCGACTTCAACCTTGTTTCAGTTGACGAGGTAGAGGCATTGGCTGCTGGAAACGCTAACGGTAGAGTACAGCGATAGGACTTTAAAAATAACTTTAAAATCTTTAAGTAGCCTAACATACCACTCCCCTCCCTACGGGGGAGGGGCTGGGGGTAGGGCTTCTAATTATATTCATTATTATGGCAAAATTCAACAAACAGCAGGTACTTGCTAAGATTACCGGAACCGGTATGGTACCTGTATTCTACAGCAACGACGTAGAGACAGCAAAGAATATAGTAAAGGCATGCTACGAGGGTGGCGTGCGCGCATTTGAGTTCACCAACCGTGGCGACTTCGCTCACGAGGTGTTCGCCGAGGTGGTTAAGTTCGCAGCCAAGGAATGTCCTGAGATGGCTATGGGTGTAGGCTCAATCGTCGACGCTCCTACAGCATCGCTCTACATTCAGCTTGGTGCTTGCTTCGTAGTAGGTCCGTTGTTCAACCCCGACGTAGCTAAGGTGTGCAACCGCCGCCTCATCCCCTACACACCGGGTTGCGGTTCAGTGACAGAGGTTGGTATGGCTCAGGAGATGGGTTGCGACCTTTGCAAGGTATTCCCTGGCGACGTTCTCGGTCCTAACTTCGTTAAGGGCTTGAAGGCTCCGATGCCTTGGTCGCTCATTATGGTTACCGGTGGTGTTTCGCCCGACGCTGACAACATCGCTTCTTGGATTAAGGCAGGTGCCAACTGCGTAGGCATGGGCTCAAAGCTGTTCCCGAAAGCCACTATCGCTGCAGGCGACTGGAAGGCTGTAAGCGACAAGTGCCGCGAGTCGTTGCAGTATGTAGCCAATGCACGCGAGTCTAAGTAATTATATAGCAACTATAATCTTTCCTTATATTAAAATAAATGGATCAAGTTTTCAGTTACATAATTAGTCTTGGTGCATCGGTGATGATGCCTATACTCTTCACCATCATCGGTCTGGGCATCGGCATGAAGTTCGGCAAGGCATTCAAGTCAGGACTTTATGTCGGTGTGGGCTTCGTTGGTTTGGGAGTAGTTACAGCATTGCTTACCTCCAACTTCAACGATCCGCTCAAGGGCATCTCCGAAATCTATCATTTGCAGCTCAACGTGTTTGACATGGGTTGGCCTGCTGCTGCCGCTGTGGCTTACAACACCGCTGTCGGAGCGCTCATCATCCCCATCTGTCTTGGCGTGAACTTCCTCATGCTCATCACCAAGACCACTCGTACTGTCAATATCGACCTTTGGAACTACTGGCACTTTGCATTCATCGGTGCGGTTGTCTACTTCGTGATGGGCGAGAGCCTGTTGTGGGGCTACTTCGCAGCCATCATCTGCTACATCAACACTCTGGTATGTGCCGACCTCACAGCAGAGAAGTTCCAAAAGCACTACGACCTCGAAGGCATCTCTATTCCGCAGCCTTTCTGCCAGAGCTTCATGCCTTTCGCCATCATCTTCAACAAGGCTCTCGACCGCATTCCGGGCTTCTCTAAGCTCGACATCGACGCAGAGGGTATGAAGAAGAAGTTCGGTGTGCTCGGCGAACCGCTCGTTTTGGGTGTCATCGTAGGTATGCTCATCGGTTGGGCTGCACAGCTTGACATCAAGAAGGTGCTCTTCCTCGGCGTTACAATGGGTGCCGTTATGGAGCTTATCCCACGTATCACATCACTCTTCATTGAGGGATTGAAGCCTATTTCGGAGAAGACACAGGAGCTGGTTAAGTCGAAGTTCAACGGCAAGAAGGTTTACATCGGTATGAGCCCCGCTCTCGTTATCGGTCATCCTACCACACTCGTAGCTTCGGTCATCCTCATCCCCGTAATCCTTGCATTGGCAGTGTTCCTCCCAGGCAACCAGTTCCTTCCGTTGGCATCGCTTGCCGGAATGTTCTATCTGTTCCCGATGGTTCTGCCTTTCACTAAGGGCAACGTTGTGAAGACCCTCATCATCGGTCTTGTAACGCTCATCATCGGTCTGTACTTCGTAACGGACATGGCTCCCGACTTCACCATGGCAGCCAATCAGGTATATGCAGCCACAGGCGATTCTGCTGCTCACATTCCTGAAGGATTCTCGGGTGGTGCTCTCGACTTCGCAGCTTCGTCATTCGGCTGGATCATCTACAAGCTTTCATGCCATGTCAAGTACGTAGGTCCTGCCATTCTCGTAGTCATCACATTGGGTATGATGTGGTACAACCGCACACGCATCGTTAAGGATGTTACACGCAAGTAAATCTAAAAACAAAAAATAGATAAATGAAGAAATTATTCATCACAGCAGCTGTTGCTCTCATGTCAATGTCGGCAATGGCACAGACCGTAAACTATCAGGTACGTTGGGCAAATCATCCTGAGGATGCCAAGCACTACACAACTGATCGTTTGCGCAAGGAGTTTTTGGTAGAGAAGGTATTCGCTCCCAACAAAGTTAACTGGACATACACTATGTACGACCGCTTCCTCGTAGGCGGTGCCGAGCCTGTTGACGCTCCTATCAAGATTGAGCCTATCGAGCCGCTGCTCGCTAAGACATTCCTTGAGAACCGTGAAATGGGTATCATCAACATCGGCGGACCCGGTGTCGTTACTGTTGACGGCAAGAAGTACGACCTCAACTTCCAGGAGGGCATCTACGTGGGCCGTTCTACCGAGAAGAACCCCAACAACATCACACTCTCAAGCAAGGACCCGAAGAATCCTGCCAAGTTCTATATGAACAGTGCTACAGCTCACACTTCATTCCCCACAAAGCTCGTCACTCTGAAGGAGGCTAAGAACATCAAGGCTGGTTCGCTTGCAGAGAGCAACGACCGTGTTATCCACCAGCTCATCATCAACGGTGTAGCAGGTGTACGCACATGCCAGTTGCAGATGGGTGTCACTGAGTTGAAGACCGGTTCGGTATGGAACACAATGCCAGCTCACACACACATGCGCCGTATGGAGACCTATCTCTACTTCAACGTGCCCGAGGGTCAGCGCATCTGTCACATCATGGGTGAGCCGCAGGAGACACGCCCGATGTGGTTGAACAACGAGCAGGCTGTCATCTCTCCGCAATGGTCAGTTCACTGCGCAGCAGGTACCAGCAACTATACTTTCATCTGGGGTATGGCAGGCGAGAACCTCGACTACGGCGATATGCAGAAAATCCAAACAACTGACTTGAAATAAAACTAAAAGTAACAACAATGGACAAAATGTTTTCACTTGAGGGCAAGGTAGCTCTCGTTACTGGAGCAGCCTACGGCATCGGTTTTGCTATGGCTGAGGCTCTGTACAATGCAGGCGCAAAGATTGCGTTCAACTGCCGTTCACAGCACCACATGGACCAGGCTCTTGCCGACTATAAGGCTAAGGGCATCGAGGCTCATGGATATATCTGCGACGTTACCGACGAAGAGCAGGTAAAGGCAATGGTAGCCGACATCAACAAGGAGCTCGGTGTTATCGACATCCTCGTTAACAATGCTGGTATCATCAAGCGTATTCCTATGACTGAGATGTCTGTAGAGGACTTCCGTCAGGTTATCGATATCGACCTCAACGCTCCGTTCATCGTGTCTAAGGCTGTTATTCCTGGCATGAAGGAGAAGGGCCATGGCAAGATTATCAACATCTGCTCAATGATGTCAGAGCTTGGTCGTGAGACTGTTTCGGCATACGCAGCTGCCAAGGGTGGCTTGAAGATGCTCACACGCAACATCTGCTCTGAGTTCGGCGAGTTCAACATCCAGTGCAACGGTATCGGCCCGGGCTACATCGCTACTCCTCAGACCGCTCCTTTGCGCGAGCGTCAGGCTGACGGCTCACGTCATCCGTTCGACAGCTTCATCGTAGCTAAGACTCCTGCTGCACGTTGGGGTACACCTGAGGACTTGATGGGTCCTGTAGTGTTCCTCGCCAGCGATGCCTCAAACTTCGTAAACGGTCACGTTCTCTACGTAGACGGCGGTATCTTGGCTTACATCGGCAAGCAGCCTTAATAAGATTATTTAGGCAATAGCCTTTATATATAAAAGAAAGCCCAGGGCATTGTGCTCTGGGCTTTTATGTTTTCAAGCAATATGCATTATATATGATAAAACAATATTGCTACGTTACCATGTGATAACCTTATCTACGATTTCCTGTTGTTCTAAGCTACTTCTTCGCAGATAGATGCGTGTGGTCTCTATGCTTTCATGCCCCATAAGGTCGGCAAGCAAAGCTATGTCGTTATACTTCTCCAAGAAATTCTTGGCATAGCGATGTCGGAACGAGTGAGGATAAACCACTTTCTCGTTTAAGCCATACTTTACCGCATAGTTCTTCAACTGCTGTGATATGCCTCTTGTTGTGATGCGCTCGCCAAAGCGATTGAGAAAGAGATAGCCACTTGTGCGGTTGACTGTCTGCAACCACTTTTCAGTTTCCGTTCGCAATGTCTTAGGGATATAGATACGGCGTATCTTGCCACCTTTTGTATAGATGTCGTAGTAGCCCACTTGCACATGCTCAATTTTGATTTGCACAAGTTCGCTCACTCTGGCACCAGTAGCAGCCAAGAAACGCACCACAAAGTACCATTCCAAGTTATCTTCCTTCTTCAATTTGTTCTTTAAGAACGTGTAGTCAGCATTGCTGATTACATTTTCCAGATAAGAACGCTGCTGCACCTTGACCGATTTCAAGCGGAGCTTAGTCTTGCCCACAAATACTAGGTACTTGTTCATCGCCTGAATACGGAGGTTCACCGTCTTTGGCTTGTAAGTCTCAATCAAGTAGGTTTTGTAAACCAACAAGTTTCTCTTGTTCAACTCTTTGTGTCGTGAGCCAAACTCCTTCACGGCATACAGATATGCCGAAATCGTGTTCTTAGCCATATTGCCTTGGCTTAGGAACTCTTCAAATTTGTCTAATTCCATTTTTGTTCTTTTATTAGTGAAACATAAAGTTGTCCTAATAAAATAGACATAAATTTGTTCTATGAGTTCCTATTATGAGAAGATACTTGCTACGGGAGAGGTGAAGTGTATTGATGAGGAGGTGCCGTTTGAGATACCTGCATCTTGGAGTTGGGCAAGATTAACCCATGTAACTTATCTTATTGAAGATTGTCCCCATTCAACAGCTAAAGATGAAGGAAAAGGCTATCCATTAGTGAGAACACCTAATATTGGTTTTGGCTTTTTACAATTAAATGGTGTACATAGGGTTTCTGAAAAAGTTTATAATCAGCGGAATGTTAGAGCTGTGCCTCAAAAGGATGATTTAATATTTGCACGTGAAGCTCCTGCTGGGAATATCGCAGTTATTCAAAATGAAAAGGTTTGTCTTGGGCAACGTACTGTATTGCTCAGGCCTATTACAGATTGTATTCTTCCACAATATTTGGCATATTATGTTCTTGCCCCATCTTCACAACAAAATCTTGTGGAAAAATCATCTGGTACAACTGTAGCTCATGTTAATCTTTCAGATTTCCGTCCATATCTGATAGCCGTACCACCTATTGACGAACAAAAGCAAATCGTCAATAAACTTATAGAATTGTTGTCGTTAATTGACAAGTATAATTGTTACGGTGATAAATTAGCAAAACTAAACAATGAAATATATACGCTTTTAAAAAAGTCTATACTTCAAGAAGCCATACAAGGCAAACTTGTGCCACAAATAATCGAAGATGGTACAGCGTATGAACTGCTTGAACAAATAAAGGCAGAGAAGCAGAATTTAGTAAAAGAAGGCAAGCTAAAAAAGTCTGCCTTAGCAACTTCTGTTATCTTCCGTGGTGACGATAACAGGTACTATGAGAAGGTTGGGAAAAAATGCGTGGATATAACTGAGGAAATCCCATTTGAGATACCTGCCAGTTGGGCTTGGTGTCATTTAAATGATATTGCAGAAAGTGATTTAGGCAAGACAATGAATAAAGGACAAAATTTAGGAGAATTAGTTCCATATCTCTGCTCTATAAATGTTTATTGGAATAAAATAGACTTATCAAAAATAAAGCAAGCTCAATTTACAGAGATTGAACTTGCTAAATACCTATTACAAAAAAATGACTTGTTGATTTGTGAGGGAGGCGACATCGGTCGGGCTGCCATCTGGGATATAAATGAAACTATGTATTATCAAAATGCATTGCATAGGGTACGTTTTTATGGCAAAATATTCCCCAAGTTCTTCTTGTATATCCTATCGTTATACAAAGCACTTGGACTTTTAGACAAAAAAAGCAAGGGAATGACAATAAAGCATTTTACAAAATCTGCTTTAAATAGTATCGTCATTCCTTTGCCTCCGCTATTAGAGCAAAAGCGTATAATTGAAAAGATAGAGCAATTAATGCAGTTGCTCAAATAATTTTTCTATTTGGGCAACAATGCGTTGCTGCTCTTCTTTTGGCGGTAAAGGAAACAACTTGTTTTCCAAATACCCGACGACAATACGTTGTTGGTTAGCTGTTCCTTTAAACGTAGCCTCATCAATAAAATATGGAGACTCTAAGAAATACAACAGATACCATCTACCTATTGTATTTCCATAGGGTCTCAACACTTTTAATTCTGTAGTTCCTGCCCCGATTCCATTAGGTAAGTCATGGAAAATTGCAGACTTTCTGTTTTGAAAACATGGCGTGATTTTAGCAAAAGCAACGTCACCATTCGCAAAATGAATAAATCCCTTTTTTATATTTCCCCATTTGACCAAATCAAAAGTGAAATCTGATTTATAGCCTGCCCTTATCTTTTCCATTGGAATAAAAGCTGCTAAAGTCTCATCATCAGCCTCATTCTTTGGATTTAATTGAAATACATCACGAATCCTTACCCATTGCCAATTTGCAGGAATAGGAAATGGTATTTCTTCAGTTATATCTACACACTTTTTCCCAATCTTCTCATAGTACCTGTTATCGTCACCACGGAAGATGATAGAAGTAACCAAAGCAGACTTCTTCAGTTTGCCTTCTTTTACTAAATTTTGCTTCTCTAGCTTTATCTGCTCCAACAAATCTTTGGCAGTACTTTCTTCAGCTATTTGAGGCACAAGCTTTCCTTGAATTGCCTCTTGTAGAATAGCCTTGGGTAATTATTTAGCCAAATAATTATCCAGTTCTATTTTCTTTTCTAAAAGTTGATTTAATCTCTTTGTCAGATGTTCCATAATTATGCTGTTTTGAATATAGGCTGGGACATCTTCTCATAATAGGAATTGTCCTCACCACGGTAGATAATGGATGCGTTCTTGTCACGCTTGATTTTCTTCTCCTTGATCAAGCGTTCTTTCTCTTGACGAATCTTATCAAGCAAAACGCTTGCAGGTTCGTCATTAGGGTCTTGCGGTACAAGTTTTCCCTGTATCGCCCATAGTAATATGCTGTTCTTTAATTGTTTTCCGTTCATAACATAAGTTTTATCGTAAAGCATCAATTCGCCAACAAGTAGTTGGCGAATTATATACTATTTCTAATCTTCATCTTCTGCCTCTTTTCCCTTTTGTAATTCAAAAAACTCTTTCTGCTCACGGATTTCTCGGCTCAACTCTTCTTCTGTAGGAAGATAAGTAAGATACTTAGCGGCAAAGAGCTGCTTGCTGTCCTTCAATATGGAATAACGTGCAAGGTCTTTGCTCGTGTCAGAACACAGAACCAAACCGATAGTAGGATTATTGCCTTCCTCTTTCTTCAACTCGTCATACATTCTGACGTACATATCCATCTGTCCCACATCCTGATGAGTTATCTGCGTAGTCTTTAAATCAATAATGAGATAGGACTTTAGGATGATGTTGTAAAACACAAGGTCGATATAGAAATCGCCCATGTCCGTCTTGATATGC
Organism: Leyella stercorea; assembly: GCF_021531355.1. Classification (GTDB taxonomy): domain Bacteria; phylum Bacteroidota; class Bacteroidia; order Bacteroidales; family Bacteroidaceae; genus Prevotella. Next base: position 10,877 of record NZ_JADYTS010000008.1, on the reverse strand, counting down.
TGTTGGCGAGCCACAAACGCATAGCCTTTTCCCAACTCCATGATGAAAGTCTGCAGATGGTCGATAATGGCAGTTTCTAGTTTCGATTCACTATAGGCAGGGTTCTGTGGTAATCCTAAGAACTCTGCTATCACAGGATTCTTGAGATAAGAGAGTTTGTCTTTTTCGAAATCTGAAGTCAGCGAACGCATCTCGTCACTTACCTCTTTGCGCAGATGCTCAGGGGTTTGCAACAAACGATAATAGTATTGTGAGGAGATATTACGCTGCAAGGTACGGTAATCCCATTGCTCACGAGCCGCCTCCTTCAAATACCACAACCTTGCATCCACATCTTTTACACGCAGTAAACGTTCATAGTGAAGCCAAGATAGGTTAGGATAGAATGGTATCGTAGATTCGTCAAGCGGTGCTTGACGAATTGGTTCGTCTGTAAGTTTGAATTGGTCAAGCAATGCTTGACCAATTTGTAATTTACTGAACATTAGGTAAAAAGAGCGCATGTTCTTTATGCTTGTCAGTCCGAATCCCCTTCCGAATTCTTCAGTAAGGGTTTGGGAGGCCAATTTTATGACATATTTGCCATATTGCGCACGTTCCTTTCCATTTTGTTCCTGTGTCACGATACGCCAACCGATAAGCCAGTTGCGAACCACCAATAGATGGTCTGCACTGCGATAGGCTTGCCGACGTGCTTCACCGGCTAAATGCTTCAAATCAGAGACAAAGTTTTTCTCTGCTTGAGTCAGCTTTTCTGTTATGTTTGTTAATGCAGATTTTTTCATATTATCCAATCCTTTTCTGAATTAGTGAGACAGCGTCTCACTAATCTTGTCATTGATCTATTTTCACTTCTATTGCGAATCTTGTCAAGCACTTGCTCAATCCTTCACTTTATAATCTTCTCCATTTATTCCTAACTCCCCTTTGCTCATCGCATTGGCAATGTCAATCTTCAATTCCTCATCGTAATCCTCACCATTCATGAAAGAAGTCATTATGCGGAGAAGCAAGTTTTGGCTCTCTCGCTTTCTGTCAACAGCATTCCGATATTAAGGAACGAGCGAAAATTGAACAAACCGAGTTGTGTGGTTTTGCTCCCGACATTGATGACGGGAGCAAATTGTAACTTTAAGTCTTTCAGGCGTTTACCTTTACATAAAACATATCCATTGCCAGATAATTCAGAACCGAAATTCTCAAGATATCTTTCAATTGTTCTTTCTTCAACTTCATAGAAATCGGCCACCATTTTTTTCGTAAAACGGTATTCTCCATCAAACATCATACCAGTAATGTCCAATGTCTTTTGTATCTTTTCTATTGCAAAACGGTTGTTCAGTACGTTTTGTCGTTCTATATTTGATATTGTCAAATCTTTCATCGTTATAGTCTATATTGAATTTGTGGGACAGCGTCCCACATTTTACAAATCATCTACCTTCACATCAATCCCCAATATACGCTGTATCTCCGCCAATGTCTTATCGATTTCATGATCAAGAGCCTTGCGCTTCTTGAAATAGTCGGCAAGCAGTTCGGCTGGCGGTAAAATCTCCTCATCCTCTTTCGGGAACTTGCACAAGTCGAAGTTGCAATCAGAATCTATCAACTCTTGTACAGGATAGCTGCGTGATTTCTCGTCTCCATCAGCAATGATAATCTCCTTTCTGTCATTCCACCATTCACGGATAGGATTGCAATGCTCAGATTTCATTGATTTGGTCTTGGAGAAATGCTTGTAACCCTCTGGCATATCCAAACGATAGAACCACGTTTCCTTTGTAGAATAACCTTCTGGAGCACCCTCCGCACAGGTATTGTCGAAGAACAAAATGTTCGTGGCAATCGAAGTGTAAGGTGCAAAGATACTGCCAGGCAAACGGATAATGGTATGCAAGTTGAAATCTCTGAGCAGCTTAGTCTTGATGGCTATCTTTGTGTTGTCCGCTCCAAACAGGAAACCGTCTGGAACAATGACCGCTGCACGACCATTCTTCTTCAAGCGATACATGATAAGCACCATGAAGAGGTCGGCTGTCTCGCTACTGCGCATATCTGAAGGAAAGTGAGATTTCACGTCGGCCTTTTCATTACCTCCGTAGGGTGGATTCATCAACACAACATCAAACTTGTCTTCGTCTGTGTAGTTGAGAACATCCTTTGTAAGCGAATTGTCGTGATATACCAATGGTGTATCTATGCCATGCAGCAACAGGTTTGTTACACATAACATATATGGGAACTGTTTCTTTTCGATACCAAATACAGAATGATTGTACTCTTTGCGGTCTTCAGCAGTCTTGACCTTCTTATCCAATTCGCCCAACCAGCTGGTGATAAAGCCGCCCGTACCACAGGCGAAGTCAGCCATTTTCTCACCAATCTGCGGATTGACTATCTCTGCCATAAATTCGGTCAAGGCTCTTGGGGTGTAGAACTCACCAGAGGAACCTGCCGACTGCATTTCTTTAAGTATAGTTTCGTATATCTCACCGAAAGCATGACTCTCTTCATAGTCACCAAGGTTCAATCCGTCAATCACATTCAGTACTTGACGAAGTTGAACTCCATCTTTCATATATTGGTTGGCATCCTCAAATGTGGTCTTTACAATCGCCTGACGGATAGGGGTAGTTGGTGTTACCTCTATGTTTTTGAGTTCCACGAACAATGTGTTGTTGACAAACGAAAGCAGTTCGTCACCAGTCAAGGCATTGCCGCTTCCATCATCATGTGCCCAGTTGCGCCAACGGCATTCTTCTGGAATGATAGACTTGTAATCATCGTCGTCCAGTTCCCAGTCATTCTCTTTCTCGTCATATACCTTCAGAAACAGCATCCAAGCCATTTGTTCTATGCGTTGCGCATCACCATTTATACCGGCATCATTGCGCATTATATTGCGTACTCGTTTTACGAAATTTGATAAACTCATATTTTGCTTTTACTTTATGCTATACTATATATGTTTTGCTCCAGTTCCTTCACGGCGTCAAGATAGCCTTGCTTGCCACCAAAGAACTTCACGATGTTTGCCTTTGAACCCAATTTGCGGAATGGGTCATTTTCAAGCACAGTAAGGCTTTCCAATTCTGACACACCTTCCTTGGTGTACTTGTCCAACAAGGCTTCAAGTACAAGCCGTGCCTTTTCGCCATATTTGCTGAAAATATCGCGTTTCTTCACTTGTTCGGCACGTTCATGCCGTGTAAGCGTCTTTTTGCCATAGGCTATGTGGCAGATGAAATCGAAATCATCAACATCGTCCATGTCTTGGTCGTGCTTCAATGCAGCAAGGTCAATGCCACTTTCTTTGAGCATTTCGGCAATGTCTGACTTTTTCTTGGTTTCTTTCCACTTGGAAGTGAACGTGTCAATCGTAGCGTATGTGTCTATGATACTTTTCTTCGTATAGTCGGTAATGCTCTCCGTGCGAAGCAACTTACCATTTGTGTCATAGACAGAAACGACCTTGTTAATAACCATCACTTGACAACCATCCTTGGCAACAATCGGTTTCGGTCGTGGTTTGGGGTCAGGCTCTTTCGGGCCTTTAGGTTCGTCGTCTTCATCTGGAAATACATACTGTTTTGGCTCTTTATGTTTGGATTGATAGTTAGGATCTATTTCTATCGGTCCATCCCAATCTAGGTCAGCGAACAATCGTGTAACATTGCGGAAGTCCATAACGGTGAAATATGTCTTTCCTTCTTTTTCACGTAGACGCGTGCCACGACCGATAATCTGCTTGAACTCTGTCATAGAGCCGATTTGTTGGTCAAGCACAATCAGTTTTGTCATTTTGCAATCAACACCAGTTGAAAGCAACTTACTTGTAGTTGCTATGACTGGATATTTCTCAGCAACAGAAATAAAATAGTCCAACTTGCCTTTTCCGTATTCGTCACTACCTGTTATACGAACCACATAATCAGGATTTTTCTTGCACATATCAGCATTGGCGTTAGCCAAAGCCATGCGCATACGTTCCGCATGAGTCTCATCAGCACAGAACACAATGGTTTTAGCCATGCGGTCTGTGCTTTTCAGATAATTGGTTATTTCTTGCGCAACTTCCCTAATGCGATCTTCAATAACAATGTTATAGTCGTAGTCGCTATTGTTATAGATGCGGTCTTCTATCTCGTTGCCGTATATATCCTTTTGTCCCTTTGTCGGTCTCCACTCATCGCCAATGTTGGTTGTGATGTTGATAACCTTGAAAGGAGCAAGGAAACCGTCCTCAATTCCGTTTTTAAGGCTGTATGTATATATAGGCTCACCAAAGTAGCCAATACTCGACTGATACTTGGTTTCTTTTGGTGTGGCAGTCATACCAATATGGGTAGCAGAAGAAAAGTATTCCAATATGTTTCGCCAGTTGCTATCATCCTTTGCGCTACCTCTATGACACTCATCAACGATAACAAGGTCAAAATAGTCTGGATTAGGAAACAACTCCTTATAGTTTTTGGTATCATTCTGTCCAATCAACTGTTGATAGAGTGCAAAGAACACTTGATAAGAACCTAATTCTTCCAAGTGGTTCTTATCTTTTGAAAAGTCTATCTTGTGTGTTACCTTCTCCAACGGTTTGAAGTCCTGCTGTATTGATTGGTCAACCAGTATGTTTCGGTCTGCAAGATACAACACTTTCTTTTTTAATCCGCTTTTAAGCAAACGCCATACAATCTGAAAGGCTGTATAAGTCTTGCCCGTACCGGTTGCCATGACAAGGAGCACACGGTTTTGTCCTTTAGCAATGGCACCAACTGTGCGGTTTACTGCATTGCGCTGATAATATCGTGGCGGAAAAATGTTCTGACCTGTGCAGAAAGGCTGCTCAATAACAGACAACTCTTGCTCATTAAGCCCACTGCCATCGTTAGCCTCTCTTTTGTATCTTTCGATAAGTTCCTCCTTTGTTGGAAATTCATCTATAGCGAAGGTGCGTTCCTTACCTGTCAAAAAATCATGTTCGGCAAAACCTTCACCGTTTGAACTGTATGCAAACATCACATCAAGCATTTGGGCATAGGTCATGGCTTGTTGCAAGCCATGAGAAACAGAGTGGTTTGCGTCCTTTGCTTCTACAATGGCTATCGGTGTCGCTTTGTTCACATAAAGTACATAATCGGCAAACTTGGGCTTCTCTCTATGCACAAGATTACCATGAAGACTAATTTTACCGTCAGTAAATTTAACCTTCTGTTCCATGAATATACTATCCTTCGACCATCCCTTGTTTGTGATGGCTTCGTTGATATAGCGGAACTTGACATCCTCTTCTGTTAAATCTTTGCTTATGCCCATGTTCAAATAATACTTTATTATCAGAAGTTATATTACATACATTGTTTAGATAAATTCACTGAATTTTACTGCAAATATACATTAGATTTGTGATATTCTTTGTAAATTAAGCTATTTTATTTAACATCTCTATTTCAGAGTCAGTTTTATACTTTAAAAACGATGCAAATATCGTACATGCAGTAAAAAAGTGTTACAAATCAAAAATCGATTCTGGAGAATTACATGAGCGTTTTTATTGCTTTTTTGCTTGTCAGTTGCCCTTCAATTTTTCATTTTAGCCTTCTTTGTCTTCAAATGTAGTCCTTTTGCATTGCAACTGTAGTCGTTTTGCGTTGCAACTGTATTCGTTTTGCCTGGCAAAAGGAGTCCATTTTAAATGAAAAGGACTGTTTTTGCGAGGCTCTCCATTGCCTGTTTTGGACGGTAATATTGCAAGTCGTTGAAAACCAACGATTTGATGCTAACCGCTTAAAACTCACGAATTTCGAGTCAAAGATTTCTTTGTGCGTTCAGCTCGCAGTTTTGAGCGATGGAAAATGCAAATATTGTATAGCTCTCAATTGCAATGTCGCTCTGTGACGGGTTGTAAAATCGCTATATTTCATTGTAAAAACAGAAATTTTATTGTTCAATCAAAGTAAACTTTTTCTTCTATTCTCTTGCTTTTTCCATTTCAGTTATTTATTTTTGCACAATAAACGTCATATTCCAATATTTCCGATATAGATATTGAAGGTGCGTTTGGAGTAGAATTCAAAATAGGAGGTAAGAAGTCAGAATACTCTTTATGAAAAAGATATTGTATTTTTTTGTTGTCCTCGTATTGCTTACGGGATGCGCCAAAGGACAGAATAAAGAAGAACTCAATAAACTTCGTGATAGTTTAGACAACATGGTTCTTAGAGGGAGTCTGCGTAACGATACGACAATGCTCGAAAGAGCATTGAAACTTTCAGACTTCTTACTTAGTATTGATACTACGAACATCGGCAAGAGGCTTTATTATCGTCATCGTTCCATAATTTTCTCTTCTTTAGGACGCATGGATGAGGCTATGGTCAACGCTGAACATGCAGTTTTGACTCTTCAAGCAAACAATCCGTTACGGCTTATCTTTATGTCGGAAAAATACTTAAGGGAACATAATAAAGACTCGGCTGCTTATTACATTGAAAAGACAATTGCTGTTTGTGACAGTTCTTTGAATGATGAGTATAATGAAGATATGGCTATTAATAAGATTAAGGCAATTTATCTGCGCGATGGAGAAAAGAAAGCAAAGATTTATTTGTCAAAACTATTAAGGACACATCCAAGCCCATTGCTAAAATTTTTTGACGAAGACTGGGATGAATGGGTCCGCATGAATAATGAGGAATTAAAACTGTTGAATATTAATATCTTGAGATAGAAATCTTTGTGCGTTCAGCTCGCAGTTTTTGAGCCATATTTCTTGTCGTTTTTAGTAATTCTTATTAACTTTGCATACCAACATTTTTTAGTTGGAAAACTGATCTAATCAAATCAACAATTTATGCATTCAAGAAGAAACAAAGGCAAGATGTTGCGCCAGTTGCGCGACTATGGCATCATCACCATTGCAATGTTGTTAGGTGTAGTAGGTCTTAATCTGTTCCTGCTGCCCCACGAAATCACTACGGGCGGCATCATCGGTGTGGCTTCGATTGTGTATTGGGGCACGGGCATACCCGTGCAGGACACCTTCTTTGCGCTCAATGCTGTGCTGCTTATCGTGGCATTGAAGGTGCTGGGATGGCGTTTCTGTGCCAAGACCATCTATGGAGTTGTGGTGTTCACGCTTGCCTCTACTATACTGCAGAGCATTATGCCGCCCGACTTGCATCTGCTTGCCGACCAGAAGTTCATGGCATGTATGGTAGGAGCCGTGTTCTTGGGCACCAGCGTCGGACTGGGTCTGTCGGCAGGAGGTTCTACAGGTGGGTCGGACGTCATTGCTGCTATGGTGCATAAGTATCGTGACGTGTCGCTCGGCCATATCATCCTCTTCTGCGACCTCACCATTATCACCTCTTCGTATGTGGTGTTGCAAGACTGGGAAAAGGTGCTCTATGGCTACGTCCTGCTGTTTGTCATCTCGTTTGTAGTCGACCATCTGGTCAATTCATTGCGCCAAAGCGTGCAGTTCTTCATCATATCCGACAAGTATCAGGAGATTGGCGAGGCTATCAACCAGATAGCCGACCGTGGCTGCTCTATGCTCGACGGCAGCGGCTTCTACACCAAGAAGGATATAAAGGTGATTTTCTGTATAGCCAAAAAGAGCGAGTCGAACTTCATATTCGAGCTAATCGACGAAATCGACCCCCACGCATTTGTGGCTCAGTCGGCTGTGATTGGTGTATACGGTACGGGCTTCGACCACGTGAAGTCGCACCGCAAAATCAATCTGAAAGAGCTTCGCGAGAAAATGATTCAGAATAAGGAATAAACAAGTGCTTGCAGATAAGTAGGCTTGTCTGCAAGCATTATTAATTAAAAACTATCTAAATTGCTGTAATACAAGTCTTTCCATAATGAGGTTTACATTTATCTGCACATAAAAATGATGTTTGACTACATTTTTCTGCACATAAAAGGAGCCCTTTTATATTGGTAATGTCGTATTTATAATAATTCGGACGAGAAGCAGCCGATACGTAAAAAGTCCTAATTACATACGCTGCAATTAGGACTTCTGTTTTATTCTTACGGGTTGAAGCTGTCGTAAAATCTATGCCTCAACTATCTTCCAATCACCAATGGTTCGCTTACTGCTGTCATAATTTATTCCAACCTTCACCAATCGTTTTCCGTTTGCAGAATATGGAAGCAGATAACCCTTGTCGTCTATCTGCTGCAAAGCCTCTTCTGCCGACTTGTCAAACTTCAACTCCATAACGTATGTGGTATCCGGCAGATGCAGCACAGCGTCAGCCCTGCCTATTGCACTGTCCTCTTCAACTGATATGTATGCCCCCATAAGATTGAAGATGAGATAGAACACCGTTTGGAAATCCTTCTCGCTCTTGTTAGACAAGCGGTTGGAGATACTGGCAAGATACGATTGCATCTTACGCAACGCTTCATCCAGATTGTCATTATAGAGCTGTTCCAGGAAGTCGAAGATGAAACTGTTGTTGGCTAATTGTACTGGCGACAGATAGTTTGGTGCCAGCGACTTTAACATTCCTATGCGGACTTCCTTGTTAGGATAGTCGAGCTGATAGCTCTGAAACAACGGGTTGTATTTCTTTATGGTAAGATAACCGCTCTGATATAGTAAAGGAAGAGCCGAAGTCATTTGTTCTGGCGAGACATCAAAGTCGTCCACGCCAACACTCTTCTGCTCAATATCCATTACGCCTACATGATATTTCTGCAAGGTCTTGATTAGATAGCTTGGAGTGCCGGAACTGAACCAATAAGCAGCAACCTTCTTATTTCTTAATGCTTTGACAAGACTAAACGGATTAAAGATGTCTTCCGACTTTTCGCTGAAATGATAGCCGTCATAATACGACTTCAACTCGTCGACAGTCTCGTCTGTTGTCTTGCCCAAATGCTTTGCCAGTTGCTCAACGTCAGGCTTCATGTCGTCAAGCAATTCTGTCTTGCTGATACCGCAAATGGCTGAATAATGGTCGTACATACTGATATTGTCCAAGTTGTTTATTTCGCTGAAGATGCTCAACTGCGAGAACTTTGTAATACCAGTGATAAATACGAACTGCAACCAAGGGTCAAGATACTTGATAGGACTATAGAAGTTCTGCATTATCGACCTTAACTTTGTCAGATTGTCCTTTTCGTGTACGACATCAAGCAATGGTGCATCATATTCGTCGATAAGCAGTACTACCTTTTGTCCGGTCTGCTTATAGGCAAGTTTGACAAGACACTCCAGACGCTGGTTGGTACTGATGGCCCATTCTTCCGTTCCGTATATCTGTTCCAACTGGCTCAGCTTGCCTTCTATCTCATTAATCAAGTTGGAGGGTTGCATGTGCTTTGCTGTGCTCATGTCAAAGTGAAAAACAGGATGTTTTGTCCATTCATTCTCATATTCACCAAGAGCAAGACCGTCAAACAATTCCTTTCTTCCTTCAAAATAAGCTTGGAGCGTTGAGACAAAAAGAGACTTGCCGAATCGTCTTGGACGACTCAGAAACAGATATTTGGATCCATTCCTTACGAAATCCACAATATACTTGGTCTTGTCTACATAAACATAATTCTCCTCACGTATCTCAGAGAAGGTCTGTATGCCCACAGGATATTTCCTTATCTCTTCCATTGTAATCTTGTCTTTAATGCGCTGTGAAGTTACGAATAAAAAGTTAGAAGAGCAAAGAATAGTTGACTTATCTTCCTTATTTTATGGTCGCAAGGGGTCATTTGTCCATTAATACGAAGCGCAAGGCTGCTCCTCCCGATGCCTGCAGATGCAGACGCAGGGTCTTGCCAGCCTTTATGTTCATGACGGCAGACGACACATTGGTGCGTGTATTGAGCGTGGGGTCTCACCCTTATATACATTGGGCAGGTCGTCCTCGTTGCCGCCTATTCCTTCCTGAGTCATGAGGTTGGGGTAGGTGCGGCTCCATCCCGTAGTACGATATTCGTCGTGAATGTCTACCATTATGTGGTGGTCGGCACACTTGCGCACGGCGCGATGCAGCCATGTTGTCCACTCCTGCGAACCTATCTGAACAAAGCCAAACTTGATGCCGCTGAAGCCACCCTTCATAAGGTGGATAGTCATCTCGTTGTAGTGGTCGCGTATCTGTGCATATTCGCCATACGTCGGTTTCCAAGTGTTGTCCTCGCTTCGGCGCGACACGTTTATCACCTTCATCCCTTTTGTCCACACACGGTCGGTGTCGACCTTCATCCACATTGTCATGGTTATCTTGCGCTGGCCGTTCATTGCCTCAATCACCTTCTCGTCTTCTATTTTAGTTACGAACTTCGTCTTGGCAGGCGAAGTCTTCTCCATCTTGCCTGTTACCTTATTTATATAGGTCACATTGCCCTGCTCGTCATCGTCGTAAGGCACCATATCTTCAAGTCGCGGACGATTGTATTGCGACTCCGTTCCTCGCGTGCCGTTGTATTTCACCGTAGGTTCTGCTGCACGCTCACCACCAGGATGGTCAAACCGCTCGCCATTGATGAATACATCGGTGGCATGCGTGTTCCAGAACATCTGCAGACGAGAGTAGAGCCAATCGGGTTGGGCATCCACCTTCAGCATTACATTCTCTATCTTGTTCTTCAGCTTGACAGTTTCTGGGTTGTCGGTCTTTTTCTTAGCCGATGCTGTTGAGCATAAACTTAGCAGCAATACAGCTACATATATTAAACTCTGTTTCATTGATTTTTGTTTTTTCGGATGTATCTTTTGAATATAATACGACCGTCATAACACTAATACGTAAAAAGTCAGCGTTTCGTATAAGAAAAAAGGTTCTTCCGTTAAATGCATAGATAGAAAAAAAATATTTATATTATGATAAAAATAAAGCTGGCATCATCTA
>NZ_JADYTS010000089.1 GCF_021531355.1 Leyella stercorea | reverse complement strand
CACCCTTAGCTCAGTTGGTAGAGCAACTGACTCTTAATCAGTGGGTCTAGGGTTCGAATCCCTAAGGGTGTACTAAAGGTATTGGCTTATGGTCAATACCTTTTTTGTTTATATTACTTTTTGATTCGTTGCTGCAATAAATCATGAGCTTTCTCGTTATCATTAATAATGAAAGCAATAATCTACAATATACTTCTTTTTATAGGTATAATAACTTTGTGTGCCTGTAATGATGATGATACGTTCACAACGTCTACCCGTAATGTGCTGACATTCTCAACAGATACATTGCGGATTGACACTGTATTCTCTACAGTTCCGTCGTCGACCCGTTCGTTTTGGGTCTACAACAAATCGGGCGACGGATTACGCTGCAAGAGTGTGTGGCTTGAAGGGGGCAACCAGCATGGATTCCGTGTCAATGTAGACGGAGTGTATCTTAGTCCGGAGCAAGGCTATAAGGCAGACGGAATTGAAGTGCGCAATGGAGACAGTATACGAGTTTTTGTTGAAGTGACAACGGCTAATACAAACATTATCGATCCGAAGCGTATAGAGGACAATCTGGTGTTTGTGCTTGAGAGTGGGCGTGAGCAGAAGGTTGCGCTTGAGGCGTGGTCGTGGGATGCTAATCTGATGCGTAATGTGACGGTAAGCGAGGACATGACTTTGTCGCCAGGCAAGCCACTTGTAATATATGGTATGATGACCGTGGAAGAAGGTGCCACACTGAATATTGCTCCTGGCACAACGGTTTATTTTCACGGCGATGCTGGCATTAATGTTAAAGGTAAGCTGATGTGTAAGGGTAGTCAGTCGGCTGGCATCGTGTTGCGTGGCGATAGGCTCGACCGTATGTTCGATTATCTGCCGTACGACCGTATGAGTGGACAATGGCGTGGCATTCGATTTGAAGAGACATCATATGGCAACGAATTGGATTTTGTGGATATTCATGGGGCGTTTGATGGAGTGCTGGTGGACTCGTCGGATGTGACACGTCAGACACTTGCCATACGAAATTCTACCATCCACAACTGTCAAGGCAATGCTCTTGGTGTGGTGAATTCGAATGTTTTCGTGGAGAATTGTCAGCTGACGAATGCATTAGGCAATTGCTTGAGTGTAGACGGTGGAAACGTCACCGTAAATAGTTCTACAATAGCACAGTTCTATCCGTTTGATGCGTTGAGAGCCAGTGCGTTAGACTTTTCTGGCTATACTCATCCGCTTGTATCGTTCAAGATGACGAACAGCATTGTTACGGGCTATTCGGACGATGAAATGATGGGGCTGAAACCAGCGGATGGCAGCGAGAATGCCTTTAACTATGATTTTGCCAACTGTATAATACGTACTCCTGAAGTTGATGACAAGGAAAAAGCACATTATACAGATGTGGTTTTTGAAGACGTAAAGGATACTGTAAATTATGGACATAAGCATTTTGTGCTTGTCGACGCAGATTTGCAACGCTATGATTTCCACTTGCGTAAGGAGTCGGCTGCTATAGACAAAGCCAATGCTGAGACCTCTGCAAAGCACGACCACGACGGACGTGAGCGAGGAGACAAGCCAGACGTAGGAGCTTATGAATATATAACCAAAAAGGAGTGATATTATGAAAATGATAAATATCAATATAGCCATAAGGCATTGTCTGCTTGACGAACTTACAGATGCAGACCGTGAACTCATAGAACATGCAATGAAGGCATCAGAAAATGCGTATGCCGAATACAGCCATTTCTATGTAGGTGCAGCATTGCGTCTTGCCGATGGCAGTATCGTGATAGGGGCCAATCAGGAGAATGCTGCCTTTCCGTCTGGGCTATGTGCCGAGCGTACGGCGGTATTCAGTGCACAGGCCAATTATCCCGACCAACCGATAGAGGCTATTGCCCTTGTTGCGCGTAATGATAACGGGCTGGTAGACAATCCCGTAACGCCTTGTGGAGCCTGTCGTCAGGTACTGCTTGGTGTGGAAGAACGCTACGGTCGGCCAATGCGTGTCCTTATGTATGGCAAAAGTGGAGTATATAGCGTTGGTTCTGTGAAGGATCTGTTGCCATTGTCGTTTGTCGATTCAAGTATGAAATAGCGATATTGGTCAATAAGATACGTATATTGGTCGGTTTATACATTAAATATTTGTAATCGCTTCACATTTTCCTTTTTTTTTAGTACTTTTGCACGGTATTTTAAGAACAATATAACATATATAAAAATATGAGCAAACAAGTAGAAAAAATCAAAGAATTGGTCGCAAAGCGCGAGCAGGCTCGTCTTGGTGGTGGTGAAAAGGCCATTGAGAAGCAGCACGCACGCGGCAAATACACAGCGCGCGAACGTATCGAAATGCTTGTAGACGAGGGTTCGTTTGAAGAGTATGATATGTTCAAGAAGCACCGTTGCACAAACTTCGGTATGGACAAGAAGCATTATTATGGTGACGGTGTTGTGGCAGGTAGTGCTACTGTAGACGGCCGATTGGTATACGTATATGCTCAGGACTTCACCGTTAACGGTGGTTCGCTCTCTGAGACAATGGCACAGAAAATCTGCAAGGTAATGGATATGGCCATGACTATGGGCGCACCTGTTATCTGCATGAACGACTCTGGTGGTGCACGTATTCAGGAAGGTATCTGCGCTCTTGCCGGTTATGGTGAGATTTTCGAGCGCAATATCCTTGCTTCTGGTGTAGTTCCACAAATTTCTGCCATCATGGGCCCATGTGCCGGTGGTGCTGTTTACTCACCAGCCCTTACCGACTTCATCATCATGAAGGAACAGACCTCTTACATGTTCCTTACAGGTCCGAAGGTTGTTAAGACGGTTACTGGTGAGGATATTGATGCAGAGCACCTTGGTGGCGCTTCTGTACACGCTACAAAGAGTGGTGTCACTCATTTCGCAGCCAAGACAGAGGAAGAGGCAATTGAGATGATCAAGAGCTTGCTCTCATTTATACCGAGCAACAATACAGAGGAGGCTCCTCGTGTAGAGTGCAACGATCCGATCAACCGTATGGAGGATTCGCTCAACGAGATTATCCCCGACGATCCCAACAAGGCTTACGATATGTACAAGGTTATCGGTGCAGTTACAGACAACGGCGAGTTCTTCGAGGTTCAGCCTAAGTTTGCCAAGAACATCATCATCGGTTTCGCACGTTTCAACGGTCAGAGCGTTGGTATCGTAGCTAACCAGCCGGCAGCTTATGCAGGTGTACTCGACGTTAACGCCAGCCGTAAGGCGGCACGCTTCGTACGTTTCTGCGATGCTTTCAATATTCCTATCGTATCGCTTGTTGATGTTCCAGGATTCCTTCCGGGTACAGGTCAGGAATACAATGCAGTTATCCAGCACGGTGCACAGCTTCTCTACGCTTACGGTGAGGCTACAGTGCCCAAGATTACAATCACCCTGCGCAAGAGCTACGGAGGTTCGCACATCGTTATGGGCTGCAAGCAGCTTCGTGCCGACCTCAACTTCGCATGGCCGTCGTCAGAGATTGCCGTTATGGGTGCCAGTGGTGCTGTTGCCATCCTGTGTGGCAAGGAAGCCAAGGCCAAGAAAGAGGCTGGAGAGGATGTTAAGGCATTCCTCGCTGAGAAGGAAGAAGAGTATACCGAGAAGTTTGCCAATCCGTATGAGGCTGCTTCATATGGCTACATTGACGATGTTATCGAGCCGCGCAACACACGTTTCCGTATCTGCCGTGGTTTGGCACAGCTTGCCACAAAGCGTCAGTCATTGCCGGCAAAGAAGCATGGCTGCATGCCGATGTAATTCATAAATGTTTAGAAAATGGACAAGAATATATATGCAGCCATTGCAATGGCTTTATATGAGTACCAGGGTAACAATGTTCATGACAAGGAGCCTGGTTTCATAACAATACAGCCACGTCAGACGATGTGGAACGCCAAGTTCTTGAGTTTAACAGCTAAACCATAAATACAGGGAAATGAAAGAATTCAAATATACAATCGACGGACAGGAATATAAAGTCCAGATAGAGGATGTTGAGGGCAATATCGCCAGCGTGAATGTTAACGGTGAGGCTTTCAAGGTCGAGATGGAGCAGGAAGCAGAACCTGAGAAGAAGAAGGTTGTGCTCGGTCAGCCCACTGCTGCTGCAGAAGAAGGCGAGGCAACAAGTGCTGCCAGCGTGAATACTGCCAATGCGCTTAAGGCTCCGCTGCCTGGCGTTGTGACAGAGATTAAGGTTGCTGTAGGCGACGAGGTTAAGGCTGGCGACGTTGTCGTTGTGCTTGAGGCTATGAAGATGGCCAACAACCTTGAGGCTGAGAAAGATGGCAAGGTAACAGCAATCTGTGTAAAGAATGGAGAAAGTGTTCTTGAAGACGCTCCGCTTGTTGTGATTGAATAATAAGAAGGAGTATTCGGTAAGAATACATCAATGTTATACAATGGATGCGATGGTTCTCTGATATAAAGAGGCTGTCGCATCCATTTTTTGTAGGTATACAGGGATATGATTCATAGGGTGTTTAAGGAGTTGGGCGCATGTACGATTAAACAAAAGTGAAAAACCGACAGGTGATTTCTAATAGCCGTTAATATGTTAAATTATAGTGTTAAAATGGAATAAAGATGTATGCCAAAATGACACTTTAACAAATATTGCGTCTATATTTGCAACCGAAAAAGACAAAACGCTATTGTTTTAACACACCTGTGACTTGTATTGGCTTCAATGTGTCAAAATGCAAGTTTGTGTTAACATAAGCATTTTAACTTTAAAATGATAATAAAAACAATAAAGTAAAAGAACTATGAAAAAGTATTCTAAGTATTTGGTTGTGGCAATGAGCGCACTTGCCTTTGCCTTTTCTACTGGAACCTTGATAAAGGTGAATGCTACACAGGCTCCTTCGACAGCAGTGCCGGCGCAGCCCGTTGACCTCACATATGCAGCCGAGAAGTCGTTGCCATCGGTAGTACATATTCTCAGTACAAAAAACTCAAAGGTACAGACTATAGAAGTACAGAGTGATCCGTTCTCTGATTTCTTCAGTGACCCGTTTGGATTCTTTGGCAATCCTAACCAAAGTCAGGACGGCAAGCAGAAGCGTAGCGTGCGCACACCTAAGCAGCAAGGCTCTGGCTCAGGTGTCATCATTTCAACTGACGGTTATATTGTGACAAACAATCACGTTGTAGCCGATGCCGACGAACTCACAGTGACACTCAATGACAACAAGGAGTATTCGGCACGCATCATCGGAACAGATAAAACTACCGACCTTGCGCTTATCAAGATTGATGCAAAGGATCTTCCTGCCATCACTATCGCCAACAGCGAGAACATTAAGGTAGGCGAGTGGGTGCTGGCTGTGGGCAACCCGTTCAACCTTACCAATACTGTTACAGCTGGTATTGTTAGCGCCAAGGGCCGTTCGCTTTATCAGAATGGTGTAGAGTCATTCATTCAGACTGACGCAGCCATTAATCCGGGCAACTCTGGTGGTGCGCTTGTAAACACTCGTGGCGAACTTATCGGTATTAACGCCATGCTCTACTCACAGACTGGCTCATTCAGCGGTTATGGTTTCGCCATTCCTACATCAATTATGAACAAGGTGGTGGACGACCTCAAGAAGTACGGTACAGTTCAGCGCGCCGTTATCGGTATTCAGGGACAGGATGTAAAGAACTATGTTGACGCTCAGAAGGATCAGGGCAAGGACGTTGACCTTGGAACAATGGAAGGCATCTATGTGGCTAAGGTACTTGAAGAAAGCTCAGCTGAGGAAGCTGGTTTGAAGGCAGGCGATGTTATCACCGCCATCGACGGAAAGGAAATGAACAAGATGGCTGACCTGCAGGAGTATCTTGCCAAGAAGCGTCCGGGCGACAAGGTTTCTGTATCTTATCTGCGCGACAAGAAGAAGGCAAGCAAGACAATGACCTTGAAGAACGAACAGGGTAATACACAGGTTGTGAAGAAGGCTGACCTTGACGTGCTTGGAGGCAACTTCCGTGCAATCACCGACGGTCAGAAGAAGCAGCTGAACATTGGCTATGGTCTTGAAGTTCTGAAGGTGAACTCTGGCAAGTTCAAGGATGCAGGCATTACCAAGGGATTCATTATCCAGCGTGTCAACGACAGTGCCGTGAAGACAATCGAAGACCTGCAGAACCTTGTGAAGGAAGCTTCTACAAGCCGCAATCCTGTACTCTACATACAGGGTGTTTATCCTACTGGCAAGAAGGCATACTTCGCTGTTCCGCTTGAAGATTAAATAAGCTTCATCCGGCACGTAGAGTGATACAAACTGTAATATATAGATAGCGGAGGGCTCAGGCCTGCGCAGCATGAAATCTGACACATATTATTATAAATGTAGTGTTGGTTGCATTGTTTGCTGCGTAGGGCGGAGACCTCCGTTGTTGTTTTTACGGTAATTTGTAATCTTAACACTCTACTCAAAAGTAAAATAAGCAAAGAAAAATTTGCGACAACCAATATTATTGGTTAAATTTGCAAATCATAATATCAAAAAAACAGCACTTAATGAGACAACTGAAAATCACAAGCTCAATAACAAATCGAGAGAATGCCTCGCTTGATAAGTATCTTCATGACATCGGACATGAAGAGCTGATATCCGTAGAGGAAGAGGCTGAATTGGCTCGCCGTATAAAGACGGGCGACCGAAAGGCTTTGGAGAAGCTTACAAAGTCCAATTTACGTTTTGTTGTCTCTGTTGCTAAGCAATACCAGAATCAGGGATTGAGTCTTCCTGACCTTATTAACGAAGGCAATATTGGTCTGCTGAAGGCTGCCGAGAAATTTGATGAGACACGAGGCTTCAAGTTCATTTCGTATGCAGTATGGTGGATACGTCAGAGCATACTTCAGGCTATAGCCGAGCAGAGCCGTGTGGTACGTTTGCCATTAAATCAGGTTGGCAGTGTTAACAAGATTAACCGCATCCTCAACCAGTTTGAGCAGGAGAACGAGCGTCGTCCGAGTATTGACGAAATAGCTGAGAAGACAGACATCCCTCACGAAAAGATAGAGGATGTATTGAAGGTGAATACGCATCAGGTTTCGGTTGATGCACCGGTGTCTGACAGTGATGCTACAAGCATGATCGACTTTATGCAGAGTGATGCAGAACCCGAAACAGACAACACGCTGCTTATGGAGTCGCTGCGTGAGGAGATAGCAAGCGCACTTACTGCGCTCAATGAGCGTGAGCGTAACGTGATAGAGGCTTATTACGGCATAAACCAGCCTGAGTGCACAATGGAAGAGATCGGACATAAATATGGACTTACTCGCGAACGTGTGCGCCAGATACGCGAGAAGGCTATACGCAAGCTTAAGCAGAACACAAAGAACAAGATGCTGAAAGCCTATCTTGGCAGATAAAGTGCAAACCTTGAAGTATAAAGGATAATAATAAACATATAAAAAGACTTTCAACAAGAAGATGAAGACAAGTAGACTGTTTATAAAATTATTTATAATAGTTTTAGTTGCTATGCTTATGCCGAAGATGGCAAATGCAGCACAGAAGAAGACACCACTGTTCGTTTATGGTTTTGCCACTTCATTCAACGACTCAACTGTGTATTTCACAGAGATTCAGCTTATGGACGGCACATGGGTAGACAGCAAGACTGGTTTTCTCTACAGCCGTGAAAACTATTCCTACCAGTTGCGCGAGTCACTTAAGGCCCGTGGCTTGAAGAATCCTACATGTGTCACAGTTTATGGTAAGACAAGAAAAGATGTTGAGAAGAAGTACTCCAGCATGAAGAAGCGTTATGCTGCCAATGGTCGTTATAACGTACAATATCTTACAGCCAACGACTTTTCGTTCGAACCGATAGAGCCAGACGAAAGCGAAAAGAACTCGACACTTTCCAAAAAGGAAAAGAAAGAGAAGAAGGTAAAAAAGGAGAAAAAGGCAAAGAAATAATTGCCAAGTGTATAGCAAAGAAACAAAACAGTGAGAAAGCGTTTTTTTAGAATCGCAGAACATAATATAAGTGTGTCATTTGTCGATGAAACGGCTAATGACACATTTTTGTCACCGTCATTTGAACCTTTCGAGATAAAGGAGGCAGATGACGGTTGTATTTTTTCATTGAATGTTCACGACAGTATCAAGCCATACAGCAAAGAGCAAAGAGAGCGTATCGGAATCTTTGACACGGGAAATGGCAAGACTATCGTAGATCGTGTAGAGGGTGGCGGCTATCAGTTTTTAGTTAAGGGGATGTATGGCTGCCATTGTTGCCTGTTGCAGACCAACAGCGACTTCTCTGTGGCAAACTGTGCGCTGAAAGGTTCGCCTTCTGTACGTTCGTTCGGTCTGAATACAGCCATTATGATGATGTATGCCTTTAGGGGAGGTTATTATGATACGCTCCTTATCCATGCATCGGTTGTGCGTAACAATGGCTATGCCTATGCATTTACGGCTCAAAGCGGCACAGGCAAGAGCACACACACAAGTCTTTGGATTAAGAGCATCGAAGGATGCGACCTTATTAACGACGACAATCCGGTTGTCCGAATCATCGGTGGCAAGGCTTTTGTTTATGGCAGCCCGTGGAGCGGCAAGACACCTTGCTACCGTAACGTCAAGGTAGCGTTGGATGCTATTGTCAAGATAGAACGTGCGGGAAAGAATAGTATCGAACGTGTTTCGCCTGTCGTTGCCTTCACTTATCTTGTGCCAGCCTGTTCGTCGATGAAATGGGATAGTAATATATTCGGACATACCTGCGATGTTGTGACAAAACTGATTGAATCGTTCACTTCAGTGTATAAACTGCGTTGCCTTCCCAATGAGGAGGCAGCCAAATTATGCTACGAAGTCATAGCTCATAAACCCAATGATAATGGAACAGACCAATAATAATTTGGCTTTCAAGCAGAAGGAATTCGCCAATGAGGTTATTATTCCCGAGATAGCAAAGCTTCTTGACGAAGGGCATAGTGTGACACTGAAGTTACGTGGCGTGAGTATGCGTCCGTTTCTGGAAGATGGACGCGACAAGGCTATACTGACCAAGCCATGTAGCCCTTTAAAGGTTGGCGATGTTGTACTTGCAGAGGTAGCGCCACGACGCTATGCGTTGCATCGTATAGTTAAGATTGATGGCAATAGCGTTGTAATGCGTGGCGATGGCAACATTGCCACCGAACAATGCGACATCAGCAAAGTATTCGGTATAGCCCATTGCTTTTATCGTAAAGGACGCAAAAGTCCCGACTATACTACTGGCAGGAAATGGCGATTATATTCCGCTGTATGGACTGCATTGTTGCCTGTGCGTAGGTATTTGCTGGTTGGCTATAGAATGTTTCTGAAATTAAAACATAACTAATATAAATATGAGAATAAAGAAAGGTTTTGTATTAAGAGATGTATGCGGTGAGAAAATAGTAGTTGCAGAAGGTAAGGAAAATATTGATTTCACAAAGATAATCAACATGAACGAGAGCGCTGCTTTTCTCTGGGAGAAAGTTAAGGACACCGACTTTGACGTAGATACGCTCAAAACGCTGCTTTGTAGCGAATATGACGTAGAAGAAGCAACTGCGCTTGCCGACTCACAAACAATCCTTAATCAGTGGGTTGAGGCAGGTATTGTTGAATAATAACAAAGTTAAATAGAAATGCTATTAAGGCTTCTTAGCCTTCCCAAAGGACAACTTTAGGAAGGCTAAGAAGCCTTATTTTTATTTCACCAGGATTTTCTTGCCGCCTTTTATGACGATGCCTTTCTTTACTTTCTTTATGTCTGTGCCAGCGTAAGTGCCGTCTGTGTAGAATATCTTTTCTGGCGATGATAGGGTGGTGGAGATTTCGGTGATAGCAGTCGGTTTGTTGTTTATCATCAATCGTACCGCCTCTGCTTTCGTTTTGGGAGGAATGGTGAAGTAAGCTCTCATTCCCTTCATTCTGTCTCCATTTCTGACGCTCAAGAATTTTCCTTCTTTAGATAGTATCAAGATGCGGTCTTTGTTGCTATCGTTGAAGGTTATAGGGCTGTATATTCCAACGAAGCTGTATCCGTCATTTTCGCCACTAACTATTGGAGTAACGTTATTGATGGTAACGTTGGTAAATATTGGGTCTTTGATTTCTTTCTTCGGATTGATCAGATAAGCCTTGCCAGCTTCAATATTTGTAGCTTCTTTAAATTTAATAGTGTGGTCTGTAGTGCAGTCATACTCCATTACACTCACCTCCGTGCCGTTTATTTTGCCGTCTTTTAAGTCAATATCGAACGGTACACAGAATGTATTCCATGTATCAGCCAAGAGCGTACGCGAGAGAATTACAGGTGTGGACTTATTGTTGTTCGCTTCAAGTAATTTACTGTTGTTTACCGTATCGTTGAGGGTGCAGAGGCAGGAAAGCTTCTTGTAGAGTTGGATTCGTCTGCCATCGGTATTATACATATCGTCATGTAGCGAACAAACAAATCCGCCAATAAAATCATCATCTTTATTAGAATATATTAATATGCGTTTTAGGAAAGGTGTATTCCTAGGGTATGTAATTATGGTATAAATATTATTTGCTGTTGTGGGTATTTCTATTGTTGCTTTTGCTGATGTATTAAAGTCACTATCATTTTTATCTCGATATTTTATATATTCGTAATTCTTTCTATTGCTATCGTTACATATATATTTTTGATTTTTTATAGAAAATAACCGGCTCACCCGTAAAACCCTGTGTTTACCCAAAGATCATTGATAGTCTGTAGAGGAAGAAGTCGATATCAACA
>NZ_JADYTS010000088.1 GCF_021531355.1 Leyella stercorea | reverse complement strand
TTATTCATGGCACAAAGGTATAAATTTTCTATAGAATCAAAGCGTCTTCCCCCTAGTTTATCGGGTGAGCCATTTGCAGTGTGTAGAGTATGAAATAATGGATGCAAATATGTGGTATACGAAAAAAGGTCGCAAACAAGCGGGCTTGTGCCTACTTATTTGTGACCTTGTTATTTATTGATCGATTTGAATAGTCAAATCTTCAGATGCAAGTTCTCTGCTACGATTACTCGCCCTTCTCCATCTTGGCCTTCAATGCTGCGAGAGCGTCGAGGTCACCGAGAGTTGTTGAAGCGGCTACGTTGTTGATAGCAGGAGCAGCCTCCTTCTTAGCGGTGTGCTTGCGAACCGGCTTAACCTCTTCCTTGCCTGCCTCGAATGTGCGGCTGTGTGAGAGGATAATGCGCTTTGTCTCCTTAACGAACTCGATTACCTTGAACTCGAGCTCCTCACCAAGCTGTGCCTGTGTGCCATCCTCCTTAACGAGGTGCTTAGGAGTAGCGAAGCCCTCACCACCCTCGTTGAGAGTGATAACAGCGCCCTTGTCCATCATCTCAGTAATCTTGCCGGTGTGTACTGAACCCGGAGTGTAGAGAGACTCGTATGTGTCCCAAGGATTCTCCTCAAGCTGCTTGTGGCCGAGGCTGAGACGACGGTTCTCCTTGTCGATTTCGAGAACAACAACGTCGATGCTTGCGCCTACCTGTGTGAACTCTGAAGGATGCTTTACCTTCTTTGTCCAAGAGAGGTCAGAGATGTGGATGAGTCCGTCAACACCCTCTTCGAGCTCTACGAAGATACCGAAGTTAGTGAAGTTGCGAACCTTAGCTGTGTGCTTGCTGCCTACAGGATACTTAACCTCGATAGCCTCCCATGGATCTTCCTTAAGCTGCTTGATGCCGAGAGACATCTTGCGCTCTGCACGGTCGAGTGTGAGGATAACTGCCTCTACCTCGTCGCCTACGTGGAGGAACTCCTGAGCTGAACGGAGGTGCTGGCTCCAGCTCATCTCTGAAACGTGGATAAGACCCTCAACGCCCGGAGCGATTTCTACGAATGCGCCGTAGTCGGCGATAACAACTACCTTACCCTTAACGTGGTCGCCTACCTTGAGGTTCTCGTCGAGAGCATCCCATGGGTGCGGAGTGAGCTGCTTCAGACCGAGAGCGATACGCTTCTTCTCGTCATCGAAGTCGAGGATAACAACGTTGATCTTCTGGTCGAGAGCTACAACCTCGTGAGGATCGCTTACGCGGCCCCAAGAGAGGTCTGTGATGTGGATGAGTCCGTCAACACCGCCGAGGTCAACGAATACACCGTAAGAAGTGATGTTCTTAACAGTACCTTCGAGAATCTGACCCTTCTCGAGCTTGCTGATGATCTCCTTCTTCTGTGCTTCCAACTCAGCCTCGATGAGGGCCTTGTGAGAAACAACTACGTTGCGGAACTCCTGGTTGATCTTAACAACCTTGAACTCCATTGTCTTGCCTACGAATACGTCGTAGTCGCGTATTGGGTGAACGTCGATCTGGCTGCCCGGAAGGAATGCCTCGATGCCGAATACGTCAACGATCATACCACCCTTAGTGCGGCACTTGATGTAGCCCTGGATAACTTCCTCATTCTCGAGAGCTGCGTTAACGAGCTCCCAGCTCTTGCTCAGGCGAGCCTTCTTGTGCGAGAGAACGAGCTGACCCTTGCGGTCCTCCTGGTTCTCTACGTAAACCTCAACCTTGTCGCCTACCTTGAGGTCTGGGTTGTAACGGAACTCAGATGCAGGGATGATACCATCGCTCTTGTAGCCGATGTTTACGATAACCTCTTTCTTGTCTACAGAGATTACTTCGCCTTCAACTACCTGGTGCTCTGACACCTTGTTGAGGGTTTCGTCGTAAGCCTTCTCAAGCTCCTGCTTGCTTACCTCTGAGCTGCCACCGTTCTCAAACTCGTCCCAGTTGAAGTCTGCCAACGGCTGTACGTTCTTTAAATCTGACATAAAAAATTAAATGTTAAAAATGTAATTAATAAAGTTAGACTTTATGTGAATTAAAAATCAGTGTGCAAAGTTAGACATATTTTCTTAAAACACAGATACTTGTGAGTGATTTTGATGTACGGTTAATAATAATTAACGTTTTAAACCTTCTAAAAAAGCTTCTATTTTAAGTGTTGTAGTGCATAGTACCTTAATTATTAAACGAAATGCTTTGTTTTCTGCTTATTTTAAATTAACTTTGCAGAAAATATAACGTTATATGGGAATTTTTGGATTTTTTAATAAGAACAGAAAGGAAGTCCTCGACAACGGACTCGAAAAGACAAAGCACAGCGTTTTTGACAAGATACAACGTGCTGTGATGGGTAAGTCGACGGTTGACGACGAGGTGCTCGACAATCTTGAGGAGGCTTTGATTACATCGGATATCGGTGTGGAGACCACGCTGAAGATAATCAAGCGAATTGAGGAGCGTGTGGCTCGTGACAAGTATGTGTCGACATCAGAGCTTAACCGAATAATGCGCGACGAGATTGCTTCGCTCTTGACCGAGAATCATACTGGCGACAATGACGACTGGGATTTGCCTACAGAGCACAAGCCATATGTGATTTTGGTTGTCGGAGTAAACGGAGTTGGTAAAACCACGACCATCGGCAAACTTGCCTATCAGTTTAAGAAGGCAGGCAAGAAGGTTTACCTTGGTGCTGCTGATACCTTCAGAGCAGCTGCAGTAGAGCAGATCTGTATCTGGGGTGAGCGTGTCGGTGTGCCGGTAGTTAAGCAGCAGATGGGTTCTGACCCGGCTTCGGTGGCTTTCGATACTTTGTCTTCGGCTAAGGCTAATGGTGCCGATGTTGTTATTATAGACACAGCTGGACGTCTGCACAACAAGGTGGGACTGATGAATGAGCTGAAGAAGATAAAGGATGTGATGAAGAAGGTGTTGCCCCAGGCTCCTGACGAAGTGCTCTTGGTGCTTGATGGCAGTACTGGACAGAATGCTTTCGAACAGGCCAAGCAGTTCTCGCAGGTGACACAGATAACTTCGCTTGCAATAACCAAACTTGACGGTACAGCCAAGGGTGGAGTAGTGATAGGCATCAGCGATCAGTTGAAGGTGCCTGTAAAGTATATCGGACTTGGCGAATCGATGGAGGCGTTGCAGTTGTTCAACAAGCGCCAGTTTGTCGACTCGTTGTTCAAACAGGATTAAGATAAAAGGATTAGATGAAGAAAGGACAGATAGATATCATAACGATGGGATGTTCGAAAAATCTCGTCGACAGCGAAACGCTTATGGCTAAGTTTGAAAAGGCTGGCTATAAGTGTACGCATGATGCAAAACGTATAGAGGGAGAGATTGTGGTAGTCAATACCTGCGGATTTATTGAAGATGCAAAGCAGGAGAGTATTGACACTATTCTCGAACTTGTACAGGCCAAGGAAGAGGGACGCATAGGCAAGTTGTTTGTCATGGGTTGTCTTTCGCAGCGATACAAGGAAGACCTTGAGAAGGAGATTCCTGAGGTAGACAAGTATTACGGCAAGTTTAATTACAAGCAGTTGCTCGTGGATTTGGGCGAACCGGAAACGCCAGTTGCTGAGTCAGCCCAACGTCATATTACGACACCGCATCATTATGCCTACATCAAGATAAGCGAGGGCTGCGACCGTCATTGTGCTTATTGTGCCATACCTATCATAACAGGCAGACACGTCAGCCGTCCAAAGGAAGAAATCCTTGCGGAAGTGCGCGAACTTGTAGAGCGAGGTGTTAAGGAATTCCAGATTATCGCACAGGAACTGACTTATTATGGTGTTGACATTGATGGCAAGCGCCATATTGCTGATTTGATAGCCGATATTGCCGATATAAAGGGTGTGAAGTGGGTGCGCCTGCATTACGCCTATCCCAACCAGTTCCCGCTCGAATTGCTCGACGTGATACGTGAGAAGCCTAACGTATGCAAATATCTCGACATCGCCTTGCAGCATATTTCGGATAATGTATTGACACGCATGCACCGCAATGTTTCCAAAAAGGAGACAATGGAGCTGATTGAGAAAATTCGTGAAGGTGTGCCAGGCATCCATCTGCGCACAACACTTATGGTAGGTTTCCCGGGCGAGACCGAGGAAGACTTCCGCGAACTTGTAGATTTTGTCAAGTGGGCACGTTTTGAACGTATGGGAGCTTTCGCCTATTCGGCTGAGGACGGTACGTATAGTGCCGAGCATTATGAGGACGACGTGCCTCAGGAGGAAAAGCAACGCCGACTTGATAAGCTTATGGCTGTGCAGCAACGGATTAGTGCCGAGGTGGAGGCGCTTAAGGTGGGCACTGTACTGAAGACTGTTGTCGACCGCAAGGAAGGTGACTATTATATCGGACGTAGTGAGTTCTGCTCGCCTGAGGTTGATCCGGAGGTATTGATAAATGCTGACCATCGTCTGCGTGTGGGAAGCTTCTATAATGTACATATTACTGATAGTGACGACTTCGACCTGTATGGTGAAGTGGTCGACTGACTGACGTTAAGCTAACCGAATGTCTATATGAACAACAAGGAATATATAGCCGAACTGTCCCGACATACGGGATTCTCGCAAGATGACACACAGCGCATGGTGCGTTGTGTGGTGGAATGTATGTCGCAGAAGTTTGATGAAGGCGTAGGAATCTCGATAGCCAATTTTGGAATCTTCGAGATAAAGAAACGTATGGAGCGTATCGTTGTCAATCCGTCAAATGGACAGCGTATGCTTGTGCCGCCAAAGATTGTTGTGGCTTTCAAGGCTGAGACATCGGTGAGGAAAACTGCTAATTCGGTTAATGGCGCTATTGACATTGCTGAGTTTTGTCAGACTTTGACCGAGCGCTACGGTTTGAACGACAATGATGCCTTGAGTTTTGTACATTTCATGTTTGAGACGGTCAGTGAAGAGCTTCTTGTACATCCCGATGGAACAGTGAAGATAAAAGGACTGGGTTCGTTTAAGACTGGTCGCAGCAAATTTGCGTTTACTCCGGAAGTGATGTTACGCGACCGCATCAACCGTCCATTCCTGCAGTTTGAGACGGTTGTACTAAACGATGGGGTGGATTTTTCTGAAATGGACGATGACGACTTGTTGGATTTGGAAGAAAACGAAGAGGAGTCTGTTGTTACAGAGTCTGATACGGATAGTCTTGAAGAAGCCAATGCTAAGGCGGAGACTGACGTTGTCGTGGCAACGGATTTGGTAGAGCAAGAGGTTTTGCATGATGATACTGATAAGCCAGAAGTTACACTTGGTGGTGAATTGCCAGAGGTTAAGGCTGAATCAGTGGAGGATGTTAAGGACGAGCAGGAGTTGGCTGATGGTAACACATTAGTCGAATTGTCTGCCGACGGTGAAGAAACTGCTGACGTGCAGTGTGAATGCAAAAAGGCAGATGCTGCTTGCGATCAGCCGGATAGCGATCAGTCGGAGCGTGAACGATGCCGTAAGATGGCAGAGCTGCTTATGTCAAAAAAGAATGAGCGAAAGGAAGAAGAGCCCAAAGTTGTTTGTCGGCAAAAGAATCCCAAGCTGACGTATTGGCTCTCAGCCTTGTCTTTTCTGCTGTTGATTTGCATAGGAGCTGGGTTGTATGCGCTTTATGTCAGAATAGAGGCGAGAAATCAAGCTATCGAGAAACTCGAGCAGCAAATAGATGAAAGAAAACAGGCATTGTCGAAGCAAGTGGTTGCAGATATAGATAGTGTGCAACCGGTTGAAAAGGTTGATAAAAAAGAGCCAGTCGTCGAGCTGAAGCAACATGTTCATACTGGTGTAACAGACTATAATTATGACGCAAGAGTGAGGACTGGTGCGTATGTTATAGTTGGCATAGACCAAGTGGTGACTGTCCAAAAGGGACAGACCCTTGCGTCTATCAGCAAGGGTTTCTTAGGTGACGGTATGGAATGCTATGTCGAAGTTTTGAACAAACGTACAGAGGTAAAACCTGGTGAAACATTGAAAATTCCCAAGCTTAAACTTAAGAAAAGAATCGGGAAAAATAACTGATTGTATGCAATAATCCACTTTCCTTATATTATTAATAAGGTGTAGATTGTTGCTATGTTGCTTTTTGTAAACAAAAGAGGGCTTAAACATGCTGTTTTTGTCCTTCTGAAATAAATAAGTTGGTTTTATTTGTTCTTCTCGAAAATAAATTGTAACTTCGCTATCGAAAGAACATTTAAATATTAACTTAATAACAAACAGCACATGAAGAAGTACAACTTTAACGCTGGTCCTTCAATACTCCCGCGCGAAGTGATTGAGAATACAGCAAAACAGATTTTAGATTTTAATGGCTCAGGACTCTCTTTGGCAGAGATTAGCCACAGAGCCAAGGACTTCCAACCCGTAGTAGACGAGGCTGTAGCCCTTATCAAGGAGCTTTTAGGAGTTCCCGAGGGATACTCAGTTTTGTTCCTTGGTGGAGGTGCATCGCTTGAATTCTGTATGGTTCCTTTCAACTTCCTTATCAAGAAGGCAGGTTATGTAAACACCGGTACTTGGGCTAAGAAGGCTATGAAGGAAGCAAAATTGTTCGGAGAGGTTGTAGAGGTAGCTTCATCAGCTGAAGCCGGCTACACATACTATCCGAAGGACTACGAATGTCCTGCTGATTTGGATTATTTGCACATCACTACTAACAACACAATTTACGGTACAGAAATTCGTAAAGACCCAGAAGTTCCAGTAAGACTTATCGGTGACATGTCGTCAGATATTTTCAGCCGCCCAATTGACGTGGCTAAGTACGACTGTATCTATGCCGGTGCTCAGAAGAACCTCGCAATGGCAGGTGTTACACTTGTTATTGTGAAGGACGAAGTGTTGGGCAAGGCTCCTCGTCAGATTCCTACAATGCTCGACTATCGCACACACGTAGAGAAGGGTTCTATGTTCAATACACCTCCTGTAGTGCCTATCTATTGCGCTCTTGAAACTTTGCGTTGGATTAAGAAGAACGGTGGAGTAGAGGAGATGGACCGTCGTGCCAAGGAGCGTGCCGAGATGCTGTATGCTGAAATCGACCGCAACAAGTTGTTCCGTGGAACAGTAGAGCCAGAGTCTCGCTCACTCATGAACATCTGCTTCGTTATGAACGATGAGTATAAGGATCTTGAGAAGCCGTTCCTCGACTATGCAGTAGCTCATGGTATGGTAGGTATCAAGGGTCACCGCTCTGTAGGTGGATTCCGTGCAAGCTGCTACAACGCCCTTCCGCTTGAGTGTGTAGAGGCTCTTGTTAAGTGCATGCAGGATTTTGAGGCAGAGCACTAATTGTAGTGTTTTCTTATCGTATAATTATTAAAAATCGTTTACTATGAAAATATTGGTGGCAACCGAGAAACCGTTTGCAGCAGCAGCCGTGAATGGTATTAAGGCAGAAATTGAAGGAGCAGGCAACGAACTTGTTCTCCTTGAGAAATATACTGACAAGCAGCAGCT
Source organism: Leyella stercorea (assembly GCF_021531355.1). Lineage (GTDB taxonomy): Bacteria > Bacteroidota > Bacteroidia > Bacteroidales > Bacteroidaceae > Prevotella. The sequence goes on along the minus strand of NZ_JADYTS010000088.1, from coordinate 3,443 downwards.
TCTTGATGCTGTAGCCGATGCCGACGCTATGATTATTCGTTCGGACAAGGTTACTCCCGAGGTACTCGACGCTGCTAAGCAGCTCAAGATCGTAGTTCGTGCAGGCGCCGGATACGATAATGTAGACTGTGCTTATGCCAAGGAGAAGGGAGTAGTCGTAGAGAACACTCCAGGCCAGAACTCGAATGCTGTAGCCGAACTTGTATTCGGTTTGTTGGTTTATGCCGTTCGCAATTTCTATAATGGCAAGTCTGGCTCCGAACTCTTGGGTAAGAAGCTTGGTATCCTTGCTTTCGGCAATGTAGGCCGTAATGTGGCTCGCATCGCAAAGGGCTTCGGTATGGAAGTTTCTGCTTACGATGCTTTCTGTCCGAAGGAAGCTATTGAGGCTGCCGGTGTTACTGCAGTTGATTCGCAGGACGCTCTCTTCGAGAATTGTGATGTGGTTTCGCTCCATATTCCTGCTACTCCTCAGACCAAGCAGAGCATCAATGCCGCTCTTGTCGGTAAGATGAAGAAGAATGCTATCCTCGTTAACACAGCACGCAAGGAAGTAATCAATGAGCCTGAGCTGCTCAAACTTATGGAAGAGCGCACCGATATCAAGTACGTTACCGATATTATGCCTGATGCAGATGCTGAGTTCCGCAAATTTGAAGGTCGCTACTTCTCTACACCTAAGAAGATGGGGGCACAGACAGCCGAGGCCAACATCAATGCAGGTATTGCTGCTGCTAAGCAGATAAATGCTTTCTTCAGTGAGGGATGCACTAAGTATCAAGTAAACAAGTAACGATTAAATTTTATGGCTACAATAAAACCCTTTAAAGGACTGCGCCCACCGCACGATTTGGTGGAGCGTGTAGAGTCACGACCTTACGATGTCCTCAACTCGGAAGAAGCCCGTGCTGAAGCAGGCGACAACGAGATGAGTCTTTATCATATCATCAAACCCGAGATTGACTTCGAGCCTGGCGCCAGCGAGTACGACCCTCGTGTCTACAAGCAGGCTGCCGACAATTTCCGTAAATTTCAGGAGAAAGGTTGGCTTGTACAGGACGACAAGGAGCAGTATTACATCTACGCCCAGACAATGAATGGCAAGACACAGTACGGTCTCGTTGTAGGAGCCTTCGTCAATGACTATATGAACGGTGTAATCAAGAAGCACGAACTTACCCGTCGCGACAAAGAGGAAGACCGCATGAAGCATGTACGCGTATGTGATGCCAATATCGAGCCTGTATTCTTTGCCTATCCCGACAACAGCGTACTCGACGAACTCATCAACCGCTATGCCGCAACTGCACCTGTTTATGATTTCATAGCACCTATTGACGGTTTCCGCCATCAGTTCTGGACAATTTCCGATGATAAGGACATTGCTACCATCACAGAAGAGTTCCGCAAGATGCCAGCCCTCTACATAGCCGACGGCCATCATCGTAGTGCAGCGGCAGCCCTTGTAGGCGCCGAGAAGGCTAAGCAGAATCCGCAGCATGTAGGCAATGAAGAGTACAACTACTTCATGGCTGTATGCTTCCAGGCTTCGCAGCTTACAATCCTCGACTACAACCGCGTAGTAAAGGATTTAAACGGAATGTCGTCGGAGGAGTTCTTGAAGGCATTGGAGGCTGACTTCATCGTTAAGTGTGAGGGCGCTGACGAATACAAGCCACAGCATCTGCATGAGTTCTCGCTATATCTTGACGGCAAGTGGTACAGTCTTGAGGCCAAGGAAGGAACATACGACGGAACAGACCCAATCGGAGTGCTCGATGTAGATATCTCAAGCCGACTGATTCTTGACAAGTTACTTGGCATAACCGATTTGCGTTCGGACAAGCGTATCGATTTTGTCGGTGGTCTTCGCGGACTCGGCGAATTGAAGCGACGTGTGGATAGTGGCGAAATGCGTGTGGCATTGGCTCTCTATCCCGTCACAATGCAGCAGATTATGGACATAGCCGACAGCGGCAAGATTATGCCTCCTAAGGCTACATGGTTTGAGCCGAAACTACGCTCAGGGCTTGTTATTCACAAACTTGATTAATAAATTATTTTTATAATTGATAATTTTGTAATGGATAATTATGACTGCCGTTATTTGTTTGGTATATCATAATTATCCATTATCTTTTTCCCCATTTGTCGTTTATTTGTCTTACCTTTGCATATTATATTATTTACTGAACAACAAGCAAATGGAGCTGATAGACGAATATTTGACAATAACAGACAGCCCGGCAGAGGGCTTTTACAGTGAGAAGCGAAGCAAGTTTCTCGCCTTTGCCTTTCATGTCACCACCGAAGAAGAGGTGAAAAACATTGTTGCCGAACATCGCAAGAAGTATTACGATGCCCGCCATGTATGTTGGGCATACACCCTTGGAGCCGACCATTCGCAATTTCGCGCCAATGACGATGGCGAACCGAGCAGCACTGCCGGCAAACCGATACTCGGACAGATTACCAAAAACGACCTTACGGATATCCTCATCATCGTTGTGAGATATTATGGAGGAGTGAATCTTGGCACAAGCGGACTCATCGTAGCCTATCGCACAGCCGCTGCCGAGGCTATAGCCGCTGCCGAGATAGTGAAGCTCTACAAGGAAGAGGAGGTAGTCTACGACTTTCCCTATATAATGATGAACGACGTGATGAAGATAATCAAGGAGATGTCGCCCCGCATTGTAGGTCAGACTTACGACAACACCTGCGAGATTCGATTGTCGATAAGGGCATCGGAGGCTCCGATACTGAAAGAAAAATTAGAGAAATTGTCGTTCAAGGACGACTGAACCCAAAATCCATAGTCATTGTATCATGCTTCTGCCCAAAATAATCTGGACAATCTGTTGGCACCTCGTGTCACTGGTGTTTCTCCATCCGATGCCTATATCGGTTTGAGCAGAATGGCTGACGGAGAAATCAGACATTACAATTATGGTGAACATCCTGGGGAGTATAGACCTCTTTATCTGTCGAGCCGTGATAAAATAAAGCATATGCCATGCGCACAGATGGAGGACTCGGCCGATTGCTGTTCTTTTGGTGCAATACCACCCTTTTGCCCGAATTGCCTACCGCCAATGGTGTGTGGGATGATGTGTTCTTAATGATGTGGACGGAGCCTTATGGAATTTCCCTGCCACACGCAATGGAGAGATTGGTGTGCGTGTCAAGATGGCCGAATCGTCCAAGCCTATTCAGCTTATATTAAACAACCGTTGGTTTAATCCTACCGACAGTGTGTCCGCTGCCGAAGGATTATATGTTATTTCCATCAGTCGCAAGAATCTTGGCATCAAGGATAACCGCTGGCATGACATAGTGGTGAAATGGGAAGAAAACAAGAACGCATCTGTTTCCTGACTTCGTCACTCAAAAATGTCCATTTTGTAATTGGTTGATAAACAATATTTTGTATCTTTGCATAC
>NZ_JADYTS010000087.1 GCF_021531355.1 Leyella stercorea | reverse complement strand
AGCGTGAGTTGGTGTGAGTTATGAATTGTATCATCAGAATTGTTTATTTAGTGTAGTATGGGTGCGGATTGAAGAAGTGGTTAACGGGTCCGTGTCCCCGTCCTATCTCCACATCCTTGCCAGCCTCAAGAGCCTTGTATAAATAAGTCTTTGCCAGTCTTATGGCGTCAGCCATTGTATGGCCCAAAGCCAGATGGGCAGTAATGGCAGACGACAGGGTGCATCCCGTTCCGTGAGTGTTGCGTGTCTCTACGGTCTGCGCCTCGAATGTCTCCACCCGCTGTCCGTCGGCATACAGAATGTCGGTCTTGGTGTTGCCGTCGAGATGTCCGCCTTTTACCAAAACGGCGCATCCAGCTTCGCGGCATATCTTGTTGGCAGCACGGTCCATGTCGTCAACCGTCTCAATCTTAATGCCTGACAAGATTTCGGCTTCGGGCACGTTAGGCGTCAGGAGCGAAGCCAACGGCATCAGTTCGGTGCGGAACACTTGCAGAGCGTCTTCCTGCATCAGTCGGCATCCGCTTGTCGAAACCATAACGGGGTCGATGATAACTGCCACGCCTTTGTATTTGCCCAATGTCTTGGCAATGGCGTGAATGGTCTCGGCATCGTTCACCATACCAATTTTTACAGTCGTAGGATGTATATCGTCCATTACGGCACTAATCTGTCCGCCCACGATTTCGGGTCGGATTGCTTCAATGCCGTACACTCCCTGGGTGTTCTGCACGGTCACGGCTGTGATGGCTGAGGCTGCATACACTCCCAAAGCCGACATTGTCTTGATGTCGGCCTGTATGCCGGCACCTCCTACGCTGTCGCTTCCGGCTATAGTAAGGGCACATCTGTATTGCATAATTATCGTTTCATATATGGGGGCTGTTGCAAGGGTTTGCCGCAAATGCACTCTGCAATTGTATGCAACTGTTGTCAACTTATTGATTGTACAGGATAGAAATATTTCCTACGGCGGCATTATCCGCTTCAGGTTCTACGGGTATAATCTCAGCAGCACAATCCATGCTGCACCCCTAATTTCTTGTTTGGTTCGTCCGCAAAATTATACAAAAAAGCCGAAACGGCAAAGGAAATGTCATTAAAAACATTTATCAAAAGCAAAAGTTGTCGGTAAAAGTCTTGTGATATAAAAAAGGCATATGAAACGACCTATAACAGTTCGGTTTCATATGCCAAATCAAGATTAGGACAATTCTTAAAGTTTTCTCATTTTTCCATTATCACCTACTACATAATATGTATTACCTTCTATCAGGACGGCACGTCCGCGTCTTTTATTACGGTTTTCTTTGTTGTCTACATTTACGTCAATGACCTTACCGTTGTAAAACGTTGATATATCCTTGAATATAGTATGCCCGATCAGCAGGCGTTTCACTTGGTAACGGTCTAACACCATTTGCAGCGAATCTGTTGATAGGGGCTTGTATTTAGCTTCTTTCCTTACCAGTCCTCTGTACCATAGTGGTCCGTCGTTGCTATACAGAAAAGCCGTAAGCGGTGACAAAGCCTTTCTTTCTTTTTTAGTCATGAACAGCGCCTTACTCATTTCCTGATTGACAAATGGAATTTCCAGATTCTTGTCGTAAAAATCCTTGCTTAATCCTGCGTGTACATACAGGCCGTCGCCTATTATCTGCATAGTGTTGCGAGTGCCCAGCCAGCGTCCTAATTCTGTGTTCGAACCTACCAATTGTGGATATTTCATGCCCAGTCGTTTGGCTAAGACTTTGTATTTGTCCTTAGTATATCTTAGGTCATTTGCCATTACCAATGGTTCGTGATTGCCCAGCAAGAGCGAAACGTGGCCTCCGGCTTTAGCCGCTTCTTCTTCAAGTTTGTAGAATAGCCAGAAAATTTGCGGCACGTCTTTTCCTCTGTCGAAAACGTCGCCAATAATGACCAAGTGGTTTCGTTCGAAGTTCCAGCGCAGTTTCTTGTCAATAACGCCATTGCCTTGCAGCAGACTGATTACACAATCAAGTCTGCCGTGAGGGTCGGACATGACAAAGGTTTTCTCAGGTTTGTCATATTTCCATTCCGGTCGTTCTATAGAGTGAAGTCTAACTTTAAAAGAGTTGTTTCCTTTATGGTCGGTCACTCTGAAGCTATAGTTCTTAGACAGTTTGGTATATGTCTTGTCTTCAATTTTCAGTTTTTTGTTTACGCTTATCACTCTTACGCTACCGTCTGGTTGGTAGAGTATGTACGGTCCGTCGACCGAAAGTTCTTCTTTTTTCTGTTCTTCATGCTTGTCAGCAGGTTGGTAAGTTCCGGCTATAACACCGGAACTTACTGAGAAAAGAATTAAAACAGATAATAAAGTTTTATACAAACGAGCTTTCATATTGGTACTGAATTATGTATTATATGTTATTTATGTTTTGTCAATGCAGTTCATATTCTGGGTTTTGCACCATATTTTCGTTGTATTCCATCTCGTGCTTCGGCACGGGCAACACAATCTTATAGTAGTTCCAGTCGAATGAGCGTGCTTCTTCGGGCACTTCGCTTAGGCAGTCAGTGCGCACTACCCGCTTGTTGTTTCTCATCAAGTCGAAGAATCGCTGGCCTTCGCCCCAGAATTCTATACGGCGCTGTTCCAGTACCAAATCCAGCGTGATGTCTTTGTCTGCCACATCGTCAAGACTTTTGCCCGTACGTGCATATATAGGGGCTAAGTATTTGCGTGTGTTGCTTATGTCGCCTCTCTTCACAGCCGCTTCGGCAGCGTTCAGATACAGTTCTGACAGGCGGAACACAGGGATGTTGGCGTCTTCGTAGCTCTTGTCGCCCTGGGCTGGATATTTCAGACAGAACGGTTTGCTTTTGCTTGCAGTTGACACCATCTGTCCACGTACATCGTTAGGCATATTCTTCAGATACTTCTTCCAGAACTTGTTGGTTGCTATCATTTTGTATTTAGTGCACAGATAACCTATTGACGACTTGCCCGGACTGTCGGTCGTTAGATTTACGATTTCGAACAGAAGTTCGCTATTGAACGGTGTCGCCCATATCTTTGCGTATTCATCGTTGGTCCATAGCTTATATCCTGTTGATTCGGCTCCCTTTATAGCTTCTGTAGCAGTTTCCAAGGCTTCCTTGTCTTTGCCCATATACAGATAAACGCGGCTTAACAGGGTCATTGCAGCCCATTTGTTTATTTTGCCTTCTTTCTTTACATTGCGTAGTAAGCTTATGGCTTGTGTAAGGTCATCGACAACGGCTTTGTAACACTGGGCTGTGGTGTTGCGCGATGGTTTTACATTCTTGTCGTTCACCACTTGGTCGATGATAGGCACAGCAAGCGAGGCTCCGTTGTCCTTGGTGTATGGATAGCCATATAGACGTGTCATGTCAAACAGCAGCAAGGCACGTATAGCCAGTGCTTCACCTTTCAGATCGTTGTAATAAACCTGCTCTGTCAGACTCTCCATTTTAGGAGTTGTGATAATGCGGTCGGGAACAAGTTCTATCTTTTCTATATCCCTCAATAGGATGTTAATATTCTTACCGATGCCATAATACACTTCCCAGAATTCGCTCGGACCATTGGTCTTGTTGAACTTGAATGTATAATAGTTGACATTGGTACTTGTCGACTTGTATGATTTCATGTCGTCGCCGGTTAGATCGCCATAGCACATCATGTTGGCTCCATAGTAGTTGGACGATTGCATGCTGTTGTAGGCACCATTGAGCACAAATTCAAAATCTCTCAGTTCGGTCAGCGAACCGTCTGTCTCGATAGCTGTCGAAGGTTTAAGGTCGAGCCAGTCGTTGCCGCAACTGCTCAGCAAGGCTGCGCATACACCTATTATGATATATCTTATTTTTTTCATCGTTCTGTTCTTTTAAAGTGTGACGTTTTAGAATTTTATTTCCAGTCCGAATGTACAAGTTCTCATGGGCGGTGTGTCCCAGCTTGGCGATGAACCCGATTCTGGATCGATATAGCTGTAGGCTGCCCATGTCAGCAGATTGTTGCCCGAAGCGTATATGCGTACTTTTTCAAGACCTATTCTGCGTATCAGATTCTTGGGCAGTGTTATGCCGAATGTCAGGTTCTTCAATCGCAAGAAATCGCCGCTATGCAGTCGGCGTGATGTAGAGTAGTCGTCCATTGAGATGGAACGTCCTATTACAAAACGTTCGATATTGGTATGGTCGCCTTCTTTCTGCCAGCGTTTGCGGTAGTAGGTAGGTATGTTTAGTGTTCCGTCTCCACCATGTTCCAGTTTGCTGGCACATTCGTCATAATTCCATGCTCCGAGCGAGAAGTTAAGGTTGAAGTTGAAGTCAAACCATTTGTAGCTGAATGAGTTGCCAAATCCGCCAGTGATGGTAGGGTCGGCACATTTCAGTATTACTTTTTCGGCGCTTCGTGGGTCTTTGGTTGTTTCGCGGTTCAGTTTGCCGTTTTCGTCGGTCGTGTTCTTGTAGAACATCGGTTCGCCGTCGGCAGGGTCGATGCCTGCAAATTCTATCATGTAATAGGTAGAGTAGGGCAGTCCCACCTTGCGTATCATTGAGCCGCTTGTCACCTGCTTGAGGTCGCCGTCAAGTTTCAGTATCTTATTGGTGTTGTGTCCTAAGTTGAACGAACTTGTCCAGCGGAAGTCCTTTGTATTTATATTAGTTGAGCGCAGTTCCAGTTCATAACCCTTGTTCTGCAGCTTGCCAATGTTAGAGAGGTAGTTTGAGAAACCGGTGGTCAGAGACAGCGGTCGTTCGTAAAGCAGGTTCTTGGTTGTGCGTATGTAGTACTCGAATGTTATATTAAGTCGGTTGTCAAAGAGCGCGAGGTCGATGCCTGAGTTGAAGTTATAGTTTGTCTCCCATGTCAGGTTTTTGTTTTCCAGCTGCGACTGCGATATTCCCGGATTGTTGTTGTAGTTGCTGGTAATGCTGCTCAATCCCAGGTATCCGTAATAGGTAGAAGGCAATGTGCCGTTAACGCCGTACGATACGCGAAGCTTCAAGTCGTTCAGCCAGTCTTTTGTTGGCTTCATGAACTTTTCGGCGCTTACTCGCCATGCGCCCGATATCGACCAGAAGTTGCCCCAGCGGTTCTTTCTTGCCAGTCGCGAACTACCGTCGGTTCGCCAGCTTGCACCTGCGTAGTATTTGTTTTCGTAGTCGTAATTGACACGTGTTATGTACGAAACGATGCGTGTGCAGCTGTTCGAGCCGCCCATGCTTTGATACACTACACCGTTGCTTATCTCTGGCTTATCGGTACGCGCGAAGTTAGAAATAGTCGTACCCAGTCCGTCCGATTCTTTGCTGTTAATCTCGTATCCTGCCAGGAAGTCGAGGTTGTGCTTCTTGTTCAGTTTCATCTGATAGGTCAGGATGTTCGACCACGTCATGTTTGTAATGTCATTGTAGTCTTTGCTGAAACGTCCGTTGTCATCGTCACCGTCGCTTGTACGGGGGTCTTTCCATGCACGCGACTTGTTCATAACGAAGTCGTAGCTGTAGGTCGATGTAAACTTCAGGTTTTTCCACAGATTGAATGTGGCATAGACGGTGTTGAACGATCGGGTTGCGTATTCTTTCTTGAAGTTGTAGGTGTTTGACAACACTGGGTTGCGATCGGCCAGTTTTATCAGTTCTCGGTTCCATGTTCCGTCTTCGTTCCATACAGGGTCGGACGGAGTGGCACCGTTGCGTGTGCCGTATATTGGCGAGGTGTATGCTCTTCCCTCTGAATATGTGTCTTGATTTACCTTCGAGAACAGTATTTTGGCACCGATGGTCATCCATTTTGCCATTTGGTATTCTACGTTCAGACGGGCAGAGACGCGCTCCAATCCCGAATTGATGGTTACGCCCTCCTGCTTCATATAGCCTAAAGAGGTGTAGTATTTGATTCGCTCCTGACCTCCTGATGCTGAGAACTCATAGTTCTGATGACTGCCATTGCGGAATAGGTAGTCGTCCCAGTTGACAAATCCACACCAAGGTATCGGTGCGTATTGGTCGATGTTGGCATCGGCATAAGCCCATGCCTCGTTCTCGGTCATGTTCTGATGCAGCCCTTCTTCGTCGTTGGCACTGCCTTTATAGCTCAGGGCATAGTTGCGCAAACCTTCGTGTATAAGGTTGCGGCGTTCTTGTCCACCCATGATTTCTCTGTACGGTACGGCAAATTTAGAGAATCCCCAGTCTGACTTGAGTGAGAAAACAGGCTTGCCGCTCTTGCCTTGCTTGGTAGTGATAATCACCACGCCGTTTGCTGCACGCGAACCGTAGAGCGAAGCTGCAGCAGCATCCTTTATGACGGTGATGCTCTCAATGTCGGAGGTGTTAAGGGTAGACATGACGTCCAGACCCGAGTCGCTGCCCGAAGCACCGATGTTGCCCGACAGTACGGGTACGCCGTCTACTACATAAAGCGGAGAGTTGGAGGCATTGAACGAACCCATACCACGTATGCGTATTGAAGTGGAAGCGCCCGGAATGCCCGAACTTGAGCTTACGCTCACGCCGGGAGCGGCTCCTTCGAGCATCTGCTGGAAAGACACGTTTGGCACATCCTTTACGGCTTCAGTCTTTACGATGCTGGCAGATCCGGCGTACGCCGATTTCTTGAATGTGCCATATCCTGTTACGATGACTTCCTCCAGCAGGTTGTTGTCGACTTTTAGTGTTATGTGCGCTGCCTTTTCGGCTACGACAGCCACTTCTTTTGGTGTAAAACCTATGTATGAGACTGTCAATACGGCCTGCTTGTCTTTCACTTGTAGGTTGAAGTTGCCGTTGATGTCGCTCACGGTGCCATGCTTCGTGCCTTTTATGAATACATTGGCACCAATGATAGGCTCACCGCTCTCATCGGTCACCTTGCCGAGAATTGTGTATTTTTTGTTTTCTATAGTAGTGGTTTTGGTGTTGTGTGGCTTGTTTGTATTATGTGTTTTTGCCTTGTGTATTGTGATTACACCATTATGGACAGAGTAAGCCAATCCGCTGTTTTGCAGACATTTATCAAGTACATTGGAAATTGGCTTGTTCTTTACGCTCAGATTTTCAACACGTACATTCTTTGTGTCGTTTGTGCTGTAGATGAAGGTAAAGTCAGTTTGTTTCTGGATTTCCCATAGAACATCACTTAGCGTTACGTTTTTCATATTAACCGTAACAGTGGCTTGAGCAAACACGGATGCCCGTATCAGCCCAGATGTAGTAATGCAGAGAAACAGCAGCACAATGATGAAGCGCTTTCCAAGTCTCTCTTGTCTGTAAGCATTGCGTCGTTTTTCCATAATGTATTATTTATGATTAGTATGTATTTTGATTGTTTTGCCTTTGGTTTCTATCTTGACACTGCCGGTGTTTCTCAACAGTTCAAGTAGTGGGCTTATTTCCTCATAACGGTTTACGTAACATCCGAAACGTAGGTTCTTGGCTTCCTTGTCGGCATAGACTATGTCCATGTCATACCAGCGCGACAGAGTTTTCATGATGTCTTCAAGCCGTTGGTCTTTAAACTTAATCTTTCCGTGTATCCACGAAGTATAGAATGCAGTGTCAACGGTTCTCACATCTATTTGGTTAGCGCCCGGAGCTATTGATGCCTGCTGCGATGGCTTGATGATGCGACTGTTGCCGTTGCCGGTACGTACACGCACGCTGCCGCTTACCAATGTTGTTTGTCGAGGCTCGTCTTTGTATGCCGAAAGGTTGAATGTAGTGCCTAATACCTCCACGTCCATTCCATTAGCATTGACTATAAATGGCTGGCCGGTCTTGCTTACCTCAAAATAGGCTTCACCGTCCAATTCCACTTGGCGTGTTTTAGAGCCGAAACTTACGGGGTATCGCAACGAACTCATCGAGTTGAGATGTACCCTGGTGCCATCGCTCAACACCAACTTGTATTCACCTCCACGTGGCACGCTCACCTTATTATATGCTATCTTGCCGTCAGCAGTATTTGCCCCATGTTTGTAGTTCAGGGTGGCGGAGTCAATCTTTATCAGCGTTCCGTCCGATTCTTCCAGTCTTTCTCCTTTAGTGGCTGTCAGGTCTACTATTTCGCCATTGTCAAGTGTGAGAGTGGCTTTTGTCGAACCGGGCAGAATCTGTTCGGTGGCTGCGATTGTCTTGTCGTTTCTGTTCTCGTTTATAATCTGAAAGGTTACAAGAGCAGCTATGACGAGAGGCATTGCCAGCATTGCAGCATATCTGCATATTCTGAGCACTCGTTTTCTGAAGCGGTATTTATGGATTCCTTCATTCACCTTCTCCCAACCCATATCTGTGTTGAATGAATTGCGTCTGCGTAGGTTGGCGGTAATGTTCTCTTCATTACGTATTTCCTCGAAGAGCCGCTCGTTTTCAGGAGATTCTTTTCTCCAGTTTTCAAGTCTGATTTGCTCTTCCTTGTCCAGTTCGCCGGATATTTGTTTGGCAATAAGCCGGGCTATCTCAAAATATTGATTTATCATAATTCGCCTGTTATTGGTGTTCTTTTATACTAATAACAGGTGAAACAAAAAAGGGGGTGAGTCTGATTGAAGTTTTTTTTGATTTTTTTCTATAGCCTGATTACAGATATATGAATACGAGGTAATAATAGTCCTTCAGATATTCACGCAGTTTACGATAGGCTGTCTTCTTCTGTGAGTGTACAGTCTCTCCCGATACGTTAAGTGCATCGGCTATTTCAGGATTGGTCTTGCCTTCAAGAGCCAGTTGCATGATGTTTCTCATCTGCTGAGGCAGCTTGTCGATGGCATTAACAAGAATACGATAACTTTCTTCGGCAATGACCTTGTCATGGAAGAAACTTTCCTGGGCTTTGTCCAAAACCTTACGTTCGTATTCGCTTACAACTTTTCTATGTTCCAAGGCATTAAGCGCCTTGTTGCGTACAGAAGTGTAGAGATAAGCCTTCACTTGGTGTAGGTAGACGAAGTCTTCACGGTGTTGCCATTGCTTTACAAAGCATTCTTGAACTATGTCGGCTGCCATTTCTTCATCTTCTACATATTGGTTGGCAAACATACATAATGATACGTAATAATTATCAAAGATAAAGCGAAACTGTGCTTCATCAGTCAATCTGATCTCTATGTTTTCTGTTGTGCTACTCACCTTTTGTAGAAGATACGGTTTAAATACAAATTAGAAGATGTTGTTTAAATGCAAAGGTACAAAGATTCTTTGAAATTTGAATTATTACCCATTAAAAATCACAATATAATCAAGGGTCTATACGCCACCAGTTCATCGTGGCATATAGACCCTTGTCCTGTCACATGAAAAAGCAATCTCTAACTTTTTCAGAAACTTTGCCCAGAAAGATCTTGCGGGTTTGAAAATAAAGTCGTAACTTTACGATAGCATTTTAAAACAGATGATTATGAAGCAGGTAGAAGAAAGATATATCAGCTTGTTGACCGACTTCGGCTTCGACCGCCTCTTCGAGGAAGCCGAGATAGCCAAATTTACTCCGCAGGAAATGAGGGAGTACGAGACCAGCAAGATGGCATATCGTGACATCAAGAATTCCGTAGACACTGCCAAGCGTGAAGGTATAGCTGAGGGTATGGAAAAGGGAATGAAGAAAAGTATGAACCAGAAAGCCCTGGATATTGCCAGGAACATGCTTGCTGATGGCGTTGACATCAATCTGATTATGAAGTATTCCGGTCTTACCCAGGAACAGATAGAAAAATTGAAATAAGATATTATCTTAGAGGTAACAGATAAGCAATTTATAAAAAACAGAAAGCGGAGATGTAGATTACGACTATCACCATATAATCAAGGGTCTATACGCCACCTTTTCATCGTGGCATATAGACCCTTGTCGCTTCCCGTGAGGTGCGGGGGGATATAATTGCTGGGCAACTTATACTCCTGCCCAACTTAGGAGTTAAAGTAACCCCAAAAAAGTTAGACACATATTTACCGCAAGAGTTTATCAGCCTCTTGATCTTAATGCTTAGAGTGACCACAAATTATAGACTTGAAATAATTGTTTATAAAATGTTTGGTGTTATGGTCGTAAGAATCTGCATAAGGAGTTTTTAAAGCTTCCCATAAACTACCATGTTGGTCTTCTTTCAGCTCTTTTTGATCGGAAGAAAGAATCAGATTAATACTATATTCAGTTCCGTTGTCAAAAATTGGAGAATAAAATTCTTCTGCATACTCAATTGGTCCAAACCTTAGGGTTTGAAGGTATGTACAATCCAAGAATGCCCCAGAATAAATAGTCCTAAGCTTAGGAGCCTCAAATACTTGAAGTGTCTTATTGTCAGCAATAGCAAATTTTCCAATCTCTTCAGTATTTGTTAATTTTAAGGATTTTATGTTTGAAATCCCTGCAAGAGCGTAATTTCCAACCTTCTTTAATCCCATAATGGTAAGGTTGATATTGTCATCTTTGGCATATTCAAGGGCACTTTTTATTGCATCCATATCATCATTCGTCATATCATCAGAAAGGACAAGACGGATGTCTGCCTTCCCTTTATTCAGTTCATTCTTGATAGTACTTTGTATTTCCTCAGTGCTCAAACCGACCAAAGACACTACGGTCGCATCCAGCACATAGCTCTTGTTGGTTTCAATTTCTTTTTGGAAAAAATAATCAACTAAAGTCACATCGGCATTTTTTACAATTATTGACGAATACTTAAAAAACTTACCGTACAAATACACATTGCCTTTTTCATCAGGCGTAAGAGTGTAGGTATTATCAGAATAGCCTCTAGTGTTGGCTGGAGTGATAAACTTGGCAATAACGGTAACAGAACCATCTTGATTTGTAGCAATGCGGAGGCGTGAATAGTTGCGTGTTGCATCGGCAAAAGATACATTTATACTCTGACCATTAGGGTAGGGTGTTCAAAATTTAGATATAAATCTGACATAAAAAGTGCAAGAATTCAGCTCGTTAAGTTGCTGACA
>NZ_JADYTS010000086.1 GCF_021531355.1 Leyella stercorea | reverse complement strand
TCCTTTTAAAATCTTCACTGCTTGCCATAATCGTATTTTTATGTTTTGCAGTGCAAAGGTAACTTGGTTCATGCAATATGCCTCGGAAACAATTGAGTGCTTACGGAACATAAATTGCCGTGAATTAAACGTAAATTAGCATGAATTATATTTATACTCAAGCACTTTATATTTACGAAAATTCACGTGACATTTACGATAATTTACGGATTGCGTTATAATCTCATTTTTCAACGTAAATTGCCGTGAATTAAACGTAAATTAGCATGAATTATATTTATACTCAAGCACTTTATATTTGCGAAAATTCACGTGACATTTACGATAATATACGTTCAGCGACAGCAAGTGTTTTGTAAACCACCAATACAGCGTACCCACTATTTTTCAAAGGGTTAATTGCATTAGTATTTTGAATAAAGTACATAATTCGATGTTTAAAATTCAGCAGCGAAGTTACTTCTTTCTAATTTAAGCCCTAATATGAGTGCTTACGGGGCGCAGTGCACGTCTTGTAAAAAAATTCGTTATTGCTTCTTTCTCTTTCCAAATAATTCAGAATGCGATCCAAGACGAACAAGTCTTACGATGTTTTCTTCTTTATCGTACCAAATAAGGAGATAATCATCCTCAACGTGACATTCCATATAGTCTTTCCACTCACCCTTTAGTTGATGAGGTTTAAACTCTGATGGGATGTCTTCTCCATTTGCAAGTTTTTCCACAATCGAGAATAGCAACTTAACCTTGTTTAGGTCTTTACTAAAACGCTTGTAGTCTTTCTTGAATTGGGAGGTTTTACGAATTTCCTTCATACTCAGCTCATTGAAGACATGAAACTTTCTAAGCTGTCCATACAAACAACTCCTGCATCGTTGCCTTCTTTAGCTTCTTTCATAGCAGCTATGGTTACAGCATTCGGCTGTTCAGAATCAACGTCATCATCGGATGCAGCGTTGCTAACATTTAAGATCTTAACTCCAGGAATAGCCTTTAACACAGCTTTCAGATGTGTTAGAATGGAAGGATTCTCTATTTCTAATGTTAATGTTGTCATAATCAAAGCATTCTATATATGCAAAGATATAGTATATTTTCCATCTTTACAAGAATTTTGACACTATTTTCCAAATGTTTGAGATTCATTCCCCATACAGATTCTTCATAAACGCCATCATTCTTAAGTCTTTTGCTGATGGTCCTTTCTTGCCTTGCGAAGCAGAATGTTGTCATCGGCTGTGCCGCAATTTGAGTGCTTACTGCTATTCTGCTATTTCGAAATCCTCACGATGCACATTGCTGATGGCTACGGCATAGCCTCCGAATTCCATTACGAGCTGACGGTCGCGCAGGATGCGCACTATATAACCTTCCTGACCTTTTAATACTCCTGTGAGTACACGCAGCTTGACATGGTCTTTGGCAAACTTCTCGAACGGATCGCGTAGGAATGTGACACGCTCGGGAGCCTCTTTCATGATTCTCATGAAAGGGCGCATCTGCCTGTCGGCTATAACGGCAGGTCTGCCTGTACTGCAGTCGTTTACCAAATAATAATGTGGGAAATTGTGTATCAGGAAAGTCCTCAATTGATTTGTCTCGCCTTGCAAAAACACAAGACCGCTTACAGTGGGCTTTTCTTCTTTCATCACGCCCTTTCCATTAGGCTTCTGTTTGTATCGTACGGTTCGATGGATAAAACACTTGGGTCGGAAAGTTCCTTCAAGCTTCAATGATTCAAGTTTCTTCTCGAAACTGCCAGCCGACATATGTTGAATAAAAATATATCCCCAAGGTGCCCCTTCCTCTTCATTTTTGGACATTCCTCTCACTTTCGAATCCGATGCATCATCAGCTTCGACTATGTGGATGCCCTTTGGTAAACGCTTGTTGTTGTACTTATCGTTCACATCGGCTGCAGAAGAAGAAAGCGAGCTGACCAGCGTCATTTTCTTTATCTACTTTATGTCTTTGTTAACTGCCATCAACGTGGATGACTTTGTAGGTTTTATATTGACAATGTTCATAAAATAATGGCTTTGCCTCCATCTGTTATACTTATCTAATAGTAAGATTAGTATCAAGATGCAAAGGTAGTGTTTTTCCTGCATTTATTATCATCTTCATCCCGAAAACCTTTGACTTCATGCGAATTTGTGCATAAATTGTTTACAGATCCGACATTTCCACCGTCGAAACTGTACAATATTTGTATTTCTAACCGCTCAAAACTATGAGTTGAGCGCACTAAGAAATCTTTGGCTCGAAATTCGCGAGTTTTGAGCAGCAAACGTTATACTACTGACACACAGGGTGTTATAACATTAGGGACTAAAATCAGCAAATCGCAGATACAAAAAAAACGTCCATTTCATCGCAAAAGGACTACTTTTACCTTCCATTAGTTGCCCTTTTGCTATACAATAAGGGCTTCTTTGCTCTCCAAATGTAGTACATTTGGAGAGCAAAGAAGCCCCGAATGAAGTGTAGGGTGATGTCGCACCCTACGAAAAGCTATAAAATCGGCTTCTGAAATCTCTAGA
Source organism: Leyella stercorea (assembly GCF_021531355.1). Taxonomy (GTDB): domain Bacteria; phylum Bacteroidota; class Bacteroidia; order Bacteroidales; family Bacteroidaceae; genus Prevotella. The sequence continues at coordinate 8,487 of NZ_JADYTS010000086.1, read as the reverse complement.
ATCGATTTTTGTTTTGTAACACTTTTTTACCGCTTGTCTTATATTTGCACACATTTTCGACTACCCAAACTGAGCCAACCGTTTACCTCGTCAGCGAGAATTTCATGCTCAATCCGAAGTCTTGCGTCGTAGTGGGATAACTGCTCGACGACAGCAACGGGGTGTTGGTCTGGCGGTCGTAGTAGAAGCTCATGGTGAGCATACGCGACAAGGTGTAGTCGGCTGAGAACGACAGCTTGAATGCTGTGTTGCCGCTGTTGGCTGCCGAGGTCATCGTGGCGATGTCGCGACTTATCGATGCCTGCTTGCGCAGACTGAGGTCGAGACGCAGCTTGAGGTCGTTGTTTATTCCCGCAGACGAAGTGTTGCGACTGTTAGAGCCCGTCTTCTGCTGCGATGCACCGGCAGCCGTAGAACGACCACGCTGGCGCACACGACGATGACGATTGCCACCGAACGGATTGAAGTTGTTGAGCGTATAGGCTGCTCCTATAACCCAGTCGTGCGACGACGCCTCATTTATCTGAACAGACGTCATGCTAAGGCTCATCACACGTGTGGTGCGATACTCTGCCTTGATGGTCATGTTGTTTTGCAGCGTCACGTCGATGCCGAGCAATGGCGAGAACGCCTCGTTGATGCTTACGGTCGACACGTTGAACATCGAGTTGGGCACGGGCATTCCGGTTGTGGCATCGTTGATGAATCCCAATCCATTCATATACTCCATATATGTGCTGTACGAAGCATACGAGCCTACGGCGTAAATGCTCTTGTAGGCGTGGCTTATGTTGACGCTCTTGAACACGTCGCGCAGCCATGGCAACTTCGACAGTCCGCTGTATCTTAAGGTCCAGTTGGGCAGCAGATGCGAGAGCGAAGGGAATATCGACAGTCCGCCGTCGCCCATCTCGGTGTAAGCAGAGAGGAATGCCGGCACCATGACGTCGGCGCTGTAACGGCTCACTCCACCATTCTCGGCACTGAAGGGCTTGCCAGCCAATGCTGTTCCGGCAGGATAGACGGCACCTGCATAACGAGCCTCAACACGGTCGCGTATTCTGTCAAGCGACGAGCAGAAGCGCTCGAACGACTTTGAGCGATAGCCGTTCTTGGCGTTGCCCGACCCCTCAAACGCACTGCGAAGCGACGTTGTAGTCATTGTGAACGTTCCGCTCTGCGTTGTGGGGTTGCACTCGTACATATACTGCACAGAGCGAGCCGTGGTGACGGTGCGTGTGGCAGTAAGGTCGATCTTCAGATTGCGCACCGGCTCAAGCGTAGCACGCAGTTGCAACTCCTCGGTGCGGTTGGTAGTGGCTGGCGTGGCGAGCGAATCGTTCATCAAGAGCCATCCGTTGCTACGTGCCTTGTCGATGTATCCGTCGCCGATGAATCCGAAGGCGAAATCGAGACCTGGCGAGAGGGCTCCCATGCCCGAGCGCTGACCAAACACATCGCCTATCATAGGCTTGAATCCAGGCAGCGACATGGCATACTGGTTGCGATAGCTCAGGCTGACGTTGCGCACCATCATGAGCACGCGTGCCACCGACTGCGCCGTGCGATACCAGCGCTTGTCGTCGAGCGGTTCCTTAGCCGACACGGCTATCTTGAGCTTCAATGCCGAGTCTACCTTATTCATTATGCGTATACTGTTGTCGTCGAGACGACGATAGCGCAAGCGGAACGGCTTGCCGTCTTCGGTCTTTGCGCTGACTATCAGGCGGCGTGTCTTACGGCTATGCGTCACCTTGAGCGTGGTGTCGGGCATGAGGGTTATCTCCTTCTCGTAAGCCCGCTTGTTCTTAGGCAACTGTCGGCGCAGCTGTTCGTCGCGTGCCGTCTGACGATTATTCTTGGCATCCTTGCCCGATGTCTTGTTGCGGCTCTGAGCCGTGTTCTTTATACGCGACTGCTTGGTATTGCTGCGCGAACTGTCGCGACGGAAACGCTCGTTGGTCTTCTTGAGGAACGGTATGTGGTTGTACAGTTTCTCCATGTTGAACTGGGCGTTGATATTAGCCTGACGGTTGTTGGAGATGTTGTTGCCAAGCGACGTGCCGTCCTCAAGGTCGGTGCCGCGCACCCAATTGTACGAAGCCGTATAGCTGGCGTCGGACGTAATCCAGTCGAACACGGGCAGCAGATTGATAGGCAACTTATACGAAGCCTGGAACTGCTGGTTGTAGTTGAGCGGTGTGCCCATGTGCTTGATTGATGTCCAGACAGAGTCTTTCCACACCTCGTAGCGGTCGGGATACAAATCCTTATTGACGGGCATGTATGGCTCTTCTATCTCGGCATTGGTGGCACTCTGGAAGTTCATGTGCAGATTCTTCGTAAGGTCCCAACGCAGATTGAACTCACGGTTCCACAAGAACTGCGACGCAAACGTGAGCGGCAGATTCTGATTCTCAGTAGCCTCCATGTCGCGCTCCTGCAATTCGTAGTAGTTGCGCGTTATCTCGGTATTGAAGCCTACGTTCTGCGGCAACCAGTTGAATCCGAATCGGCGCGGCAGGTCGAGCCACTTCGATTTCGACTTGATCTTCTTGAACGGTTCGAGCGGTTTGTACACCGGACTCCACTGATAGTTCATAGCACCACGCCAATTGTCCTCACGTTCATAAACCGTAGTCTCGCCCGTAGTGTAGCTGTGGCTATGCGAGTAGGAGAACGAGAAGTTGGCAGGGTCGTAAGGCATCGGATGGCGCTTAGTCTGTATGCCCACCCTCACGTTCGACAGCGAGAGATTGGTCTGCGTAACCTTGGTCACGGCTATGCTCTCTATGGAGTCGCGCTCGTGCTTGTTGGCAGCGGCATCGAGAGCCTCGTCGAGCAGCATGTCGTTGTCGAGCGGATTGTACTTGGGCGACGTCTTCTCCTTAGTCACCGAGTAGTAGAGCGGAGCCGACACCTTAGCCTTGTCGGGGAAGAACTTGCCAAGCTCTACGTTTGTCGTAACCGAGTAGTTGGAATAGTCGTCGGTGGAGCGCTGTGCCACACCGTCCTCCAGTCCGCCGAAGCCAGCCGAAGTATAGCGTCCCTGAACATTGACATTGCCAAGGTCGGACAGCTGCACGTTGAGGTTGCCCTGCGCAGCCCAGCCTCCCGAACTGTTGTAGTCCTTAAGGCGCAACTCGTTGACCCACACCTCGCCACTCTTGGCACTTGCCGAATTGTTGCGCACACCGATTATCATCGTCTTCACGTCGCCAAGCGTCGGGTTGCCCACGATGGTGATGCGATTTTGCGGATTGTCGGTGTCGTAAGCCGAGTACGGACGATTGTACGACGCCTGTCCTATAGCCTTCGCCTTGTTGCGCTCGCGCTTCAGTCCGGTTAGGAGCGAGAGCGGCATGTCGAGCATATTGTCCTTGGGCCACACCTGCATACGGTCGGCTGTAGAGTATTTGTTGTAGTCGTTGCGATGAGGGGTGAGCTTCAGCGGTATCTCATACTCATAGAAGTTGTTCTTATAGTCGGAACCGAGGCGTATGAATACCGAAAGCTGTCCGTTTTCAAGATTCGTAGTGTTCAGCTCGAACGAGTTAGCATGTACGAACATCTGCAATCGCTTGTACTGACGCATATCGATTGACGTGTTCTTGTAGACAGCCTTCGACTCGCCCGAAGCAAGATTGTTGACTGTCATCGACAGCGCCTGCTCATTGCTCTCTACAAGCTGCGGCTGCGTGGGGTCCTGCTCGCGCGATATGCCCGGAGGCAGGACGTAGTTGACCGGTGTCTTGTCGTTGTTCTCCTCGATGTTGACAGCACTCACCTGAAGGCTTCCGGTAGAAACAGACGAGTGGTCGAGGTTCTGCTCGTAGACACGCCACTCGCCTCGCACGAGGTCGAGCGTACCGAAGCGCAGCACTATGGGGTGCTTGAATCCGGTGAGGAACATACGCATGAAGCGAACCGATGTGAGGTCGGTGATGCCTCCTACCCTACGCTCGTACTCACGTAGCGGTATGCGGAACTGATACCAGTCGACCGACTCCTTCTGGTCGTTGCGCAATCGGCGTGTTGTGGTGCGCTTGTCGACGATATAGTTGCGGCCTATCTCAAGGTCTTCGGGACGTATCGACACCTTATACTGGAAGTACTTCTCGTACTCGCCCAGTGTGTAGTCCTGATTGATGTCCTCAACGTCGGGCGTCGACTTGTATGAAGTGTCGTAGCCCTCGGTGCGCGAATCGTTGTCGGGCGAGTTGCCCTGAGGGTTGTTGATGTATTTGTAGCGGCGCAGGATGGGTGCCTGGATGCGGTCGAGGTCCGATCCACGGTAGTAGTGGTAGTTGTCGCCGGCAGGGTCTGCCCATATCGAGTCGAACACGGCGGGGCTAACTTTGCCCTGAATCTCGCGCAAGAACTGCTGATACGGTTCCCACTTCTGCTCCTCGGCATCGTTGAGTCCGTTCATACCTACGTCCTGCAAGGCACGTGCGCCCTTAGATGTGGCGAAGGCATAGGTGGTTGTAGCCTGATTGGGCACCTTGCCCCACTGGGTTGTTGTGAAAGACTGCGAACCGTCAATAGGCATACCGCTCTCGTAGAACTTCTTGCCGTCGCGCAAGATGTCCTCGCTCACCTCGCCAAGATTGATGTAGAAGTCGCCTCCATATTCCGAAGCCTTACCCTCGCGACGTGTATAGATGAAGGGGTCGAGCATCCAAAACTCTATATACTCCACATTGGCAGCCTCGAAGTCGTTGGTGTCGAGCTTGCGCATCATGCCGCCCCAATGCTGCTGCGGATTGTTGAGCGTTCCGTCCTGAGCCAGGTCGGGATTGAAGTTGTATGGTCCACGCTCGTTGGGATAGTAGGCAAGATTGAGTATGGACAGCGTCGACGTAGCTCCGTTGTACGAACTCTGGTCGCGGTTGGGGAAAAGCTCGTTGACATAGAACTCGCGTACGTAATGGTTGCTGAGCTGTTCGAGGTCGCTCTTGATGTGGCTTGGCGTGAGCGACGACGAGCGGCGTGTGAACAATGGGTCGATAGTGTACCACGCCAGTCGCGAGCGGTTGAAGCCCGAGCGCAGAGTGGTCATGTCCGCCTGTTCGGGGAACATCGACGGAACTGACGAGATAACCCACGACGTAGGTGTAGACACGTCAATGGTGTTCTTCGAATTTTCGAAGTCGTCGATATACGAGGCGTTGTCCTGCGTGCCTCGGCTCTGTCCGGCTATGAGTTGGGCAAACTCGCCCGTGAACGATATGTGCGACGGCTGCGTAAGGTGGAGCAACGGCAGCTTGTCGAGCATATTGGTGAGCCACTGGCTCTCGCGCTTCCAGTTGACGTTGATGCCCCAAAGGGTGTTGTTGAGCGGTTCGGCTCCCATAGCCACCTTATTGGTAAGCGACTGTTCGGAGAGGTGCTGTATGGTACCCGACAGCTGGAAGTTCTTGGAGATGTCGTACTCCCAGTTCATTCCGAACATCGTCTTGCGCTGCATGCCATAGTCGGTGTTGCTCTCAAGCGAAACATTCACCTGAGTGCCGGCATCGATGATGCTCTGATTGAGAATGGTCACCTCGCCGGCATAATAGTCTACCGAGTAGTCGGTGCCCTCAGCCAGCACTATGCCACCTGCCGTCACCACAACAGAACCTTGCGGAATGTTGTAGGCACCGGTCTGTATCACGTTGGCAGACGTGCCACGGAACTGTCCTGTAAGCATATACTTGTCCTTCTCGGCTATCTGCCGCGCCACGGTCTTGGTAGAGTCGTAGAGCTCGGTGAAGGCATATTTGGCGGCACGGTCGGCTGCCACGCCATTCTGCACAAGATAGTTGTACATATACTTGCCGAAGGGTTCGGCTACGGGGAAGAACACACGACCGTTGGACACGGTATAGCCTTCAACGTAGTCGAAGAATCCGTTGGAGTGTGCCTTGTTGTTATTGTCGAGGCGGTCGGCACCGAGCATCTTTATGATGGTCTGGCTCTTCACCTGGGGTTCGGGGATATAGGAGAGGTACACGCCAGCCGTATCGCTCTGGAACTTGACGTCGAGGCGGAACTTGTCGCGCTCTACCGACGAAGCCAGATAGTAGACATTCTTCATCATAAGCCCCCAGTTGGCTTGCTGCGGATTGTTGCTCGTGTTCTTGAGCGACTTCACAAACAGCGCCTTCGAAGCGTCGGTGTTGTCAGCGGCAAACTCGCCCACCTGATAGGTCACGCCGCCGTATGTGTACTCATAGGCAACGGCAAGCACCTGGTCGGTCTGCAACTGTGTCTTGAGCGAGATGTAGCCGAGGGCAGTGTTGACGGTATACTCCGACGAATTGAGCAGACGCGCCTTCTCAAGTTTCTCGTAGTCGGCACCGCCTTCAAATCCCGGTATGGCGTCGAGCGTGGCTGATGTCCGGTCGATGTCGCGTGCAGCTGCATACTGATTCACCATGCTCTGATACTCGGTGTTGGCAGCGTTCGACGGCACGGGCTGTCCGGTCACCGCCCATGACGTATTGGACACACTGGTGTTCTCGCCGAGGTCGGTCAGGGCGATGATGTTGCGGGTGTTGGCTGTAGTGGCGGTCTTGTTGGTAGCCCACACTTCTATGCGGTTAATCTTTATGCCCGACGTGATGTTGGGCAGAGAGCGCATCCAGTCGTCATACTTGTCGTGGAAGAACTGCGCAAGGAAGAAGTGGCGGTTCTCCTCATAATTGGCTGCTCCAATCTCAAACGGCGTGAGCTGCTTGCCTCCCTTGGATGACACGCTCGTAGTAGACGACTTCTTCTGCGAAGCCACGAGTTGCAGCTTCAATCTGCCGAACTGCAGGTCGGTGCGCAATCCGAACAGCGACGAGGCTCCCTTCACCAACGACGAGTTGGAGGGGAACGACACGTTGCCAGCCTCAACGAGCTTAACAATCTCGTCTTCCTTGCCCTCATACTTCAGCTTCATGTTCTGGGCGTCGAAGTCGAACGTAGCGTCGGTGTTGTAGTTGAGGTTCATGTTCACCTTGTCGCCCACACGTCCGTTGACGTTGACATTTATCTTCTCGTCGAAGTCCATGGTCGTGGTCTTGCGGTTGCGGATGGGAAGCGACGGATTGTCAATGTTCTTCATCGTGGCTCCGAACTTCAGCTCGGCTGTACCTTGTGTACGTATGCGCACACCGCCGGGACCGAATATCTTCTCAGCCGGACCCAGGTCGAAGTGCATGTCGCTGAAGTCGAACTTCTCCTTGCCCTTGGCCTGATATATCTCGTCGTTCTTCTTGCGGAAGAAGTTGCGCATAAGCTGGCGCTCGCTCCATTGCATATACTCCTGAGCGGTCATCACCACGGGAGCAGCAATGTACGTTCCGCCAATCTTCTGCCCTACCACATACTGTCCAAGCGAGTCGTCGTACTCCACCTGCTGCTTCATGTTGTCGGGGCGTTGCAGGTCGGCGGCGCCCTGATGGAGGTCGTCGAGCGTGATGGGCAGCGTGCGCTGTATGCGCCAGCGTGGATGCAGAAGCGAGTCGGGTATGGTGTCGTCGTCGGCAAGCAGCGGCTGCGCCTTGATGGCGAGCGTGTCGGGACGTGCCTGCTTGATGTTGCGACGCTGCGGACGTTGCGACATGGCAAAAGCAGCCATAGCCGCCATAACGAGTATGACGACTACCGTTCGGGCGGACAAGGTCAATGCCAGCCCTTTGCGTAAGAATGGTAATATGGTGTTAAGAATTTTCAAAAGTCGCGTGATGTTACTTTATCTGTTTCAGAGCCAGCTTCACCACCTGCTCAACAGGCAATGAGGGGTCGTCGGTAAGAATGGCTGTGACAACCTTGGCTGTAGGAGCGGGCGAGAATCCAAGCATGGTGAGCGCTGCAACAGCCTCGTCGCGCACGTCGGAAGGTATGGTTGAGTCGGCAGCTGTGCCAGCCGACACTTCCTGTGCAATACCGAGCGACAGAATCTTGTCCTTAAGGTCGACGATGATTCGCTGAGCTGTCTTCAGTCCGATGCCCTTCACGCCCTTAAGCAGACGTTCGTTGCCCGACGATATGGCGCCAGCAAGTTCGGCAGGAGGAGCTGCCGAAAGTATCATACGAGCCGTATTGGCTCCAACGCCCGACACAGTGATGAGAAGACGATAGAGATCGCGCTCCTGCTTTGTGGCAAAACCGAAGAATGTATAGGAGTCGTCACGACCGCCCGTGACAAGGCTCTCGTGTACATACAGCTTCACGTCCTTCTTGCCCTGTATGTTCTCATAAGTGTTGAGCGATATGTTGAGCGCATAACCCACGCCATAGGCTTCTACAATAGCCTGTGCTGGGGTGAGCTCGGCAAGCTCACCCTTTATATAATCAATCATTTCAGTATAAACGTTATAAAATTGTGTAATATTACAACTTTTATAACGCAAATGAGGGGTGTTTATTGTATTTATATAAAAAATCCCGAAGACATTCCTACATGGAACATCTTCGGGATTGGTATTTCGTAATATTTTATTTTTTTACTTT
>NZ_JADYTS010000085.1 GCF_021531355.1 Leyella stercorea | reverse complement strand
CCCCCGACCCCTCCCCCGCAGGGAGTGGAGCGGTATGAACCGACTACTTGTAACAAATAATAGCGGAGGCCTATGGCCTTCTGCTGGAAACAACCAAGCTTATTCCATAAAATCATATCACCCCCCTCCCTACGGGGGAGGGGTCGGGGGTGGGGCTTTTCTTTTCATTTTTATAATCTTATGAAACATTTCCATTTTCCACATTTCACCCTTATTTCCCTTTCTTCCCTCCTCTTCTCCTTTATCTTCCTCTTCGCCCTTTCCTCACACGCTGCCAACCATAAGGAGTACGCAGCAAAGGGCAGTAAGACAATAAAGGTATTTGATAAGACAAACGTTCATTATGCTCCGTCGAAGCTTGAAGGCTTTAATGCAGCCGATGCCGACGGCATAATACGTCTTGTCAACGGACGTATAATTTTGAAGAAAATCAACGTTCCGCACTACGAACGCAACGTCAAGGTGTACATAAAGACTACCGTAGCATCCAACGGCGACCGCTGGGACAAGTCGGGGTCGGTGTTCGTACTGCCCAAGAAGTCGGCTATCAACCTCATGACTATTGCCCAGGGCAAGAACAAGTTTCCTGCTGTCGACGCTGCGAAGTACGAGAAGTTCGTCGGTATCGTAGCCGGCAAGGACTATCTGCCTACTGTTGAGTTGATGCGATTTATGACTCCTTTCGGCGTAGGACATTTCAGCGGCAAGGACGACAAGCTCTCAGCAAAGCGCCGCCCAGTTTACATTCCTAAGTGGGCAGACTGCGTAGAGTGGCAGCAGGACATCACCGACCGCTACGCTGAGCTTGAAGGCGAGGCATACGTGGGCGTATTTATCGACACATGGACCGATGAAGGATATTTGGCAAGCGTCGAACTGCGTTTCAAGGAAAGTCCTATAAGCTGCGACCCTATGCCCCGCACTCACGTATTGCCACTCGTCAACACAGTATATTATATTGGTCAGGAGTATCCCGACCTCTTCGCTCGCAAGCCACTCGTAGCCGACTTCAATCTGCCTAAGGGTGCCAAGAACGTCAAGTTGAAGTATATCGTAACAGGACATGGCGGTCATGATGGCGGCGATGAGTTCACTCCGCAGGAGAATGTTCTGTCTATTGACGGCAACGAGGTGTATAAGTTCACTCCGTGGCGCGACGACTGCGCATCGTTCCGCCGCTTCAATCCCGGTACTGGTGTTTGGCTCGAAAAGCGCATTGCGTCGTACATAGGTCCCGACGGCAACTATACTGAGAAGGAAATAGAAGAACCTGTAGGTTCGTCAGACTTCTCACGCTCCAACTGGTGTCCTGGCTCGGATGTCGCTCCTGAGGACATTCCGCTCAACAGCATTACACCGGGTCGCCACTCTCTCAGCATCGCCATCCCCAAGGCTCAGCCTGTAAAAGGCAACGAGATGAACCACTGGCTCGTTTCGGCTTATCTGGTTTGGGAAGAATAATATAAAAACGAGAGTGTGTCAAAATAGGAGTTAGAGGAAGTTAAGAAGAAGTTAATCCATCTACGATGGATGGAAGTTAACAGACAAATGCTTTATTTTCAGCAATTTATACATATGTCCGCTCGCTCGGCTTTGCCGCTTGCCTTAGCAAGAACTTCTGTTAACTTCGGGCGAAGCCCAAACTTCTTTTAACTTCTATTTTGACACACTCTCGTTTGTTTTTACTCGTCAGATTAATATCCGACGTTCATTTTTATTTCACTTCAAACTTTCCGTTCTGGTCTACCACATAGCGCTTGCCTGTTCCACCTACAAGGACAGTGGCTGTGAACTGGCTTGTTGTAGCCTCAAGCTCCACGTTGCTGCCCTTTGGCAATGTAGTAAGGTCGGCATCGGTCAGTCCGAGCGATACTGTAGAACTTGTATAAGCCCCGGTCTTCTCACGCTTCTCAAACTGAGCATGGAACATCGCCCAGAGCAGCTTGTAAGCCTCCATGTTGTACGGACAGCGGAATTCTTCGGTGCCGGTGCCTACAACCTTGTCGGAGAACTGCAGGAATCCCCACTGGTTGGGAGCATGCATATTAATCTCGCCAGTAGGAGTCCACACCCAGTTTTCCTCAGGTCCACCCTTCTTGAGCCATTCTACACGCGAGAAGTTCAGTCGCCATGTGTTGCCGGCAACGAGCGGATTGGTGAAGTTGCGGGTAATAGCCTTATGCGGAATAGCCATCTCCACGGTCCATGATCGGTCTTTGTCCTTAGGCTTATTGAGCGTACCGTCGTGCTGAACCGCAAGTTTCAGTCCCGGACAATCCCACTGAACGTAGAAGTTGCCGCCCGAACGATAGGCACGGTCAAGCATAAGGTCGAACACAACACCACGTGCGTTGTTCTCAATCTCGAAGTAGCACTGTCCATCACCAGTAGGGTCGAGGAACACCTCAAAGTCGTTGTCGTGATAGATGATAGTATCGCGCTGCGTGAGGTTAGCCACGATGTTGGGTTCCTCCATCACAGCCGACACGTACAGATATTCGTCGTCCCACATCATTCGGGCCTTGGTGTCGTAAATAGGCTTGGGAAATCCGTCGCCGCTTATGTCGACAAACGATTCTGTATCGGCAGCTTTAGCCCACGACTTCTCGTTGAGCTTGCCGTCAATCTTAATCTTCTCGTTAGTACGATAGCACACATAATGTCGTGGAGTAGACAGTCGCTGTGCATATTTCTTAAGCAGTCCGTCCTGAGCAGAAGCGGGCATAGCGAAGGCAAAAGCAAGAGCTATTGCCGAAAGTATAGATTTGTTCATTTAATGATTAGTTTATTTAAATAGTTTGAAAACTGAAAGTTAAAAATTGAAAGTTGAAAATTGAAAATTGAGAATTATGATATCTTCAAAGGTAATCATAACTTTCAACTCTCAATTTTCAAGTCTAAACTGGATACCATTACTTCTCCAACAGGTCAGGACGCAATCGCTTTGTGCGTTCCATAGCCTGCTCCATTTCCCAGCTCTTGATTTTGGCTTCGTTGCCGCTCAGCAATATGTCGGGCACTTTCCATCCCTTGTAGTCGGCAGGGCGTGTGTAGATAGGAGCCGACAGCAGGTCGTCCTGGAAGCAGTCACTCAGAGCACTCTGCTCGTCACCTATCACGCCAGGCACAATGCGTACAATGGCGTCAGCCATTACAGCTGCAGCCAGCTCGCCACCCGTCAGCACGTAGTCGCCGATGCTTATCTCGCGAGTGATAAGATGGTCGCGCACACGCTGATCAATGCCCTTATAGTGTCCACAGAGTATGATGATGTTGCCTTTGAGCGAGAGGTCGTTGGCAATGTGCTGGTCAAACTGCTCGCCGTCGGGCGAAGTATAGATTATCTCATCGTAATCGCGCTCGGCCTTCAATGCCGAAATACAGCGGTCGATGGGTTCGCACTGCATCACCATACCTGCAAATCCTCCGTAAGGATAGTCGTCTACACGGCGCCACTTGTCGGCCGAGTAGTCGCGCAGATTGTGCAAGTGAATTTCTGCCAGTCCCTTCTTCTGGGCGCGGGCAAGTATCGATTCGTTAATAAAGCCCTCAAGCATTTCGGGCAATACGGTTATTATGTCTATTCTCATACGTGCAAATTTACACAATTTCGCTCATCTGACCAAGTTTTTCAGTCAACTATCTATAAAACATTGCCATTCATTACTCCATATGTTTGGCAGATAGAATAATTCACCGTACCTTTACACCTACATTCACCCCATCTAAAACAATACAAGCGCTTCAGAAACAAAAAAACAAAGCAATGCAATCAGATACAGACATACAACTGACAAACCACATACGCCAATTGGCTGACAAATACGAAACGGCAGAATTTCTCGCCGCCGACCCAAGCTCGTTCATGCACCTGGTGTCGGGAGCCGCCAACCAGGAGGCAATGGCATTCATCGCCTCGTGCCTGAGCTACGGCTCGCGCAAGCAGTTCTTCCCCAAGATACAGTTCGTGCTCGACGCTTCGGGGGGCGAAGTAGACCACTGGGTACGCTCGGGCGAATGGCAGAACGACATAGCCGACACCTCCGAGTGCTACTACCGTCTGTACACCCAGCACGACATGCACTGCCTGCTTGCCGCCTATAGCCACATGCTCAACAGCCACGGCAGCATGAAGGCTTACGTAGCAAGCTGCGCCACGACGGGCATTGAGGCTGTAGAAGCTATTTGCCGATACTTTGCCGAGCGCGGAGCCAGCAAGATAGTGCCTAAGAACACGTCGTCGGCATGCAAGCGTGTGTGCATGTTTCTGCGATGGATGGTACGGTCGGACTCGCCCGTCGACCTCGGACTATGGGCAGACGTCATCGACCGCCGCACACTCATCATGCCACTCGACACACATGTGGTACAGGAGGGCATGCGAATGGGACTGCTCAACAGTCGCACCGCATCAATGTCGACAGCACGCCGACTGACAGATGCTATGCTCCGGATTTTCCCCGACGACCCGACCAAAGGCGACTTCGCATTGTTCGGTCTGGGGGTTGACGAAGAAAAAGAACAACAATAATAACTAAAAACAAACAGCAAATGAAAAAGACATTTACACTATTGTGCCTGCTCATGCTCGTGCTTGTACAGGCTCCGGCACAGGTGCGCCGAACCATTGCCGTACTGGGCGACTCATATTCAACATTCCAGGGATTCATTCCCGAGGGCAACGCTATATGGTACTACTCACCAGCCAACAAACAGCAGACCGACGTGGAGCGCGTAGAGCAGACATGGTGGTGGCAAGTGATAAAGCAAGGCGGCTACAAAATGGGAATGAACAACTCCTACTCGGGTGCCACAATATGCAACACAGGATACAAGGATGCCGACTTCAGCGACCGCTCGTTCGTGACCAGATGCCACAATCTTGGCAATCCAGACATAATCCTTATATGCGGTGCCACTAATGACTCATGGGCAGGTGTAAAGATGGGCGAATATCAGTACAGCGACTGGCGACGTGCCGACCTCTACTACTTCCGACCGGCTATGGCAAAGATGCTCAACGACATACGCCAGTATTACCCCAACGTCGACGTTTACTTTATCCTTAACAGCGAACTGAAAGACGACATCAACAAATCAATAGATGAAGTATGCCACCACTACGACGTGCCCGTAATAAAACTCAAGGACATTGACAAGAAGAGCGGACACCCGTCGATAAAGGGAATGAAAAGCATTGCTGAGCAAGTTCTCAAAGCAATAAAATAAAAAATAAGCCACACACATTTTCAAAAATATTTCCACAATTCTAAAGTTGCCCTTTTGGCTTGCTAAAGTTGTCCTTTTGACATAAAGAACAAACTCATTAGCAAGTCAAAAGGGCTTCTTTCATTATCTACCTGTTCCGTTCTTCTGTTTTTGTCTTCGATTTTAGCAATCATTATTTATTTACAACACCCGTTACTTTGCACTTTAAAATTAAAAAACTAACTTTGCAACAGTTTAAACTTTATTATTTAAAACTCATTAATTGATATATCAGAACACTATGGAAAAGAAAAAGCTCATTACTGGGATAGTAGCGGGTGTGATAGGTTTAGCCCTCGTTGGCACTATTGCCTACCTTTATGTAAATCTTGACAGTCAAAGAAAAGAAAACAAGGCTATGCAAGAACTCGCCGACCTTGACAAGAAGGAGATGGAGAACGAGTATCAGCAGTTTGCCAACCAATACAGCGAGATGAAGACGCAGATAACAAACGACTCCATCGTAGCCCAACTCACCGCCGAGCAGGAAAAGACCGAACGACTGCTCAAGGAACTGCAGGACACCAAGTCGAGCGACGCACGCGAAATAGCACGTCTCAAGAAGGAACTGGCTACAGTACGCGCCGTATTGCGTAGCTATGTCATCGAAATTGACTCACTCAACCGACTCAACCAGAACCTCACTGCCGAGAACACACGCATCAAGGGACAGTATAACGAAGCTACCCGACAGATAGAAGGACTCAATACCGAGCGCGCAACACTCTCGGAGAAAGTGGCTATTGCCGCACAACTCGATGCCACAGGTATCTCAATGCAGCTGAAGAACAAGCGCGGTAAAGCTACCGACAAGACATCAAAGTGTACAAACATTCAGGTTAACTTCACCATAGCCAAGAACGTGACAGCACAGAACGGACAGAAGACATTCTATGTGCGCATCACCACACCAGCCGGAACAACACTCGGCGGTGGCGGATCATTCAACTATCAGAACCGCTCGCTCGAAGCAACAATGCACAAGACAGTGGAATACGGCGGACAGGAAATGGCTATAACTACTTACTGGAACGTGTCGCAGTCGCTGCTTGCCGGTACTTATCAGGTAAGCATCTTTGCCGATGGCAACATGATTGGCTCACGCAGTTTCACATTCAAGTAAGCCACCGAGGCTGACAAGCCGTACACTCCAACAAACAAACGAATATGAAACATAAATTTTTAATATTGGCCCTTACTACGCTTGCCACAAGCGCTCAGGCACAACAGACACTGACACTCGACAGTTGTCGCGCAATGGCATTGCGCAACAACAAGACCCTGTCGGCATCACGCCTGCAGCTCGACATGGCTCGCTACAACAAGAAAGCGGCCAAAACAAAGTATCTGCCGCACATAAGTGCGCTCGGCGGCTACGAACTGACAAGCCGCGAGATATCACTACTCAGCAAAGACCAGAAGTCGGCATTATCTAATGCAGGCACCAACACCACCGGTGCGCTGCACAACGACATTGCCGGCGCTCTGACCAACCTCGCCCAGCAGGGCATACTCACACCCGAACAAGCATCCAATCTCGGAGGCATGTTCGGACAGGTGGGCTCAAAAATCGGTGAAGCCGTCAACCATGTAGGACAGAACATAGTTGACGCTTTCCGTACAGACACACGCCAGATGTACGCCCTCTCAATAATGCTCACACAGCCCGTGTACATGGGTGGAGCCATAATAGCAGCCAATCGTATGGCTGCCATAGGCGAAGAGATGGCGCAGAACAACATCGAGGCTTCGACGCAAAACACACTGCACTCTATCGACCAGGCATACTGGACTGTTGTTTCTGTACATCACAAAAAGCAATTGGCCGAAAGCTATCTGGCTGTTGTCAAAAAACTCGACGACGATGTGAGCAAGATGATACGCGAAGGTGTTGCCACACGAGCCGACGGACTGAAGGTAGACGTCAAGGTGAACGAGGCAGAGATGTCGCTGACACAGGCCGAGAACGGACTGGCACTCGCCAAGATGCTGCTCTGCCAATTGTGTGGTATGGATGTAGACTCGGACATCACACTGGCTGACGAAAATTCCGAAAACCTCACGTCACAATCAGACGACACTCAGGCCGACCGCTCTGTAGCAATGGAGAACCGTCCAGAGCTAAAGCTTCTGCAGAATTCTGCCGACATGAGTCGCCAGGCCACCAAGCTGGTACGTGCCGCCTATCTTCCACAGGTGTTGCTTACGGGCGGATATGTAGCCACCAACCCCAACGTCTTCAACGGATTCGAACGCAAACTCTCGGGCATGTGGAATGTCGGAGTGATGGTGCGCGTACCGCTGTGGAACTGGATGGAGGGCACATACAAGGTGCGCGCAAGCCGAATTGCCACAACTATCGTCGAACTCGAACGCGACGACATTCGTGAGAAGATAGACCTGCAGGTGAGCCAGAGCCAATTCAAGGTTAAAGAGGCCAACCGCCGTCTGGCCATGGCAACGAAAAACGTAGAGAACGCTGAGGAAAACCTGCGTTGCGCCAACCTCGGATTCAAGGAGGGTGTAATACCAACTACCGACGTAATGGCTGCACAGACAGCATGGGTGCAGGCACAATCGCAGAAGATAGACGCCGAAGTAGACGTAAAAATGAGTCAAGTTAACTTAAAGAAGGCACTCGGTGTCTTGCAATAACAACACACATTATATATTATTATGTCAGAAAAATCGCAACATAAGAACATACTTATCACCATAGCATGCTCAACAGCTGTGGTGGCAGCAGTAGCTATCATCGGTTCGCTGTCGCTCAAACAAGAGCCAGAAACTATACAGGGACAGGTGGAAGTGTCGGAATATCGCGTGTCGAGCAAGGTGCCAGGACGCATTCTCGAACTCCGCGTTAAGGAGGGTGACTACGTGAACGTGGGCGACACGCTTGCAATTCTCGATGCTCCTGAGGTGCGCGCCAAGATGACTCAGGCACAGTCGGCAGAAAACGCAGCTTCAGCCATGGACGAAATGGCAAACAACGGAGCACGCAAGGAACAGGTACGTGCCGCATTCGCCGTATTGCAGCAGGCGAAGGCAGGTCTTGAAATAGCCCAAAAGTCGTACAACCGCGTACAACGTCTGTTTGACGAGGGTGTGATGACAGCCCAGAAGCGCGACGAGGCATTCGCCAACTACAAGGCAATGGAGGCACAAGTCAAGGCGGCACAGAGCCAGTACGACATGGCAGTGAATGGTGCCCGTATGGAAGAGAAGAAGGCAGCAGCCGCACAGGTAAACCGTGCTAAGGGTGCCGTAGCCGAAGTGAACTCTTACATCAACGAGACTATGCAGATAGCACAGATGGCAGGCGAGGTGAGCGATGTCTATCCTAAGGTGGGCGAACTCGTTGGAACTGGTTCGCCGATTATGTCAATATCAGTAATGAACGACCTTTGGGGAACATTCAACGTTCGTGAAGACCAGCTCAACGGCATGAAGATAGGCAGTGAGATCAAGGCTTTCGTACCCGCATACAACCGCGAGATCCGCATGAAGGTATACTACATCAAGGACCAAGGCTCGTACGCAGTATGGAAGGCCACCAAGTCAAACGGACAGTACGACCTCAAGACATTCGAAGTGAAGGCCCGCCCGATTGACAAAATCGATGGTCTGCGCCCGGGAATGTCATTGGTGCTGAAGAAGTAAAAAAGGCCTCTCCCCCAACCCCTCCCTGCTAGGGAGGGGCTGGGGGTAGGGCTTTTCTCTTTCCGATAGATTATCTCATAAACGATTTCCCCTAATCATTTTATTAATGTCTTTCACCAAACGAATCATACAAATCTTCTTACGCGAGTGCCGCCGACTGAAGGAAAATCACATATATCTGTTCTCGATGGTGATTTTCCCGATATTCGTGACCTTCTTCTTCACGTCGCTCATGAACGAAGGACAGCCGCAAGATATGCCCGTAGGTGTTGTCGACCTTGACAATTCTGCCACGACACGCAAGCTGACACGAATGCTCGACTCGTTTCAATCGACAAAGGTTGTGGCGCACTACACCAACTTTGAAGAGGCACGACTCGCTATGCAGCACAATGAAATATACGGTTTCCTGTATTTTCCACAAAACACTGCATCCAACCTATTGGCTTCGCGACAGCCCAAAGTGTCCTACTATTACAGCTACGCTTCGCTTACAGCAGGCTCACTCGTGTTTAAGGATCTTAAGACCGTAGCCACTCTCGGCACGGCAGGTGTAGGCAAATCAGTGATGTCAGCCAAAGGCTACACCGACAAACAGATTGCTACATTCCTACAACCCATCGCAATCGACCTGCATCCCGTAGGCAATCCATGGGTCAACTATAACATTTACCTCTCAACGATGCTCGTTCCGACATGTCTGTTGCTGTTCATATTCCTCGTAACAGCCTACTCTATGGGTTCGGAATTGAAGATGGACACAGCACGCGAACTAATGAAGTGCGCTGGCAACAACCCGTGCATAGCCATAATAGGCAAGATACTGCCACACACCATTATCTGGCTCATCATAATGCTTGGCTACCTCTACTACACGTTCGGCATTCTCCACTTCCCGCATCCTGGCGGTTGGGGCAGCATTATAGGCTTGGGGGTGCTGACAGTATTGGCTGCACAGGGCTTCGGCGTGTTCATGTTCGGGCTGTTCCCTTCAATGCGAATGGCAATGAGTATGTGCTCGCTGTGGGGCGTACTGAGCTTTTCAATGGTCGGAACAGCCTTCCCTATCCTTGCCATGGACCCAGCCCTGCAATCGCTGGCACAAATGTTCCCCATGCGCCACTTCTTCATCATATATGAGATTGTGGTGTTCGGAGGCAATCCATGGACCGATGTGGCGCTCAACGCAGCCGCACTCACTCTGTTCGCCTGCTCTCCCGTGTTTGTAATCATGCGCCTGAGCAAGGCTCTGAGAGAATATGTATATTTGGAGTAAAACTGTATTTAGATGAACAAGATAAGAACTTTCTGTGAAGACACGGCCAAAGTATGGCTTCACGAGATGCGCGACATGTTCAAGGACGAGGGTGCGCTTCTCTTCGTTATACTTTTGCCACTCGCCTACCCTATACTCTACTCGTGGATATACAACAACGAGGTGGTACGCGACGTACCAGTAGCTGTAGTGGACAACTCCCACAGTCAGACCAGCCGCGAGTTCGTACGCCATGTTGATGCGTCGCCCGACGTTCGTGTGGCTGCCTATTGCAACAACCTTGAGGAGGCAAGCCGACTCGTGGGCAAGCAGGAAGTGTACGGCATAATACTTCTGCCCGAAGACTTCGGCCACAACCTCGGACGCATGCAGCAAGCTCACGTCAGCGTGTATTGCAACATGGGCCTGATGCTTACCTATAAGGCAATATTCCAGACCTGTACGGCTGTGGCTGCCGATATGAACTCGCACATACAAATAGCCTTGTCGGGCAATTACACCAACCGCGACGACCAGCTCACAACGCAGCCCATGCAGATAACCGATGTACCTATATTCAACAATACAGGTGGCTACGGCAACTTCATATTGCCAGGCGTTCTGGTGCTCATCATACAGCAGGTGATGCTGCTTGGCGTAGGCATTGCCTACGGAACATCGCACGAGAAGCGCCGCTTCATACGTCTTGTGCCGATGTACGATCGTCGTTTCGGACTGGCACGCATCATGGTGGGTCGCACAATGGGATTCTTCGTGCTCTTCCTACTCATTGCAGCATGGGTATTGCTGGCGGTTCCTCGTCTATTCCACTTCGTGCAGATACTGCACGCATGCGACTTCGCCCTATTCATCGTGCCTTATCTGCTGTCGTGCATAGGCTTTGCCATCACCTTCTCTTACTTCGTACGCAAGCGCGAGAATGTGATGTTGCTCGTAGTGTTCACCTCAGTGCCCTTCCTCTTCATGTCGGGCGTGTCATGGCCAAAAAGCAATATTCCCGAAATGTGGCAATGGTTCTCATGGCTGTTCCCATCTACTTTCGGCATTCAGGGATTCGTCAAGCTTAACACACTCGGCGGAGTATTCGGCGACATCATACCCGAAATTAAGGGACTATGGATGCAAGCCATCGTTTACGGAGCATTGGCTACCGTAGTGACACGTTGGCAGGTAAGACGGGTTATGGAGAAATAAGAGTTTGCCGGAATAAAAACAAATAGGCAAACAATAGCATAGATACAACAAGGGCAACAAAAAACGACATTGTTTTTTGTTGCCCTTGTTGTATTATATATATTATAG
>NZ_JADYTS010000084.1 GCF_021531355.1 Leyella stercorea | reverse complement strand
TGCTCTCGCTAAACGATATACAAAAGGAGGGTGCACCATAAATGACCATAGTCAATTATGACACACCCTCTTTGTGATTTTTTAAGAATAAGGGAGTTTTGACACGCCCTCTTTGTTATTATTTCTTTTTATTCACCGAAATAACGCTTGTACAATCCCATAAAACCAGCGCAATGACGAGCCTCGTCCTTTGCCATCTCATGAACTGTGTCGTGTGTTGCATCCATACCTGCAGCCTTAGCGTTCTTGGCAATACGGAACTTGTCCTCGCATGCACCACGCTCAGCAGCAATACGTGCCTCAAGATTGCTCTTAGTATCCTTCAACACATCACCCAACAGTTCAGCGAACTTGCTTGCATGCTCAGCCTCCTCAAAAGCATAACGCTTGAAAGCCTCAGCAATTTCAGGATATCCCTCGCGATCAGCCTGACGGCTCATAGCTAAATACATACCAACTTCACCACACTCACCATTGAAGTGGGTCTCAAGGTCCTTGATCATCTCAGCAGTCGCATCTTCCTTGCGTGCAGCACCAAGAGTGTGAACAGTTGCAAAAGCCGGACCATCCATTGGATCTTCCATTTCCTTGAACTTGCTAGCCGGAGCCTTACATACCGGACACTTCTCAGGAGCTTCTGTACCTTCATAGATATAACCACATACTGTGCAAATAAATTTCTTCTTCATAATATTATTGTTTAAAAGTTTATAAATCAGTTTTCTTTCTTTTCCTTCATACATTCGCAACATACACCTTTGTAATACAGCTGTACATCGTCTACCGAATGGTCACCAACCGTCTTACATGACAGCAAAGGCGAAACTTCATCAAAGATATCGTACACCTTCCTACATTGCTTGCAATAGAAATGAGCATGCGCATTAATATTTCCGTCTTAGCACACCCTATGCTCATCTATCGTGATCATCTGAGCCGCATTGTTCTCTGACAATAAGCGTAAAGTTTTGTACACTGTAGTACGGCTAAGAGTAGGCATCTTGCCACTCAAGCCACGATAGACATCGTCAACCGTAGGATGGGTATAGTGCGTTAGCAAATAATGCATTATCGCTATACGCTGTACAGAGGGCTTTACACCGCACTCTGCCAAACTGGCTATTGCTTCTTTTGAATTCATGTTCTCATTTTCTACATTTGCAAAGATACAACAATATCTTAAACGACCAAAGGAAATTTGTAAATTTTACAACTTTTAATTCATTGTAATAAAAGTACACTTTCCTGTATAACTCTTTTCATATGAAGTTTTAATTCATAACAATTTGTATAAACTTATACACAATATGATACACATGTTTATATCATTTGGGGGTTATGAATTCTTCCCAAAAATAAATATAATTTGTGACTTAGAGCACGTTGATGCAAGATTTTAGGTATGTCGGTCTTGACTTTTTAACTCAAGCAGCGAGCACTCGGAGATATTCATTTCTGTTTTTTATCCCAACTGGCTTATAATTCGGAAATTTTATCTAAATTTGCAATGGTAACAACGTCAAACTGAATAAAACTCATAAAAACACACACAGAAATATGTCGGCAAAACCACTCATAAGCTTCATCGTGTACAGCCACGACGCTGAGCCTGCCAATCTAAGGGCATGTCTGGACAGCATATTACAGCTGTCGCTGGCTGATGCGGACAGAGAGATAATCATAGTAGACAACGGAGAGACTTCCGCCCCGCTGAGCATGCTGCTCAACAATGAATACGAAATAACGTACATTCACCTGAAGCGCAAGGGAGCATCGGCAGCATACGCATTGGCGCTGAGGCTGAGCACTGGACGCTACGTGCAACTGGTTGGCAGCACCGACCGACTGCTGCGTGCACCATACGAGCACTGTCTTGACATAGCACGCTATCACAATCCCGACGTTATGTTCTACAAAAACACGGACAATGCAGCCGACGCCACAACGCCATTCACATATGAGGGGCCTATGCTGGGCAGTACGTATATGAAGGGCAATACCATTCAGGCTTCCAAGATAGGCTACATGTTTGAGAAGAGCCTAATTGTGTCGGAGGAATTCAACGAGAGAATAGCCAACAAGAACGAGTTTCTGACCAAGTTGCTGCTGCGCTCGGAAAGATTCTACTATACCGACGCTTACGCTTATCTGGCAAGCCAGCAAACGGCACAATCTGCTGCCGACGGCTCTATCCATGCCAACCGACTTGCCGAGACGGAGAAGACACTCGTGAACATGCTGAAACTCGTAGTTCCCGAAACCGACCGCCCAGCCCTTAACCGACGGATAGCGCAACTGACCATGGACTATCTGTGTGACGTGATACGCACTACGCACGACAAGAAGACGCTGGTGAAGACCATGGAGCGACTGGCAAGAAAAGGTCTGTATCCGCTGCCCGACCGCAACTACACCAAAAAATACGCTTACTTCAGAAAGATGATAGGCAACCCGATAACACGCAACCTGCTCTTCTATCTTATAAAATAACGACTGAAACAAAATATAATTATGAACAGCAAGAAACTAATCATACTCCTGGCGCTCGCCATAACCACATCGGGACTGAACGCACAAACACGTAAGACACAGCGCTCTAAGGGCAAGGCTACGGCTGTAAAACCACAGCCTACGGACAATCTGCCTGCCATGAGCCCTAACGCCAAGGCCCTGTTTGACGACATGCTGGCAAGCACACAGAAGGTGTTTGTGATAGACAGCACCGTAGTGGACATAGACAATGTGATGGCTGAGATTCCGCTGCCAGCCAGTTACGGCAGATTCGTGAAGTACAACACATTCTTCAATGCAGACAAAGCCAACAACTCGTACGTGTTTGTCAACGGATTCGGAAACCGTTGCTACTACACCGAAATGGGCAGCGACAGCATAGCCCGCCTCTACACACGCGACATGGTAGGAAGCCAATGGGGAGAACCGCAACCCGTGAAGTCGGTGAACGGTAAATTCAAGGACATCAGTTTCCCGTTCATGTCAAGCGACGGACAGACGTTGTACTTTGCTGGCGTGTCGGACGAAGAGGGACTTGGCAAGCGCGATATCTACATGACAAAGATAGAGGCTGGCGAGGGAAATTTCCTTAATGCCGAGAACATCGGTCTGCCGTTCAACTCGCCTTCAGACGATTTTGCCTACATCGTTGCCGATGCTGACAAGTTGGCATGGTTTGCATCAACCCGAAACCAGCCCGAAGGAAAGGTGTGCGTCTACACATTCGTACCTACTGACACCCGACAGAATTACGACGCTCTCTCCATAGAAGAGAAAAAGCTTCACAGTCTGGCTTGTCTGAATCGCATCCGCGAGACTTGGCCAACACCCGAGATGCGCGAGAATGCCATGCAGCAGCTCAAACGTCTGAAAATGGAGAACACTCAGATGCAAGCTAAGGCTGATGGCATAAATTTCGTCGTAAACGACAAGGTTACTTACACAAGTGTCAGCCAATTCAAATCGGAAGACACACGCAAGGCTTACATCCAAACAACAAAGATGAAAAGCGAGCTGACCGCAAAAATGTCCAAGCTGGCCGCCATGCGTGCCGAATACCATACAGCTGCCGCTGGAAACAAGGCGCAGATAGGACAGCAAATACAGCAACTGGAACAGCAGACCAACCAACTGCGACAAGAACTCAAAAAGACATTGGGCGAACTGCGAAAGAAGGAGTGTAAGTTGTAATTTTAAAATTCTACTATGGAGAAGAAGTATTTTGCTGCTTCGGAGCTGATAATCAACGGCGACGGCAGCGTTTTCCATTTGCATTTGAAGCCGGAACATCTGGCTGACAAGGTGATATTGGTAGGCGACCCCGGACGTGTGGCGCTTGTGGCATCGCATCTGAACAACATAGAGTGTGAGGTGGAAAGCCGCGAATTCCGCACCGTGACCGGACAGTATGAGGGCAAACGAATCACGGTGGTGTCTACTGGCATAGGATGCGACAACATCGACATTGTGATGAACGAGCTTGACGCTCTTGCCAACATCGACTTCAACACCCGCATGGAGAAGGAACAGACACGCAGCCTTGAAATAGTAAGAATTGGCACTTGTGGCGGACTGCAACTCAATACTCTCGAAGGTACGTTCGTGTGCTCGGAATATTCGGTAGGATTCGACGGATTGCTCAACTTCTACGCCGGACGTAATGCCGTGTGCGACCTGCAAATGGAACGCGCACTCATCAACCATCTCGGATGGACGGGCAATATGTGCCAGCCCTATCCTTATGTAATCAAGGCGGACGAGACTCTCGTGGAGCGCATAGCAGAAGGAATGGTGAGGGGCATCACGGTAGCGTGCGGCGGATTCTTCGGCCCGCAGGGACGCCAACTGCGTATTCCGCTTGCCGACCCTAATCAGAACGAGAAGATAGAAAGCTTCGAATACAACGGATTGCACATAACCAATTTCGAAATGGAAAGTTCGGCACTTGCAGGACTTGCACGACTGATGGGACATCACGCCACAACCGTTTGCATGGTGATTGCCAACCGAAGGGCTGGACGTGCCGACACAGCATACAAGAATCATATCGACGACCTGATAAAACTGGTGCTCGAAAGATTGTAATACAACCCATAATAGATGGATTTTAATGAAATAATAAGCCATAACCTCTCGCTGCCCGCTGCGCAGATTGCTGCTGACGTGAACAAGGCGTTGGAGAAGCACAGCTCTGTAGTAGTGACTGCGCCTCCAGGTGCAGGCAAGTCGACCTTGCTGCCGCTGACCATAATGGCAGGACTGAACAATGGTGCAGAAGGACCTGACAGAGCAGGCAAGGTGCTGATGCTCGAACCACGCCGACTCGCCGCCAGACAGATAGCCGAACGAATGGCTCAGATGATAGGCGAACCCGTTGGACAAACCGTGGGCTATAGGGTAAGATTCGAGAGCAAGGTGTCGAGCCAGACAAGGATTGAGGTGCTGATCGAAGGCATTCTGACACGAATGCTGGTGGACGACGCTACGCTTGAGGGTGTGGACGTAGTAATATTCGACGAGTTTCACGAACGCAGCATCAACTCCGACCTGGCGTTGGCCCTGACACGTCAGGCGCAGGAAATAATCAGACCCGATATAAAGATAGTTATAATGTCGGCAACTATCGACGCTTCGTCAATATGCAACGAACTGAAGGCTCCGCTCATTGAGAGTGAAGGCCGTATGTTTGATGTTGACATAACTAATGCCGAGACCGATGCCGACCGATGGGAAATGCCGCAAAGAGCTGCGGCTGCAACGGTAGAGGCGCACAACAGACACAAGGGTGACATACTGGTATTCCTACCCGGGCAGGGCGAGATAGAACGCTGCCAGCAACTGCTCGGCTCTTCGCTACAGCCCACAAGGGTGCTGCCGCTATATGGCAATCTGCCGCCCGAACAGCAACGCAAGGCAATAGCTCCGTCAAGAGAAGATGAGCGCAAAGTGGTACTGGCTACGCCAATAGCCGAAACTTCGATTACGATAGAAGGTGTGAGAGTGGTGGTTGACTCCGGACTGTGCCGACAGATGGAGTTCGACGCACGCACGGGACTGAGCCATCTTGAAACGGTACGCATCAGCATGGACATGGCTACACAGCGCAGCGGACGTGCCGGACGTGTTGCCGAGGGCGTGTGCTACAGACTATGGACTAAAGCTTCAGAACACCTTATGGCAGAACAGCGAAAGCCCGAGATAGAGGAAGCTGACCTGGCACCAATGCTACTTGACATTGCAGCATTCGGCGAGAACGACATAAAGGCTCTGCCATGGCTCACGATGCCACCCCAGGGCAACATCGTCAAGGCACACAACCTGCTACTCACACTTGGAGCCATAGACGAAAAGGGCTGCATAACTACGCTCGGCAAACGCATGGCTGCCCTACCCTGCCATCCACGTATTGCAAGAATGATTCTGCAAGCTGCCGACCAACTGCTCAAGGGCGTGGCGTGCGATATAGCTGCCATACTTGAGGAGAAAGACCCTATGGGCGAAACAGCTGGGACTGACCTGGCTTTGAGAATTACCGCTCTACGCCAGGCTCGCAGAAACAAGCAGACGGGCAGATGGCAGCGCATAGCTCAGATTGCTGCCGAATACAGACGAATGGCTCATGTAGCAGAAAACAACAACGACGTGGCACCTACGGACGTTGGAATGCTGGTGGCTTATGCTTACCCCGAACGAATAGCCATGAGCACTAACAACATTGGCGGCTACAGACTGGCAAGCGGCGCTAACGTGACGCTTGAACAGAACGACTCGCAATCGGCACACGAGTGGCTGGCAATAGCCTCGCTCAACAATGCCTCGACCTCTGCCGGACGCGTGTTCCTGGCGGCTCCGCTCAATCCCGACGACCTTGACGACTCAATAATCAGGCAACGAGACAACGTGGCGTGGGACAGCAAACAAGGGTGTGTACTGATGCAGACGGAAAGAAGAATAGGCAAACTGACCGTAAGTTCCAAGCCAATACACAATGCCGACAACGAAGAAGTCATTAATATAATATGTGAGGCTGCGAAAAAAGACGGACTGAGCATGTTTGCATGGAGCGAGACTGACGTGACGCGTCTGCAGAACCGTGTGGCGCAAGTGGTAGCATGGCACCCCGAACTGCACATTCCAGACATCTCAACCTGCCACATGATAGCCAATGCCAAGGATTGGCTGCCGCTGTATCTTGACGAGGGAGGACACATAAAGTCGACTACTGCCGAACTGAAGAAACTGAACCTCACCGAAATCCTGTGGAATACGATTCCATACGAGACGCAACTGGAAATAGACCGTATCGCACCTACTCACATAGCCGTGCCGACAGGATCGCACATTCGCATAGACTACCGACAAGGAGCCGAGACTCCTGTGCTGAGCGTACGTCTGCAGGAATGCTTCGGAATGGAACGCACGCCATGCGTAGACGACGGAAGGCAACCGCTGCTTATGGAGCTGCTGTCGCCCGGATTCAAACCGGTACAGCTGACACAAGACCTCGAAAGTTTCTGGCAAGGAACATACTTTGAAGTGCGCAAGGAACTGCGACGCAGATATCCCAAACACTACTGGCCCGAAAACCCGTTGGAGGCAGAAGCCGTAAGGGGCGTGAAGAAATTTTGAATTTTGAGTTTTGAATTTTGAATTGTTCGCTGCTTCGCATGCGATTGTGAATTATCCAATTATGAATTTTGAATTGGTTCACATCATAACAATTAAACATAATAATTAATAATTTAACATTAAATATAATGGCAAACAAAAGTTTACTGATTAAGGACACAACAGTCGACGAGCGTATGGAAATAGTAAAAGTAGCACTTGGCGGCTTCGGCGACGCCGAATGTGAAGGCATAGACATGGATGACCTGTACGACGACTACATCTTCGGACGCAAGGAACTGGCTGAGATAAACAGAGAGTTCAGCGCACAGAATGCCGGTACCGTAAGAACCGACAAGGCTGACCAGCCATCCGGTTGCGGAATGGGCAGATAAACACCCTCAGAGCAAATAGAATAAACAGACGGAACAATCTGATGTTACTTTCAGATAAAGCAATCTGATGTTACTCAAATCAAATTAACTTATAAAACAACAGCTATGAACAAGCTTGTACTAACCACACTCCTGACAGCCTACGGCTTTGCCGCACAAGCGCAAGACAATCCGCTATGGATGCGTCACCCGGCAATCTCGCCCGACGGCAAGACTATCGCCTTCTCTTACCGTGGCGACATCTTCACCGTGTCGTCAAACGGAGGCACAGCCAAACAAATCACCTCAAACGCTGCATTCGACTCGTATCCTGTATGGAGTCCCGACGGCAAGAACATCGCTTTCGCGTCGAGCCGCGAAGGTAGCATTGACGTATGGGTGATGAGCGCCGACGGAGGCATTCCACGTCGTGTGACAACCCACAGCGGCAACGAATATCCGCTGCGCTGGAAGGACAACTCAACCATCCTGTTCAAGACCTCGATGATGCCTACTACAAAGTCTATAATCTTTGCAGGATCATTCCCGCAGATCTACTCAGTAGGAATGGACGGAGGACGCCCCAAGCTGTACTCTGAGGTAACAATGGACGCGCTCGACATCAACGCCTCGGGCGACGTGCTCTATATGGACCGCAAGGGATATGAGGACGAATGGCGCAAGCACCACCGCTCGCCCATCACTCGCGACATCTGGCTCAAAAGCGGCGAGAAGTTCAAGAAACTTACCACATTCGACGGCGAAGACCGCGACCCCGTATGGGCTGCCGACGGCAAGTCGTTCTACTATCTGAGCGAACAGAACGGTACGCTCAACATCTACCGCCGCTCTCTCGACGGCAAGGAGACTCGCATCACCAACCACGAGAAGAATCCTATACGCTTCCTCTCGGCTGCCGCTGACGGCACCCTGTGCTATGGCTACGACGGCGAAATCTACACGGTACGCGAGGGAGCACAGCCGCAGAAGACTGCCATAAAGATTGTGGCAGACAACGAGGGCAAGGAACTGATACGACAGATTAAGAACTCAGGTGCCTATAATATCAAGCTGTCGCCAAATGGCAAGGAAATCGGATTCGTGCTGCATGGCGACGTGTACGTCACTTCGATAGAATACCGCACTACAAAGCAGATTACAAACACTCCTGAACAGGAGCGCGACATCGACTTTGCGCCCGACGGACGTACCATTATCTACGACTCGGAGCGCAACGGACTGTGGCAAATCTACGCTACAACCATCAAGAACAAGGACGAGAAGCAGTTTGCTTACGCTACCGAACTCGTAGAGGAACGTCTGACACAATCCGACCAGACTTCATTCCATCCGAAATTCAGCCCTAACGGCAAGCAGATCGCTTTCTGGGAAAACCGTGGCACTCTGCGCGTGATGGACGCCAAGGGCAAGAACGTGAAGACTGTTATGGACGGCAAGTTCGTCTATTCGTACAGCGACGGCGACATCGACTACTCATGGAGTCCCGACAGCAAGTGGCTGCTCTCCTCGTACATCGGCGTGGGAGGATGGAACAATTCGGACATTGCCCTGGTGAACGCTTCGGGCAACGGCGAAATACACAACCTCACCGAAAGCGGATATAATGAGGGCGACGCCAAGTGGGTGCTTGGAGGCAAGGCTATGCTGTTCAGCAGCGACCGTGCCGGATACCGCAGCCACGGCAGCTGGGGAGCTGAATCGGACGCTTACTTGATGTTCTTCGACCTTGAGGCTTACGAGCGCTTCCGCATGAACAAGGAGGAGCGTGCCCTGGCTAAGGAGAACATGACTAATAAGGAGAAGAAGCAGGAGGAAAAGAAAGAAGAGAAGGAGAAGATGGATATAGAGAAGCCGAAAGCACAGGAGACTGAGGCTCTGAAGTTCGATCTTGAAAACTGCCGCGACCGCATCGTGCGCCTTACGGTCAACTCTTCGTTCCTCGGCGACGCTTTGCTCGACAAGGAGGGCGAGAACATCTACTATAAGGCTTCGTTTGAGGGTGGTGCCGACCTGTGGCGCCGCAACCTTATTACAGGTCATACAGAATTGCTGATGAAGAACCTCGGAGGTGGCGAGATGGTGTTCGACAAGACTTACCAGAACATATATCTGGCTGGCGACGGCGGCATCAAGAAGGTTACGCCATCAAGCAGAACTGTCAAGAACATCGACTTTGAGGCTCCGTTCAACTATCAGCCCTACAAGGAGCGTGCCTACATGTTCGACCACGTTTGGCGACAGGTGAAGGACAAGTTCTACGACAAGAACCTGCATGGCGTAGACTGGGAAGGCTACCGCAAGACTTACGAGCGCTTCCTGCCCTACATCAACAACAACAGCGACTTCCAGGAGATGCTGAGCGAGATGCTGGGCGAACTGAACGCATCGCATACAGGCGCAAGATACAACGGACTGTGGGCTTCGATGCAGACCGCAAACCTCGGACTTTTCTTCGACGAGAACTACACAGGCGACGGACTGAAGATTGAGGAGATTGTGAAGGGCAGCGAGATTGCCTGCAAGCAGACCGACGTAAAGACTGGCTGCATCATCGAGAAAATCGACGGTACAGAAATCAAAGCCGGTATGGACTACTTCCCGTTGCTCGACGGAAAGATTGGCAAAACAATCCGACTGACCGTTCGCGCCAAGGGAGGCCGCACCTTCGACATTACTACAAAGGGAATGTCAATGGGCAAGGTGAACGAACTGCTCTACAAGCGTTGGGTGGAGCGCAACCGTCAGCTGGTAGACAGCCTGTCGGGTGGCCGTCTCGCCTATGTACACGTAAAGGCTATGAACAGCGAGAGCTTCCGTACAGTCTATCGTGAACTGCTGAGCGACAAGAACCGCAACCGCGAGGCGGTAATCGTCGACGAACGTCACAACGGAGGCGGATGGCTGCACGACGACCTGTGTACGCTGCTCAACGGCAAGGAATATCAGAAGTTCATGCCACGCGGACAATACATAGGTCGCGACCCGTTCAACAAGTGGGTGAAGCCTTCGTGCGTACTCATCTGCGAGGACGACTACAGCAACGGCCATGGATTCCCATTGGTCTACAAGACTCTCGGCATAGGCAAACTCGTTGGTGCTCCTGTTGCAGGAACTATGACGGCCGTATGGTGGGAGACTATGATTGACCGATCAATTGTATTTGGCATTCCTCAGGTGGGATGTATGAGTCTTGACGGAACATACGCCGAGAACACACAGCTCAATCCGGACATTACTGTATACAATACTCCTGAAGACTTCATCAACGGCAACGACCGTCAGCTGAAGACTGCTGTGGATGAAATGCTGAAACAGATTGGCGAAAAGAAATAAGCCAGTTGTTTGACACATAGGAATAGGAGGAAAATGATTCGTTTTCCTCCTATTTTTATTTTTCCTGACTTCGTCAACGTGTCACCCAAAAATCTTCGTCAAAGAGTTTAGCTATTTTCTGATGCCTTGCTATCAACATTGTTTGGGTGTAAACCTCCTTGTTCAGAGGTAACTTAATCTGTATGGTTGTGATGGTCTTAGCCAATGTAAGCACCTTGTCTATGCTCATCTTAATCTCTCATGACGTCGTTACTCAAAAAGCTCATATTTCCTGACTTCGTCACACATAAAATACACTTTATGAGTGACGAAGTCAGGAGATCTTCAACATCTGACAATACGGCATCAAGTTTTGACAAGCGGACATCGTATTCTTTTTGTTTATCAAGAGAATCCTGTAAAACAAGCTTCATTGCACGTTTCTCCAAATCATCAGCATTTACACGATCTGCCAAATAATTAATATAACATTTTTGTTCGTCTGCTTCCATACCTTCACTGTAATCAAGAGCGGGGCACAAGTTTGATTCTCGTGCCAAAAGCTCTATTTTTTGTTCTATGAAATATTGCAGTTCGTCCATTCGTAATGCTCTGATTTTCAGTAAGCGTATCCGCGATGCTAGTAGATACACTATCAAAAAAAATATCGCTCAAGCTTTTATTCTTGAGCGATA
>NZ_JADYTS010000083.1 GCF_021531355.1 Leyella stercorea | reverse complement strand
ATTATTCATGGCACAAAGGTATAAATTTTCTATAGAATCAAAGCGTCTTCCCCCTAGTTTATCGGGTGAGCCATCAATCCGCAAACGCGACACGGTACGACAAGACATAAGAAAAGCGTGATGCCATCCTTATCGCGTTTAGCACGGGGTGGCCTCGGATTGGAACCCCGGAAATTTCTAAGAATGCACCACGCCTATTGCGTGTGCATCGCTTATCAATTTTCCAGGGATAACTATACGAGTCACCTGTCACATATTATTCGTGCTTTTTATTCCAAATGAGTTTCCGAGGCTCTTGGCTAAACGCGAAATAATAGCGAATGCATATTTTTTACCACAATGTCTGGATATCATACCGTGAAATACGGAGAAATCCATCGCAAAGATACGAAAAACATTTGAATTAGATATGTAAAAGCTAAAAAAGCTCTCCTAAAACCGTCACTATCGCCACCCCACCACAATTGAAATGAGACGGCGTGACATATGAAATGAGCATGCGCACCAGTTGTTATGAGCGCTCGTACCAATCGATGCTAACGCATAAAACAAGTCTAATTATTATGTAATAAATACATTACTTTTGTCGTAAAAAACGACGGGGATGCAGTCTATACACTGCATGTTTTGGGTGAATTATACAGTGTATAGACTGCATGTTTGCGAAAAAAATGTAGAAGCGGATTTCTGTGTACCTAAATACGGATTGCTCGTTCAGGTGTCTTATCGCATGACTGAAGACGCAACCAGTAACCGGGAAATCTCTGCGCTGCAAAAAGCAGGAAGTATCCCAACTGTCTGAATATATTCGCTCAAAGCGCCCTGATATTAAGGGATTTAGCAAGAGAAATCTTTATAACATGGTGATGTTTTGTGATGAATATTCTTCAGAAACATTTGCTGCAACTATAAGAAAATATATGACAGACAAATTTGTGCAGTCAGAAACTGCACTATTTGTCCAATCACAAACTGGACAAATGCCCAATATCCTGACACTAACGACTTTGACAAACCATATTGAGATATTGTGCAGGTGTAATACCACAGGAACAAATGCAACAGCAGTTAAGAGAGTTTTGCCAGTTCTTTTTAACAGAAGATAAACCGAAAAAGAAATAACGCTGATTATAAGCCGATTGAAACTGCTGGACATTGTGAGTCCAACAGTTTCAATCGGTTTAGTACATATCCTTTAAATCATTTATTAGTCATACAATATTTTATGAGACAAGCTATGATGTGAGCACATAAGGCACCAATTACGAACATACCCAACATTCCCAACCAACTATTAGCAAAGGATGACACTTCGCAACCAACAGCAACAACCAAAATTATTGACCATCCCTCAATAGTGTTTTGGGCATAATCTGGAGAATACTTTTTTAGAAAGTGGAACATATTTGTATTTATTTGTCTCATTATTTTTCATGTACAAAAGTACAAAAAAGATAGATAGGTAGAATTATTTTAAACAACAAAATAACCATACTTAACCTTTGTCATTTCAACAAAAACGTGTAACTTCGCAATCGATAATATATTATCAATAAATTATTGATTATGGCAGAAACAAATAAGATATTAGCAATATTAGACAACTATCTACACGACAATCCAGACGAGATTGCAAAGGAGATAGCTGCCGAATTCCGCCGTCGTAGAATAGAGAAGAACCTTACTCGCGAACAAGTGGCTGAGAAATCGGGAGTTGCTGTGAGCAATATTGTGAGATTTGAACAGAAAGGACTCATTTCACTCAAAAACCTAATAGGCATTGCTATGGCATTAGAATATACTTCTGAAATTCGGCATATCTTCTCACAACAGAAGTATGACACAATGGAAGAACTGCAAGAGATAAAGCGAAACATGAACAAGAAAAAAGCCTATAAGAGATAAAACAAGCTTACATTGATTATGAAAATGAAAAAGATAGAATCATTACAAGTTAGGTTTCACAACAAAAAGGTCGGCACATTAACATTAACTGCCGACAAGAAATGCTGTGTCTTCGAATACGATAGTCAATGGCTGACAGAAGGATTCAGCATATCTCCCTTGGAATTGCCATTGAAACCCGGACTTTTTATTGCTCAGCCAAATCATTTCAATGGCAACTTTGGCATATTCGAAGACAGTTTGCCTGATGGCTATGGCCGCTATCTTCTTCACAAGACGTTACTAAAAATAGGCATTAATGACTTCGAACTCTCTGCACTCGACCGCTTAAGCTTAGTAGGAAATGGTGGTATGGGAGCTTTAACATATGAGCCTGAGACTATTGTAGAAAGAGAAATGGAACTGCAAGACTTCGACCTTTTGCAAGAAAAAGCCCTTGAAGTATTAAGAGAACAGCAAGACACAGACGCAGGACTGCTTCTATACAATAGTGGTAATAGTGGAGGTTGCAGGCCTAAGGCTATATTCTCTGACGAAGAAGGACATTGGCTTATCAAATTCCGCCATACTTATGATCCACAAGACATGGGCAAACAAGAATTTGAATACAACGAGAAAGCACGACAATGTGGCATTATCGTACCCGACTTCAAACTGATTAATGATAAATATTTCACGACCCGTCGCTTTGACATTACTGCTGATGGTGAACGTATACACACAGCTACAGCAGGTGGCTTGCTGTCAATATCTCTTAGCAACCCTGTGCTTGACTATGTTAATCTATTGGCACTGACCGGCTATCTTACACAGAATTATAAAGATGTGGAACAAATGTATCGTAGAATGGTGTTCAATTATATTGCAGAAAACAAAGACGATCATTGCAAGAATTTCAGCTTTATAGTTACCAAAGACAAGGACAACAAATGGCATTGGCATTTGGCTCCCGCATACGACCTTACTCATTGCACTGAGGGATATAATGGCGAACACGCTACATCAGTAAACAATTCGGCTCACCCATCATTAGAGGATATGATTGCTGTCGGTATAAAGAATAAAATGCAAGAGCAAAGGTGTAGAGAAATATACTATGAAGTTGAGGATATTATAAAACAGCAATATTAACGATTGATATGACAATAACTGAACATTTCATTTGCGGTAAGCATACTGCTGCCGACTGCGAGGACGGCATTGTCGTGAACAATGACTTTGCTGCCGTTATCGATGGTAGCACAAGCAAGACCCCGACAAGGCTTGAACCTTCGATGAAGAACGGACGCTTTGCCATGCTGCTCATAAGCGAGTATATCAAGCAGATGCCGGCCGACTATACCATGGACGACTTCTGCCGAGGAATAACGCTTCGCTTTGCTGAAGAATACGACAAACGTGGTATAACGGAACGTATGGCAGAGCATCCAGAGGAACGCCTTACGGCTTCTGCCATTATATATAGCAACAGTAAGAAAGAAGTGTGGATGGTGGGCGACTGCCAAGCTATAATAGACGGAACTTATTACGACAACTCCAAGCCTTACGAACAAGAGATTGCCATGCAACGTGCAGCACTTATAAAGAATGGTATGTCGCCTAAAGATGCACGACGCACTATTGAGCCTCAACTGATAAAGGCTATGCTGGAGGGACAAAACCGACAGTATGCCGTTATTGACGGAACACCAATATATATGCCTGGCACTCACATTGTCAAGGCATCAAATTCTGTTGTGCTTGCATCTGACGGCTACCCTACTCTGCTACCTACACTAAAAGAAAGCGAAAAAGCCTTGGCACACCATCTAATTGATGATCCACAGAACATAGGCGAATTTGTTGCTACCAAGGGACTGGTTGAAGGAAACGTAAGCTTCGACGACCGAACTTACATTAAACTGAAGATATAAATAGATTATATATTTTTTCGCTCATTGAGCAAATACGTGATAAAGTCGTCGGAGATATTTGAGATTTCGTTTTTGTCGTATATAGTCAGCAAGTCTATTACAATAACATCCTGACCAAGACATTCGATGTTTCCCGAATTTTGAAGATAAGCAGGAAGAGGGGATGGAAATTCAATATGATCTTGTGCTGGGCGATAGGCTGTGCTGCATCGAGAACCAAGGAGTTTTATCTTCTTCCGGAAAAAGACTTTGGCTCATCCTGGCGATTGATGCAATACGATTCAATCGCCATTAATGTAATCGTGGAGAATAAGAAGGGTGGAATAAACTCCTGCGATATTCCTTATTCTGATGATATTCAGAAGTTTAATAAAGATTATCTTCGCCTGACTTCTGAGGCTGCTGCTGAATGCAAGTCATCTTCTTTAGAGGATGCGATGGTGGTGGGAACGTCGGCGATGATAGGAACGGAGCTTGACTGCATCGTGAACCAATACACGGATAAGTTTTGTAATCCCATGCTGATGTGGGGAAGTTATCGCCGTGGCTTCTTCCGAACCACGCTCCCAATCTCCTTCCAGTTTCATCACGTACAGATGGATGGCAATCATGCAGCACGATTCTTAGAATTGTTACAAGCAATAATATATCTTGAATAATAATTAGATTACAGATTATCATATACCTTCGCTCCAAAGTCTTCTGAAAAAATCAATGATATAGATACACTCTACATCTCCCATCTTTCAGTTGATAGGATCTAACGAAACTATCAACAAAAAGTATTTAGGTTCCTTACAAGAGCCTCTTCCTTAATTTCTTCTTTAAGATAAACATCAATATATGCAGATAGACGACGATGCGATTTCTGACGCAAAAAAGTACTTTTTCAAGTCTGACGGGCACCAAACAAGAATATACTATCCTCTAACTCATTGTCAATATTGCATATACGTTCAATCATACATTATGTATCTATTTGTTTGTATTGCGGATTTTCATAGATTATCCTCAACAAGGATACAATTATTCATTGAAACATACAAGCTTTTTGATATCGTATTTGGCACTAATAGAATAATGTCAAATACGAATATCATATAAGTACATTTTGCATTCTACAACCGCTTATTACAACCCTGCAAAATACGTCTTCAATGCCTCCACATATTTCATCATGGCATTGCGCCCCGTGTCTGTCATCTTGCAGATGGTTCGGGGTTTTACGCCCGAGCCATCTGTAGTCTTTGATATATAGCCTGCTGTGACCAGTTTGTCCAACTGTACACTAAGGTTGCCTGCCGTCGATTCTGTCTTTTCCTTGATATAGTTGAAGTCAGCTTCCTCTACATTCAGCAGAATAGACATTACGGCAAGACGCAACTGGCTATGGAGTAATGGATCCAACTCTTTCATTATTGTTGCTTTTTTGCTTTGAAGTTAAGGATATGTCCGGGGATGATAAGGGTAATCACAAAGGACAATACCATCTGTCCCATCTGCATAATACTGATAACTTGTTCACCACAAACAAAGTAGCGAAGCAGTCCTGTACCAATCACTACACCAAGAAGTCCGCACATCTGTATCGACTTTTCCTTAAGTATTACGCCAGTGGTGTATGTGCCTATACCCGGCAACAACATACCCAACAAAAACATTCCATTCCAACTCCTTACTTCTCCGAAATGTAATAGGCAGCCAATGGCGTAGACTGCAAACACGGCACTAATGATAGCCCACACATTATTTATAGTGTTGCTTGCATAAGTGCTTGCCACATGACTCTTGCGCTTTGCCTTGTAGGTCTTTATGCCTGAGACTGTGAATCCTGCTATAGGTATGGCCATGTACAGCCAAGCATATCTTGGGTCGTTGGTTGCGAGCAACATGACGATTACTGCCAACGATATTGCTGTACTAAGATAGCCCCACATAAGGAAACTGTCACCATTGCCTACAGACAAATCCTTCTTTGTCTGATTTATCATTCGAGTGATAATCTCAAGACTCACCTGCTCCGAAATCTTCTTCTCTTCCATTTTTTCTTACTTTATTGCGACACACTTATTGCCTATATCAAACGCGATGTGCCAGGTTAAACACTTAGTTTATTATATAAACCATCTTTGGAAAAAGAGAAGCAAGGAGGTCGACTCTCACTTGCTTTAGCCAGCATTATTCTCTTCTAACACTGATGATTACGGTTGCAAATTTAGCTTAGTTTATTTTATAAACCAAATGATTTGCAACAAAATAGCTAATATTTAACCTTTGTTTACAACTGACTGTCACTTTGCTATTCGCTCGACAATGTTTAGTACCATAGCCGTTTCACCTGGCATATAGAACATGTCTTTGCGTCTTAGCAGCTCTTCATATAGTTGCAAGGCTTTCTTTTCGTATTTGTTATACAACAGTTCTATGGCATAAAGAGCGGCAAGCTTGCTTGGCGAGTATTTGCAGAAAGTCGCCAAAATATAATAATCTACAAAGAAAGGAGGAAAAGTATGAGGTTTCGGAAAAACCATTGTATATTTGCAATAAGAAACAAAAATCCATAGATATGGTAGAGACAAACAACAGAAGATTGCCCGTAGGCATCCAGTCTTTTGATGTAATTAGAAAAGAAGGATACCTTTATGTTGACAAGACAGATATCATTTGGCAACTTGCCAATAGTGGAAAGAAGTATAATTACCTGAGCCGCCCACGCCGCTTTGGCAAATCGGTGCTTGTCGATACTCTCGAAGCTTACTTCACAGGAAAGAAGGAACTCTTCGAGGGATTGAAGATAATGGAAATGGAGAAAGAATGGGTGAAGCGACCTGTAATACGACTTGACATGAGCCAGGCAGGTGCGAGACCAGAAACTGTGCGAAGTTATCTTGACAATGCTTTTCATACTTTAGAGACGGAGTATGGAATTGTTGTACGCCAAGATAGTTCTCTTGCCGTAAGATTCAAGAACATCATTGAGGGTGCTTACAACGAAACTGGACAACAAGTGGCTATCCTCATTGACGAGTACGACTCTCCATTGCAACATTCGTGGAAGACTCCTCAGCACGAAGCATGCACCAGTATCTATAGAGAGGTGTTTGCCATATTGAAAGCCGACGACAAATACGAGAAGTTTGTCTTTATCACAGGCATAACCAAGTTTACACAGATTTCACTTTTCTCTGTGCTCAACAATCTGAGCAACATTAGCTTTGAGCCGGAATATGCAGCCATCTGCGGTATTACCAAAGAAGAGGTGACGCGTGATTTCAAACCGGAAATCAACAAGCTGGCAGAATATGAAGACTGGACATTCGATGAAGCCGTAGCACAGTTGACCGCATATTATGATGGCTATCATTTCAGTCGCCGCAACATGGTGGATGTCTTCAATCCTTTCAGTCTCATCAATGCATTGGCTGATTCTGACCTTAAGAACTATTGGGCTTCATCCGGTGCTACCTCTTTGCTTCCTAAGTTTGTGGATGATATGGAGATTCGTTTGAAAGATTTTGATCATTGTGCCTTGTTAAGCACAATTATAGAAACTTCTGATGTAACGGGCGGCGGACCGGAACTATTTCTTTATCAGTCGGGCTATATCACAATTAAGGGTTACATAAACGGTACTTACCTTCTTGGCATTCCCAACTTCGAGGTAAAACAAGCATTAAGCGAAATTGTATTGCCTACACTTGCCATGCGCAAGAGTAACGACATGCAATCGACACAGGCTTTCCTTAATCTCTACCTCAGCGTGGGCAATCTCCCCGAAGCCATGAAATGCTTGAAAGCCCTTATTGCAGATGTACCCTATAGCAACAAGAAGCTTGCAAGCATGGATATGGAGGAGCGCTATCGCCTTATAATGAGCACAATATTCAATGCCATAGGTTGCCGCGTTGAAGTAGAAAAGATGATTGCTACTGGCAGAATAGATATGGTTGTGCAAACAACCAACTTCATCTATGTCCTTGAATTGAAGCTAAGCAACAATGGTGGTATTGATGCAGCAACCGAACAGATAAGAGCCAAGCAATATGCCGAACCTTTCAAAGCTGACAAACGTAAGGTTATTGCTCTTGCTATAGAACTTGACGAAACGGGAAAAGGATTGAAAGACTGGAAAGAAGTGGATTAAATAAGATTGCAACGCTATCAAAATGTCCGTTCGGTGTCACGGAACGGACATTTTAAGACTAAAAGGATAATATATGAATAAAGAAAAACACGACTTCTTCCTCCATTCTAATGAGGTGAACCATATCAGCAAGGAGGATTACGCCAAGATAGAACTGTTGGTGAATGCGGCAAAGGCCTTTGCCCGCAGCACCTACCAGTGCGTCTATATCATCGATTATTTTCATCAGGACTTCATCTATACATCAGATAACCTCGCTTATCTCTGCGGATTGGAACCCGAGCAATTAATGGAGGCTGGTTATCAGATGTATATAGACCATGTTCCGGATGCTGACCTGCAGATGCTACTCGAAGTGAATAAGAAAGGTTTTGATCTTTTCAATGAATTGCCTGTGGGCGACCGACTTGACTATACTATCTCGTACGACTTTCATCTTACCAATGGCAATAATAGCCGATTGATTCATCATCACCTCACCCCTATCCTCCTTTCTGATGACGGAAGAATATGGCTTGCCCTCTGCACCGTATCGTTGGCAGCTACCGATGAACCGGGACATATCATCATGCAGAAGAATGGTGAGCGCGGCTATTATGAATATTCCACCTCGCGCCACAAGTGGGAAAAGAAAGAAGGCATAACCTTGAGCGAGACAGAGAGAGATGTTTTGAGATTGTCTGCCCAAGGTTACACGATGAATGATATTGCCGACCGACTATGCAAGTCGGTTGACACTATAAAGGCTTGCAAGCGCAACCTTTTCGCTAAGATGGGCGTGAAGAACATTGCCGAAGCGCTGTTTCATGCCACTAACTATCAGATGATATGATCGCAATCATATCTCTTCCACCAATGGCGAGAGATAGAACTTGGGGAAGTATTTCACCTCCTTGCCTTCCGCAAGGTTCGAGAGGATGTTGGCACAATAGCCGGCGGCAATATATGCTCCGATGCCCAGTTGCGGGAAAGACTCATTGGAATAATGCCTGATGGCTTCATCTATCCAACGCACAGGCATCTGCCAGAACATACCGTACTGCGAAATATACTTGCCCAGTGAGCAACGGAAATCATCCGTTCCTTTTTTCACTACTTCGCTGAATGGATAGCCTTTCGGTTTCTCTACAGCGAGAAAGGCTGCCTTGCCAAGATTGACGGTATGGATAACGGTGATGCCCTGCTCCTTACATTTCTCATCGAAAGTGAAAGAGGCTTCGTTGTTATGCAAGGTTGCATTCACCGCATACCGGATGCCCGACAAGGGGCATGCATCCACATCTTCCACGGTCAGAGTATCCTTTTCTATGCGATAGATATGAAATCTATCTTCCTGCCGAGGACTTTTATGGAAGTCATGGTGCAAGGCACAGGAGGCTATCAAGCCTCCCATGTCTGCGCCACTAACCAACAATTTTATTGGGTTGTTCATTTATAGAGAGATTTATTGTCATTACACCATTACCGGATACTGCAGACGGACAGATTACATTCTGTTCTTCTGGCTTTTTCCTGCACCCGTACCCTTATATTTGCTTCTTGTTGTGTTGAACTTATACCTTACAGTAAGCGACACTTTGCTTATTGACAGATTATCACAAATCATGTCCTTCATTTTGCCATAATGAGCACTCATGTGGCTAATGTTTGTTCCAAACAAATCATAGATAAAGAGATCAAATGACAAACGGTCTTTCAAGAAAGCCTTATATACAGATACATTGGTACAAAATCTTGGCTTATACGAATATATATTTCTTCCATATCCTTTTGTGGTATACGACATCATCCACGTTAACATTGCCAACTTGGTGTTGAAGGTGTTATTAAAGCGGAATACTGCCATAGGATTGTTGGATATTTTGCCATCATGTGCATCCATATCAAGCCACTGTTTTATCACAGATGCCGTAAATGAAGGATACCAAATGCCAAACGAAGGTCGCAAGTTGACGGAAGCTTCTACATGATTATATGCCTTTCCATTCACAGGCTTAAGCAGTCCTATTGCAGGATTGTCTTTGTAAGTCTCCACATTCGACATCATCGTATGCGAAGTATGGCTGTAGGTCATATCGAAAGTCAACCACTTGTAAGCCAATTCATAATTAAGATTTTTGCTTATCTCAGACACTAAGAATGGATTTCCCGTTTCATACGTGTAGCGGTTGTCATACTGTATGCCGCTGCGCAAGTAATGATAGGGAGGGCGGTCGATGTCGGTAGCATAGCTCAGCTGCATCTGTACCTTGCCTACAGGCATCGACAAGCTGATGGATGGGAACCAATTGCCATACGACTTGCTTTGCCCAGGCACATACTTGCCATATTCATAGTAGTTGAAGTCGATGTATTCGTATCTCAGTCCTGCCTCCATGCTCACGTTTCCGAAATCCC
This sequence comes from Leyella stercorea, assembly GCF_021531355.1. Classification (GTDB taxonomy): domain Bacteria; phylum Bacteroidota; class Bacteroidia; order Bacteroidales; family Bacteroidaceae; genus Prevotella. Next base: position 1,361 of record NZ_JADYTS010000083.1, on the reverse strand, counting down.
TTGAATAGGTCAAGAATGAAGAAGTCATACTTTCTGTTATACGGCTGTCATCATCCGACACGAAGTTGGTTGGTACTACCTGATACTTGGATGTGCGATGCGTGTTGGAATATTCACCACCCAAAGATAACTCACCACCCAACAAAGGATAGGAAAGCACCAACTTGGAAGCCAACAAACGATATTTCTTGTCAGTAAGACTATGAACCGTCTGGCTCTGTGCGTCCATCCCCACTTCCTGATATTGCTCTTTGGTAACAACGTCCTCGTTATTCTTCGACCAAAGCCAGTCGGTATTGAAGTCGATGCCGAGTTTGCCAATCTTTCCTACATAGTAAATGTTGCTTGAAAGAGTACTCTTCTGCTCGAAGAAACTACCGTGGCTGTCAGAGTTCTCTGTCCGCTCATCATCTTGCCATATTTCTGTAGCCATATTGGCTTCGCAGGTCTGTTTCGGATTTCTCAAAAAGCCAAAGTTGGCACCTATAGAGTTGTTGGCATCCAACTGGTAGCTGGCATCCAGACGGAAGTTCATAGCTTCTACTATACTTACTTGTCTGTTTTCACTCTTCTGGTTCCAGGTCTTGTCAAGATAAGTCTTCTGCTGCAAGTCTTCATTGTTTGGCAGGTATTGCTTTGCTCCAAAGGCGTATGCTCCCAAATCCAAGCCATTCTTGCGATAGCTCATATTCAATTGGCTATATCCACCGAAGTTTTTCTCCTCATCATATTCTCCTGTGGTTGAGGCATCAAATCCGAATCCTTCGCCATGTATCTTCTTCGTTGTGATACGGATGACCGCCTTGGTGCTGGCAGCGTAACGAGCACCAGGGTTAGTGATGACTTCCACCGACTTGATGTTGTCGGAATGCAAACGGTCCAGCTCGCTCTTGTCTCTCATCTGTCGTCCATTGATATAGATAACAGGCTCACCGCGTCCGAAGACCTTGATGCTGCCATTCTGGGCAGATACTTTAGGGATGCGGTCGAGCAGGTGCTCCATTGTTCCTGCCTTCTCAAGTACGGATCCGGCAACGGTTGTCGTCATTCCGCCATTCTTCAGGATAGTCTTAGGCAGGGATGATTTTACGACTACTTCACCAAGCGTCTCACTATCCTCTTCCATCTTGATGATGCCTATGTTCTCGCCCTCGCAATCCTTGCAGACGGTCTTATAGCCTACGGATGTCACCTTGATGATTCCGCCGTTGCATGAAGAGTCGATGACAAAGCTGCCATCCTCTCCACTCACAGCGCCCTTGACGAAAGCTGAGTCTGTTCTATTCAATAATCCCAAATCGGTCATTAGGATTTCTCTGTGTCGTACGGCAAAGAGAAATCCTTTAATTTTTCCCATATAG
>NZ_JADYTS010000082.1 GCF_021531355.1 Leyella stercorea | reverse complement strand
GTTTTACATATTTTTACATTCAAAATAACCGATTTACAAATTTGCAATTGTCTAAATTCAGATTTCGCAAATGCGTATTTGTAAATTTAAATCCTTCATCTTTCTTTACAAATCAACAATATTTAAATATGTATATTTGTAAATTTAAAGCTTTGTTTTTGTGTATGAATATTCATATCTAATCGTTCAATTATTCATAAAACACTGTATATAAGTGTTTTATATTATATTCATTAAAGCTTTAAGTATGTTACAACGACATTATTGCTTGTTTTTATCCATTTTTATCTTTATTCATCATTGTATTTGCGCAACAATTATAATTGATAACCATTTATTTACTATATTTAGTTAAAGTAATAGATAAGGTTTTATAGGGTTATATACTACACTTCCCCACTTCAATTTACACACTACTAAATACCTCAAACCAAACCTACCCACATTCACATATACAAATGCATATAAGCGCAATGTATTTATTCTTGTAAAACTTGTATATTTCATTTTTTTGATTTAACTTTGTAAAAAGAAGAAGAACAAACAAGAATTCATCATCATCGCATATGAAAGACAGAATAAAAAGAATCATAGAGTCGCAGCACATGACTCAGCAGGAGTTTGCCGAGAACATAAAAGTTGCCCCTGCTACACTAAGCAGCATCTTCACCGGACGCACAGCCCCATCGCTCAAAATCGTCGACGCAATCAAGAGTCGCTTTCCCGACATCTCCACCGACTGGCTCTTGTTCGGCCGTGGAGCCATGACTGACTATCGCAACTCTGAAGCTGGAGCATCGTTCAACTCCCCTACTCCCCACCCCACCAATTATACGCCAGACTTTGACACTACACCTGAAGCCGCTGCTGACATTAGCACTAACAACACAATCGATTCAAACAATGGCAGCCATACAACAGCAGAGGCACCCAATACTGAAACACCTGAAACTGTACAGCCAGAAAGTCCAAGCAAAACGAAGGGAATACAGTTGGTAAAAAATTGTGACAAACACGAGCGTCATATCGTTGAGATAAGAATATTCTACGACGACCAGACTTGGGAGACCTTCGTCCCTAAGAATATGTAAAAACAAGCTCGCTTGTTTTGCATTGTCTTCGGTTTGCACTATCTTTGCAGAAAAATTTATCAACCCAGTACCATTTAGGCTTGCCTATATAATTTATGCTCGCCTATCTGTTCTGTGGAATTTATACCTTATTATAATATAATGAACGTATTTACAAGAATCATTGCCGACACACTATCATTGTCTGAACGTAGTGTCGAAAACACCCTCGAACTTCTCGACGAAAACTGTACCGTGCCATTCATTAGCCGCTACCGTAAGGAGCGCACTGGCAATCTTGACGAGGTGCAGGTTTCTGACATTGCACTTATGCGCGAGAAATTGCAGGATGTGGCAAAGCGCAAGGAAACAATTATTTCTACGATAGAAGACCAGGGCAAGATGACCGACCAGTTGCGCCAGCGCATAGAAAACTGCTGGGTAATGTCAGAACTGGAGGACATCTATTTGCCATACAAACCCAAACGCCGCACCAAGGCCGACATTGCACGCCAGCAAGGACTGGAGCCTTTGGCACAAACCATCCTGTTGCAGCGCGACTCTAATCCATTACGAACAGCAGAGAAATTTGTAAAGGGTGACGTTAAGTCGGTGGAAGACGCTATTCAGGGTGCCAAGTTTATCATAGCCGAAGCTGTCAACGAGAACGAGGACGTGCGCAAAGCCATTAGAAATGTATTCAAACGCGAGGCCGTGATTTATTCGAAAGTGGTGAAGACAAAGGCCGAGGAAGACGAAGCACAGAAGTATAGCGACTACTTCGACTTCTCCGAACCCCTTCGACGTTGTTCGTCACACCGCCTGCTTGCCATGCGCCGTGGCGAAAAGGAAGGATTCCTTCGCATCAGCATCTCTGCCGATGAGGAAGTGTGCAAGGAGAAGATTCATCGCCAGTATGTATTAGGACGTAGCGAGTGTAGCAAACTTGTAGGCGAAGCTGCCGACGATGCCTTCAAGAGACTTCTCAAGCCATCCATTGAAACGGAGTTTGCCCTATCAAGCAAGCAGAATGCCGATGATGAAGCAATAGAAGTGTTTGCCGAAAATCTGCGTCAGCTCCTTCTTGCAGCTCCATTGGGTCAGAAGCGAGTAATGGGTGTCGACCCTGGTTTCCGCACAGGATGCAAAGTTGTTTGCCTTGACGCACAGGGCACGTTGCTCCACTTCGAAGCAATCTATCCCCACGCTCCCAAGAACGACCATCAAGGTGCAGCACGCCAGGTGCTCAGCATGGTGAAGAAATACGACATTGAGGCAATAGCCGTTGGCAATGGAACTGCTAGTCGCGAGACATCTACATTCTTGAAAGAAATAGGACTCGACTCAAACATCAATGTCTTTGTAGTAAGCGAGGACGGAGCCTCGGTTTATTCTGCATCAGAGGCTGCACGTGAGGAATTCCCCAACGAGGACGTGACTGTACGTGGAGCCGTATCAATCGGTCGCCGACTCATGGACCCGCTTGCCGAACTGGTAAAGATTGACCCTAAGAGCATTGGTGTAGGTCAGTATCAGCACGACGTCGACCAGAACGAACTGAAGAAGAGCTTGGACATGGTTGTAGAATCTTGCGTGAACACTGTAGGCGTAAACCTCAATACCGCAAGCCGCCACCTGCTGATGTACGTCAGCGGACTCAACGCAACTACAGCCAAGAACATCGTTGAATATCGCGAGAAGAACGGAGCGTTCAAGTCGCGTGCCGAACTGAAGAAGGTGCCGCGTCTCGGTCCGGTAGCCTTCGTGCAATGTGCCGGTTTCTTGCGCATACCAGGAGCCAAGAATCCGCTCGACAACAGCGCCGTCCATCCCGAGAGCTACGACATCGTGAAGACAATGGCAAAGGACAAGGGTTGCACCGTGGCAGAACTTATAGACAACAAGGAACTTCAGAAGTCAATACGTCTGAAGGACTATGTTACCGATACTGTTGGAATGCCAACCCTCACCGATATTATGGCTGAGCTTCAACGCCCCGGACGCGATCCGCGTGCAGCGGTAGAGGTTTTCGAGTTTGACCCACGTGTTCACGAGATTGACGACCTTCAAGTGGGAATGCTACTTCCTGGCATCGTGACCAACATTACCAACTTCGGTGCCTTTGTTGACGTTGGCGTTCACCACGACGGACTGGTGCACATCTCACAACTTGCCGACCGCTACGTGAAAGACCCTAACGAAGTGGTGAAACTTCACCAGCACGTTGTAGTGCGAGTAACGGAAGTAGACCGTAAGCGCCAGCGCATTTCGCTCTCGATGAAAGAATAATACAACAATAGAAGGCGTTAACCTTATGTGGTCGAGTTACCTTCGCTCGACCACAAAAAAAAATACACACCAGAAAAACTTTTTTATCTTTTCCACGTAGCAAACCTTACACACCATTAGTCTAAAGAATAAAAAATACCAAACATAAAACATCAATTATGAAAGAAAACGAACAACAATTCACCGACATTGTCCGTTGCAACCGTAGCACTATATACACCGTGTGCTATATGTTCTCAAAGGACAATGACGAGGTTGCCGACATGTTTCAGGAGGTGCTCATAAGACTATGGAACGGAATGGAATCGTTTGACGGACGCAGCAACATCAAAACATGGATTTACCGTGTGGCCCTAAACACCTGCATCACCATCGACAAACGCAAGAAGCGCAACCATAAGACACAGCTGTCTATGGACATAGACTACTTCAACAGTCGTGAAGTAAAATCAGAACAGGCACAGTTTCTGCATCAACGCATAAGCCGCTTGCAACCTCTCGACCGTGCTATCGTGCTGCTATGGCTCGAGGACATCAGCTACGACGAAATAGCAGCTATCATTGGCATTACAGCCAAAAACGTATCGGTGAGACTGGTGCGCATCCGTGAACAACTGAAACGGATGAAGGAGCTATAATTAAATGTTAAGTGTTAAGTGTTTAATGATTATTCAACCTACAAAATCATTTCATATGGAAAAGAGCAACAATAATAACGAACTCGAAAATATGCGTTCGCAGATGGCATCGTTCAAGAAACAACTTGAGCAACAAGAGATTATCAACGACCGTATTGTGGCTGAGTCGATGAAGAAGCAATTCTCATGGATAAAAAAGATGGTCATAGGCGAAATTATCCTCATCCCTATATTTCTGTATTTAGCCTTTGCTGTTAAGTACAACTTCAACATGTCTTGGTGGAGTTTAGGCACATTCATCATATTGCTCCTATGTGATGTTTGGTGCGACTACGACATCAATATGCGAGCTATTAAAAACAGCGACTACAGCCGCGACAATCTTGTCAACACTATGGAGAAATTGCTAAAAATGAAACAACGTCGCACTAAGCAAGCCGCCATAATGATAATAGCCTTAATAGGCTTAATCGTATGGTTCTCAATAGAAATAGGCTTGCACCTCATGTCGATAAATGCCGACACAGGTATGTGGGGTGTATTCTACGGCGGTGTCGTGGGCGGTGTAATAGGAATAGCAGTTTCCTGGTGGATTTACTGCAAGATGCAGAAGACCAATGACGAAATAATAAAGCAGATTGAGGAGGTGAGCAAAGAGCAATAACAGAAGAGCAATGGGCAAAACTCGCCCTTGTAAGAGAAATCACACGGGAAGTATGGGGGTAAAGATTCTTTAAAAACTTTTGCAATACGGGATTTTGTTTGTAACTTAGCGTCATAATCAAAAACACGCTAAGTTACACAACAAACAATCAACTATGAAGATAACAGTATTCTGCTCTGCCAACGAGCATATCGACCCCGACTATTTCCGTATGACGGAAGAATTAGGCAGATGGATGGCCGAGAACCACCACGACCTTATTTTCGGAGGCACCAGTCACGGACTCATGAACTGTATAGCCAAGGCTGTGCACGACGGTGGCGGACGCGTCATCGGCGTAGTGCCGTCGCTTGTAGAGAAAGGCGGACGCATGTCGGAATATCTTGACGTGCACATTCCTACCGACAACCTTGCCGACCGCAAGAGCTTGATGATTGAGCGATGCGACGTTGTTGTGGCACTTCCTGGTGGTGTAGGTTCGCTGGACGAAATATTCTGCGTGGCAGCCTCAAAGTGCATCGGTTACCACCAAAAGAAAGTTATCATCTACAACATGAAAGGATTCTGGAACGCCCTCATTGCGCTCATGGACGACCTCAACCAAAAGGGAATGATTCGCGGCGACTGGCACAATATGATTGAAGTGGCTAACGATTTCGAAGAGCTGAAAGAACTATTAGCTCAGCAACGTTAATAGCACCTGCTCACAGGGATGTAATGCGAGTCCTTTATCTCGCCTATCACAATGATACTGTGCAGACTACCTATACAATCAATATTTCCAAGAGTGTTGAGCATGAAGTCCTGATAGTCCTTCATGTCATGGGCATAAACTTTTATCAGGAAGTCGTAGTCGCCCGTGGTATTATAGCACTCGGTTATCTGATCGATGGTCTGCACAGTATCCATAAACTGCTGGATAAGCTCGTGAGTGTGCTGTTTCAGTCGAATATTGCATAGCACAATCACACTATGTCCCATCTTGTGATAGTCCACTATAGCCGAATACCTTTTTATATAGCCTTCGCGCTCCAGTCGTTTCTGACGCTCGAAGGTTGGCGACGGCGACAGGTGTACACGTGCAGCAAGCTCCTTTACAGTCATGTGAGAGTTCTGCTGCAATAGTTTCAATATCTTGATGTCTATCTCGTCAAGAGTTTCTTGATTTGCCATTATGCTTGGTTGTTTATTGTTATTTTATTTACTAAGTTACATTCATTTTGCAGAATAATATTCTGTAAAACACTGTATATGCGATGCAAAGTTAGGAAATATTTCCGAATTCAAAAGAATATTTGGCTGCAAAAAATCTTCTTCATAACTTTGCGCTCAGAAATCAGTAATTAAACAAAAAGAACAATTAGATAACAAAATGATTATGAGCAATTCAGTAAACAAGCATTTTGATGCCGTAGGCAGCTATCTGCGCCCAGCAGAGTTGAAGAAAGCAAGAGCAAAGTTCGCCAACAACGAAATCACCGCCGATGAGCTGCGCTCGGTAGAAGACCGCCTTATCGAGGACGTGATAAAGAAGCAGAAGGCTCACGGCTTACATTATATAACAGACGGAGAATTCCGCCGTAGCTACTGGCATCTGGACTTTATGTGGGGATTCGGTGGTGTGGAACACATCGAACTCGACCATGGTTACCAATTCCATGGCGAGGAGACCACTAAAGGTTCGCTGAAACTTACAGGCAAAATCACAGGTGAGAACCATCCGTTCATCAAGGATTTCATGTTTGTTAAGCAATTCGAAGAGGAAGGCATCGAAGCAAAACAAACCATTCCTGCCCCAGCACAATTCCTTGCCGAACTGTTCCGTGGCGACAACACCAAGAACACTCGCGGATTCTACCCCAACACCCAAGACCTCATTCATGACATCGCAGAAGCTTACCGCACCTTCTTCCGTGAAATTCACGCTGCCGGATGCAACACCATACAACTCGACGACTGCACATGGGGAATGATTGTTGACGACGACTTCTGGAAGTCGATGGCAGGCACAGGCTTCACCCTTGAACACGAAGCATTGCAGTATCTCAACGTAAACAATCTTGCCATTGAGGGCAAACCCGAAGGCCTTACCATAAACACTCACGTCTGCCGTGGCAACTACCATTCGTGCTATGCCACAAAGGGAGCCTACGACCCTGTTGCGCCATACCTGTTCGCCAAGGAGAATGTAGACACCTATTATCTTGAATACGACGATGAGCGCTCGGGCAACTTCGAGCCGCTGAGATTTGTTTCAGACAACAAGCGTGTAGTGCTTGGACTCATCACCACAAAGTCACCAGTACTCGAAGACAAAGCCACCATCATAGCCCGCATCCGCGAAGCCGGGAAATACATTCCGCTCGAACGCCTTAGCCTCAGTCCGCAATGCGGATTCGCCTCATGCGAGATTGGCAACAAGCTGACAGAAGCAGAACAGTGGGCAAAACTCGACCTTGTAAGAGAAATCGCACAGGAAGTGTGGGGCTAATAAGTTCCCCACGCTATTTCTCAGAACACTTCAGCCACATAGTTGTGCTTCATCCCGTCTTTCCCTCTTTTCAGGAAGAGGATGAGGTGCACGTGGCTGCCCTAAACAATTCCATTCCTAACATCTTCCGGAAGATTTGCCGTTGAAGCAAAACCAGCCTTTATGATATTTCCTTCGGGCGTGTATCTTATTGCCGACTCTATCGAGTAGCGTATGTATCTGTCCTTGACATTGGCATATTCCACTTTCGCCTCATAAATCCCGAAAGCCTTGCGTCCTTCATACTTATCCATAACGCTCACTATGGCAGCCGACTTGAAATGGTCGCCATTCGCTATTATGGGACAAAAGCGCACATAATTGCCAACTGATATTTTTAATGCCGTATGTGCCGACTTCTCCGCTACAAAATGCCGCGACTGCGAGTCGTAGACATGTATGTGGCCGTGGCTTTCGTCAATAAACTCTACAAAACCAACTTCCGCTGAAAACACCTCATCCACACGTTTCGCTGAAACCACTATTTCAGAAACACGCTCATTGCCCTGCTTCGACACCCTCGTCAGCACATCAAACAATCGCCCGCTTATCTCCCATGGACGACACGGAAACTGATGGCTGTCGGCAATAAGTTCCGAGCCATTCGTTGCTACAAGTTTCACGTAGCGACGCTTCCTGCCATTTGTCTCCTTCTCAAACACCTTAGCGGCATACATGCTCACAATACCTTCACACTCGCCCTTGCACTCTTCCGGATGATGAAGCCTGTACGACTGAAGGGCACGCTCCACGCGTTCCTTCAACGACAGGTATTGCCTGCCATCCTTACCTGTCTGCCGCTGCAAGTCCTGCGCACGCAGACAACTGTCGTAACCCCAAGCCTCAAGAAACTTAGGCAATTTGAAGTCGCCGTAGGTCTCGCTTATCTTCACCGCCATACCAAGCATGCACGAGTCGACGAGCGACATACGCTTAACGTGCAGTTTCATATAGGCTGCAAGCAGAGTGCGAGCTGTCACAGACCCCATCGTCTTGTAATTATTCTGAAGATAAAGAAAAATTTTCCAGTTGGTATCGTCGGGATGGGCAGCACCGGTGGCGATGCTATCAAGAAGTTTATCCCATGTTACGGATTTATTGGCATTAGGCATAGGAGTTAGGAATTAGGAGTTAGGAATTAGGAGTTAAAACAATTGAGAGTTGAAAATTGAAAATTGAGAGTTATGACTACCAAGCTAAACACTTAATATCAAAGCATATCATAACTCTCAACTCCTAACTTTCAACTCTCAACTTGAAAGAACTCTCAACTTGAATGAGTTCTCAACCGATTAGCTGAGCTTTGTCTCTGACTCCTCCGATTTCTTCGAAGCAGTCTTGCGTGTTGTGGCACGCTTGCGCTTTGGCTTATCATCGACAGTCTCGGTCTCTACAGTCTTAACGCCAGCCAACTCGGGGTCGATCATGATACGTCCGCAGTACTCGCAAACGATAATCTTCTTGTGCATCTTGATGTCGAGCTGTCGCTGTGGCGGAATCTTGTTGAAGCAGCCACCGCAAGCGTCACGCTGCACATACACGATGCCCAGACCGTTGCGGGCATTCTTACGGATGCGCTTGAAGCTTGACAGCAAACGCGGCTCAATCTTAGTCTCCAGATCCTCGGCCTTAGCCTTGAGTGCCTGCTCCTCCTCGCGAGTCTCCTGCATGATTTCGTCGAGCTCGCTCTTCTTCTCGTCGAGCGCCTGCTGGCGGTCGTTGATGAGGTCGTTGGTGCGAATCAGCTCGCGCTTCTTGTCCTCAACCTTAGCGTTTGCCTCCTTGATCTTCTTGTTGCAAAGTTCAATTTCGAGGCTCTGAAACTCAATCTCCTTGGTCAGAGTATCATACTCGCGGTTGTTACGCACCTCGTCAAGCTGCTTCTTATATCGCTCCACACTCTCCTCAGCTTCCTTAATCTCGCCCTGCTTCTGGGCTACAGCCTGCTGAAAATCATTGATGTCACCCTCAATATGCTCAACACGAGTCTTGAGTCCGGCAATCTCGTCCTCAAGGTCCTGCACCTCAAGAGGAAGTTCGCCACGCAACGCACGCTTCTCGTCGATAGCCGAGAGAGTAGTCTGAAGCTGATAGAGAGTCTGCAATTTGCTCTCTACTGAAATTTCTGATTCCTTTTTTGCCATAGTTATATATATGTTATTTCTGTTTTATGGTGAATTCTTTTAAAAATACATTATCGGATTGGTGCATGTCTCGGCTATGAAGCACTTCACGCCCAGACACTCACGCTCAATGATGTCGCGGAAAATCTCGCTCGTAAACTGTTCGCTCTGATAGTGGCCTATCACGGCTATCTGTATCTGCTGCTCGCGACCGAAATACTCATGATAGTGCATCTCGCCCGTAAGGAAAGCGTCGGCACCAGCCTCCACCGCCTCATCCAACAGGAACGAGCCCGAACCGCCACACATAGCCACCTTCTTTATAGGTCGGCGCAACAGCTGGTTGGCCTCGACACACTCCACACAGAATGCCTTCTTGAGCAGTATGATGAAGTCGTCGGCAGCCATAGGTTCCTCAAACTCTCCTATCACTCCCGAACCACACTCCACACCGTCTATCGTCTTTGTCGACATGAAGTGCACATTATGCAGCCCCATCTTCTCGGCAATCTTGAAGTTGACGCCGCCCCGTGCATTGTCCATATTCGTGTGCATCGACATAATCACGATGCCGTTGGCAATAGCCTTCATCACGGCCTGCTGCACATAGTCCTCGCCCGTCAGTCGGGCAAGCTTACGGAATATCAGCGGATGGTGCGACACAATGAGGTTGCAGCCCTTCTGTATGGCCTCGTCCACAATCTGGCATGTAACGTCCAGACACAATAATGCCCCTGATACTTCCGCCTCTGTCAGTCCTACTTGCAGGCCAGCATTATCCCAGCTTTCCTGCAAGGGCAGAGGCGCGAAACGTTCAAGGGCCTTGGTTACTTCCTTTATTTTCACGCTTTTCAGCCTTTATATATGTAGATAATATATGTAATATGCTGCAAAGTTACAGTTTTTCATGCAGAAACAAAAGGAAGCATGCGCTTTATTAAAATATTTTAACGAGGCATTATTTACACAATGACACGTATGAACATATCCCTACTCATTCACGCAGAAAATATACGGGTGCAGTACGCACTCCTTCTTTCCTCAGTATGCCGGTTTCGGTGAAATGGCGCAACCATTTCAGAGCCATACCCTGACGCAGACCGAAGTCGCGCTCAAGGTCGCGGCGAGTCAGACAGGCATGTGTGTTGAGATAGGCTCGCAATCGGGTCTGAAGCTCCTCCTCGGTATACTGCCGTGAGGTAGTGGTTGAACATGAACGCTCGAAACGAACCTTTGTTTTAACGTGCCTCAGCATTACAGAATTAGGACGAAACTTGATGTTTCGCACCGAAATATTGTCGGCGCGAATCTTGTCCGTGAGTGTATTTTCAGACATACTGAGGTCTACCGACAACTTGAAATAGCCTATATCGGGAAGATAGAAGCGTCGTCCGCTTGCCAGTTCTTGCTTCATGAGTTCGGACAAAGCTTTAAGCGTGGCTGCCACATCACTCTTAGTCAGGGAACAGTTGTCTTGAATCTGAGTCTGCAACTCGTCTGCAGTCATCGGCTCTTGTTCATAAATGCGGACAAAACGACGCTCATCGCCCTTGCCCTGTGCGTTTTTCAGTTTCTGTATTTCGTATTTTATCGCCATTGGTATTATTTGATATTGGTTTGCTGCAAAGTTAATATTCAGCGCAAGCGAAGTCAAGTTTTTGCATTAAAATTCCGTTGAATAGCTTAAAATGAGCTATTTATGAACTTTTTCCTCAAAAGAGGTAACGATTTGGCAACAGTTCTAAATTCCGCAATATTCACAAGTTTGCGACCTAACAACTCTTTTTGAATGCAAAAATACATTATATATAATATGTACATTATATATTTGGTTTTACAAAATATAAATCAATCTTTTAGGCTTTATTATGACATCAACCAAAAAGAGGTCTTTATATAACCTTTACGGTATTTGAAAACATCTTTAGTTTACAAATCCACACTCCATTTGGTGAGAAATTCCCTTGGGCGTAAGCGTGTCACGCTATACGACTCAATAGTGTTGCCGAGAGTTCTTCGTTCAAACTCAGAAGTGCCAATAAGGTTGTTTGCTGTGACGGAGAACTCCCAACGCTTAGCCTTGTATGCAATGGCAAAATCAAGAAAGTGGTTTACGCCTATGCTCTTGTCGTTGGTATGGAAGAGTTCGTTCTTCACGCTCAGCATCCATCCTTTGGCAGGGAAAACATATAGTTTAAGGAAATGTTCCCAGTCGGTCGTGGGGGCGGAGGAGAGTTCTGAAGACGTGAGGTTCTTCTGCTTGTAAATGTTCACATTTGACTTTCCTTCAATAGAAAGAAATCTCGCTGGACGCAATGAGTAGTCGAACGAAACAGCGGTTGTGTTCATACGTGCATCATTCACAATGCCCGACACAAGCATATTATAATCTGTGATGTTGTGTGAGGCGCCAATACCGACAAGTGTCT
>NZ_JADYTS010000081.1 GCF_021531355.1 Leyella stercorea | reverse complement strand
CTTTGAGAGGGGCCGGGGGAGATGCTTTTAGGCTTATAATTATAAATATTATGATAAAGACAGAAAACCTTACAAAAATCTTCCGTACTGAGGAAGTGGAGACCGTTGCTCTCAACGGTGTTAGCATTAACGTCGAAGACGGCGAGTTTGTAGCGATAATGGGACCGAGCGGTTGCGGCAAGTCTACTCTGCTCAACATCCTTGGTCTGCTTGACAATCCAAATAGCGGAGAGTACTGGCTCGATGGCGAACCCGTGGGCAAGCTCAAGGAGAGCGAGCGCACCAAGTATCGTCGTGGCAGAATAGGCTTCGTGTTCCAGAGCTTCAACCTTATCGACGAACTTACGGTTGAGGAGAATGTCGACCTGCAATTACGCTATCTCGGAGTGCCTTCCAAAGAGCGTCGTGAGCGCGTAACGGAGATTCTGCGCAAGGTGGGACTCAGCCAGCGTGCCAAGCATTATCCGCAGCAGCTATCGGGCGGTCAGCAGCAACGTGTGGCTATAGCACGTGCCGTGGTGGGCAAGCCTAAGCTGATACTTGCCGACGAGCCTACGGGTAATCTCGACTCGAAGAGCGGACTTGCCGTAATGGAACTCTTAACGCAGCTGAATGCCGAGGGAACAACAATCGTGATGGTTACCCACTCGCAGCACGACGCTATGATGGCTAACAGAATTATCAATCTGTTTGACGGACAGGTTGTAGACAACAACGAGAGAATCATTTAAGTTGAGAAGATATGAAAAGCTTATTATATATGTTCCGTCGCTACCGCCTCGCCACCCTGCTCAATCTCCTGGGCTTGGGTGTAGCCGTAGCCACGTTCTATCTGTTCATGACGCAGGTGATATACAACCGCACCTACAACCACAACATACACAATTACGAGCACATGTATCGTCTGGAGATATATGGCAACTTTGGCGATGTATGGGGAGCTAATGTATGTCGCCCGTTTGTTACAATACTCAAGGATATACCGCAGATTAAGAACGTTACCTATATCAGTCCGTATGTAAACGAGACAGACGTCAAGGTGGGCAACCGCACCATAACTGTTCCTTCGATAAATATGGGCAAACCTGGCATAGAATTCTTTACTGGCAAGCTGCTGTCAGGTTCAAGCAAAACATGTGGAGAAGGATATAATGTTATTGTAAACCGAAGCACAGCCGAGAAGATGTTCGGCACGGCGAACGCAGCAGGCAAGACGTTTGAGGGTGAAAATGGCGATGGAAGCAAAACTACCGTTACCGTGGTAGGTGTGAGCGAGGATATGCCCGACAACTGCACCCTGCCAAACGGCGTGTATATATGCGAGAACGAGAGTGTGATGAATGATTGGAGCGAATGGAGCTTTAATGTCTATATGCTACTTGACGATGGTGCCAACCCCAAGAAGGTGGAGCGTGCCATAAAACTCGCCTTTATGAAAGTCAACGGTGTAAGCGAGAAAGACGAGAAGAGGTTTGACAAGGAGGTCAACATGAAATTCCGCATATCTCCGATGGACGACATATATTTCTCTGGCGTTGGCAAACAAGATAAGGGCAACCGCAATCTGGTGGGGGTTCTTACCGTGGCTTCCGTCTTCGTGCTCTTTATTGCCATGCTCAATCTGCTCAACTTCTCGCTCTCCGAGATTCCTATGCGCATGCGTGGCATCAATACCCGCCGTGTGATGGGAGCGTCTATAGGCAGTCTGCGCCTAAAGATGATAATGGAGAACGTGATGTTCGCCTTTGTCGCGCTACTCATAGGCATCGTCCTCGTCATTGCTTTCCAACGTAGCGAGACTTGCATGAAGCTCGTTTCGGGCGACATCCATTTCTCATCGCACATGGTTCTTGCTGCGGTAATGGCTGTTTCGGCTCTCGTCGTGGGTGCCTTGTCGGCTGTTGTTCCAGCATTCTACAGCACGTCGTTCACGCCTGCTATGGTGTTGAAAGGCTCGTTCGGGCTCTCGCCACGTGGCAGACGTCTGCGCATGGCTATCATGGCTGTACAGTTCTGCCTGGCTTTTGCCTTGACTATATATATAGGTGTGATGTCGAGCCAGTCGAGCTACATCTTCAACAGCGACTACGGATTCAACAAGAACGAAGTGTTCTACACATGGCTGTCGGATGAGGCGAAGGCCAAGAAAGACGCCGTACGTGCCGAACTGAAGAAGTTGCCGTTCGTGGAGAGCGTCGGCTTTGCGCAGAATGCCATCGGCACAAGCGACGGCTATATGGGCTGGGGACGCGGCGATGGCGATCATCACATGGTGCTTCAGGTGTTGCCATGCGACTATGAATATCTGCGCACCATGCAACTGAAGATTGTAGAGGGTCGCGACTTCCGCGAATCGGACATGAAGACGGGTGCCTACGTGCTCAACAAGACAGCTATGGCGCAATACAAATGGCTTGTCGTGGGCGACTCTATTGGTCGTCAGAGCAACTGGGGAAGTCAGTCGAATTATAACATAGTTGGTGTCTGCAACAACTTCAAGCTCAAGTCTATGCGCTGCGACAACAGCAATGTGGCTGTGGCATTCGTCATCTTCGGTCCGGACATGGCAGAATGGGGCGACCGTTGTGGTCAGGTGTTCGTGCGAGTAGCCAAGAATCAGGACAAGATTGAGGCTAAACGGCGCATAGCCGAGGTGCTGAACAGGCTGGACGGTTCGCAGAAGTATGAGATGTGGTTCCTTGACGACGACCTGCAGCAGACCTATGTAGAAGAGTTCCGCTTTATCTCGCAGGTGAAGCTGTTCGCCATCATCTGCATCATAATAACCATAATAGGTGTGTTCTCGCTTACGATGTTCGAGACGGAATACCGTCGCAAGGAGATAGCCATACGCAAGGTGATGGGCTCTTCGATAGGCTCCGTAGTTCGTCTGTTCGCCATGCGCTATGCCCTACCCCTCGTCGTAGCCTTCGTAGTGGCAGCACCTGTAGGTTGGTGGCTCAGCAACAGCTGGCTGCAGAGCTTCGCCGAGCACACGCCAATACATTGGTGGCTCTTCCCTCTGTCGTTCGTCCTCGTCTCAGCTGTCGTCGTCATTACCGTAATAATACAGTCGTGGCGCGTGGCAACAGCCAATCCGGTAGAGAGCATCAAGACCGAATAAAAACAATGAGAGGGTGTGCATTTCTATTTTTGCACACCCTCTATTTGATTATTGGCACGGCTTATACTCTGCCATTATTTTTCTTATTTTCTGTGCACGTTCTGCCGTCATTGCCGGCACGCCATCAAGCTTATATTTCATTCCCATTTTCTCGTACTTATATTCACCGAGTGTGTGGTAGGGCAAGATTTCTATTTTCTCTACGCAGTCATATTTTGTCACGTGTTCGCCCAGTCGTCGCAGCCACTCGTCGTTATCGGTCAGTCCCGGCACCACCACGTGGCGTATCCATGTAGGCTTCTGCCGTTGTTCCAACATATCGAGAAACTCCAGATTGTTGGTTTGCTGCACTCCCGTCAGTCGGGGGTACAGTTCTACGTCCATCGTCTTCACGTCAAGTAGCACGAGGTCGGTATTGTCCAGCACGTCCTTCACCCGTTCGGTTATTATTGCGCCACTCGTGTCGAGTGCCGTGTGCAGCCCTTCGGCATGGCACAGCCGGAAGAACTCTGCCACAAAGTCGGCCTGCATAAGCGGTTCGCCACCCGAAACCGTCACTCCTCCACTCTTAATAAACGACCGATACTTCACCACTTCGTCCAACAGTTGCCTCGGCTCCAACTCATACTGGCACTTGCCATGAGGGTCCCACGTGTCGGGGTTATGGCAGAACTGGCAACGCAACGGACAGCCTTGCATAAAGGCTACAAAACGAACACCAGGACCGTCTACGGTTCCAAAAGACTCAAAGGAATGAATTCGTCCTATCATACTGCATCCTCCCATGGATTTTTACTTTCTTCGTATTCATCCTCGGATTCATCACAAATAAAATTGCCTTCATTTCCTTCACTATTAATTCCGTAACTATGTAACGATCCTGCAAGAAACGGCTCTATAATAATGTCAATTACAATTGATTGTGGTTTTATATATTTTTTTTTCATAATTGATTCGTTTATTCCTCTTCCCCTGTAAACTGTCCTATAAACAAGATAGCGTTAGAATTCTTTTCGTTGATAGTATACACGAAAGGTCTTTTAGCGTGGAACTTTACGTGACGTGGCTGTTCGTGCAGCGCGGTAAGCGCTATTACTCCAGCAGTTACGGCAGCAGCCTTAGTGCCCTCTTCGCTGATCTCAATCTTAGCCTTCTGCAAGATAGCAGAAACGAACACTCCTGCGTCAGCCATACCGCTGAAGTCGGCACTGCCCGTGAACATGGTCTTAGATCCAAGAGCAGAGAGGGGAGCGTTGAGGCTGATACTGGTAGTGGTAGAGAATCGTGGCAACTTCAGGTCGACAATGCACTCGGACATTTGCTGCTGAAGCTTGGCAAACTCGGTAGCCGTGAGCTGCTTCATCATGTCGTTGATAGAAACGCCCTCATTGGGCAGCAGTACGGTCATGGAGTACTGGCCGTTGCCATAAGGCAGTTCGACGGCAGTAAAGCGGTTGTTGTCGGCATAGAAGAACTTACGCTCCTGATGCATCATATCAACCTTCTTGATGTCGCGTGTGTAGCCCTGAAAGTTCTCCAGACGGGTATTCTTCTTAGGGAACTGATGAGTCCACGAACCATTGAAGTAGATGGCGTTGAGCAGTACGGCAACGTCGGAGGGATTGAGACGGTCGATTATGGAAGGAATCATACGGTTGGTCTTGTTGGAGCACCACTGATTGATATGTTTGAGAGCCTTTGGCGACGCGAAGTCGAGGTTCTCGACATTAGCGGCATACTTACTGCTTACGGTGCTGGTATAGGTGCTCTTGAGCTTAAAGCCCTTGTTGAGGGCTATGTAGTTGGCGATGTTGACAGTGGTGAATTTGTCGCCATTGGCAGCCATGCGGAGGATGGCTGCGTAGGTAGCATTGAGTTCAGCCATAGAGAGGTTCTTGTCGCCAGCGATAGTAGACAGCATCTCGTCCTTGGTGGTGCCATCGGCTCCATTGGCAAGCATGCCAATAAGAAACGACACGCTGAGGGGTGAAATGACCTTGGAGTCCATGCCTGCCTGAGTGCGGAAAAGGTTGAGTGCAAACTGGTTGCCACGGTTGACGATGCTCTGCTGAGCGTCGGAGAGTATCAGATATTCGTTGTCCATGTTGTCGAGGGGGTGGGTTGCTTCTGTCTTTGCATTGATATCGCTGTTGATATTCTGCTTGTTTTGTGTGGTGCCACACGAGGCTAACATCATTGCTGACAAGCCCAAAATCATTAAATTCTTCATAAATGCTTTATTGTTGTTATTGTTCATACTTATGTTGCTTTCTGTTAAATAGAATGCAAAGGTGTATGAAATGTTGCATAAGGAATAGGTATTTTAACTTTCATTATGATAATTGCGCAGACTACGGCGGGGACACATTGTCTCCTATTCTTCCATGTTGGCGATGTAGCTGGCTATTTGGGTGAGGAACACGCTGACGGACTCAATGGGTGCATAGAAGAAGCAACGCTGGCAGTTGAGGAAGGTCACAGTGAGCTTGCCACCGCTGTTGAGCGTGAAGATATGGCGGCCGCTGACCGTGGCTGTGTCCTCATCGGCATCGTCTGAAGGGAGGGCGTTAAGCGCCATGTTGTAGGCGGCAGGGATGACACGGCGCACGAAGGGTATCTCGTCTTGCTGGAACCCTAAGGTGTATATGAGAATACTGGCTTCAAGCTCTGCCATGGAAAGGATATTGAGCTGCAGGAGCCACTTCTCAAGCTTGACGTAGTCGATGCGGTCGCCATAGCTGCGCAGGAAGATGCCCATATTGAGTATGTGGGCGTAGGTGACGCCATGGAGGATGAGGCGCTCTGTGGTCTGCACGATGATGTCGAGCATATTGAGTGTCTCAATAGAGGGTTCGGCGGAGTCTGGTTCAGCGGCACGAATCTTTCGTAGTCGGCGGTTGAGGAATCCGTTGCACAGACGCGAGAGTCCGGCATCAGGCACGCAGAGCGTGGGACACTGCGAGCGTGTGTTGTCGCGTGCCGAATTGACTATGGCCTCAACATAGTGGGCTTGCGCCATGCGCTGGAGCACCCCCCACTTGTATGCTGACATCTTTTCGACGGGTTCATACTCGTTGAAGGCTCCGTAGCGGAGTAGACAGAAGAAGTTTCGCTTGATGATGTCCATGTGTCACTAACTATAACGTCTTGGCAGTCGGAATACTATGGTGAACAGCACGCATACAGCCAGGGCGAAGGGGTAATACAGATAAGGTATGATTTGTGCTGGGCTAAGTTTGGAGAGTCCTGAAGCCATGAGCAGCTGTGCACCGTAGGGTATGAGACATTGCATTACGCACGAGCTTGTGTCGAGGATGCTTGCCACCTTGCGGCTGTCGAGTGCAAACTGCTGTGAGATTCTTTTGGCTATGCCTCCGGTTGAGATGATGGCCACGGTATTGTTGGCGGTACAGACATCTATAGTGGCTACAAGCGACGCTATGATGCCTTCTGCTCCACGCTTGCCGTGGATGTGGCGGGTAATTTTGGCGATGATATAATCTATGCCGCCGTTGTGTCGTACCAGTTCGAACATGCCTCCTGCGAGCATGGTTACGATGATGAGTTCACCCATACCCATAATGCCCTCTCCCATTGCATGAAACCAGTCGAACACGCCCATGGCGCCACTGAGCATGCCGATTATGCCTGTGAGCAGGATGCCAATGGTGAGCACGAGCATGACGTTGAGTCCGGCTATGGCTGTAGCAAGTACGGCGATGTAGGGAATTACGCGCATTATATCGACTGGATGAGGTGTGCTGGTAGTATTCATGTGCATCCCCATGAAGGTATAGACGCCGAGGATAATGATGGCGGCTGGGGTCGTGATGAAGAAGTTCACCTTGAACTTGTCGCTCATGCTGCATCCTTGCGAACTTGTGGCGGCAATAGTGGTGTCGGAGATGAACGATAGGTTGTCGCCGAAGAAGGCTCCGCCCACCACAACGGCAGTAAGCAGGGCAGCGGGCGAGCCTGTAGATTGTGCCAATCCGGCTGCTATGGGCACGAGCGCCACGATGGTTCCGACGCTTGTACCTATAGAGAGGGATATGAAGCAGGTGGCAAGAAAGAGTCCCGGCAGAAGCATATTGTCGGGCAACAGCGACAGCATTAAGTCGACCGTTGCATCAACCGAACCCATGGCTTTGGCCGACTGGGCGAAGGCTCCTGCCAGTATGAAAATCCACAGCATGAGCATGATGTTGCTCTTGCTGGCTCCCTTGCTGAAGATGTCCACGCTTTGGCGCAGTCCGTTCTTGTAAGAGATTGCAACTGCGTAGATGCTTGCTATGACAAATGCCACGCTTATGGGCACTTTATAGAAATCCTGGGCTATGATGGACGCAACCAGATAGATGGTCACGAAGACAAACAACGGGCTTAAAGCCAACAATCCTTTACGATTACTCATTTCAATGTGTTAATATGTTTGTATGAGGAAGTGACGGCCCCTTTAGAGCTGTGTGCGACGGTAGAAGTCGACGTTCTCTTTGGTGAGCAGCTCTATAGGCATGTAGTTGACTGGCTGCACCTTCTTGCGCAGCACTATTGCCTTGAAGAGAGAGTCGACACAGCTGAAGCCCTGCTGGTAGCCGTGCTGGGCAATTAGAAACGAGATACTTCCCTGACGCAGACACTCGGCATTCTTTGCCACCATGTCGTAGCCCATGATCTGGATGTCGCGGCGGTTGTTACGCAGGAGGTATTCGCCCATGATGTGGGCCTTTGAATTTAGCGTGATGCAATGGTGAACGTTAGGGTGAGTCTCGAAGAAGTCGCGCAGCATATTGTCGTACTCGGCGCGCGTGCCCTTGAATGGAAGATGAAGCTCAAGAATCTCGATGTTGGGGAAATGGTCGTGCATGTAATGGCGGAAACCCACCTCACGATTGACCTGCTGCTTACTGGTGACGTGACCGTCCTTCATGAGCTTCATAATCATTATCTCCTTCTCGCCCGAGGCGATGAGCATAAGCATCCTGGCAGCAAAATAGCCGCTGCAGAAGGAGTCCTGACCGAAGAACGAAAGTGGCTTCAAATCAGGCATATAGGAGTCGAGCATAACGAAAGGTATCTGGCGCTCGTGGAGCTTGTCGGTAAACACCTTGGTGGTCTCGATGTCGACGGGCACGATGATGACTCCATTTGGATTAGACTCAAGGCATTGGGTGTAGCAATCGACAAACGACTTGTTGTTGAAGCGCTCGTAGAACATGAGCTTGACGTCGATGTGGAAGTCACGGCGCATCTCCATGGCCTTCTTCAGTCCCTGCTCCACTTCCTCCCAATAGGCTTCGGACTCGTGCTGTGGAATGAGCGCGATGAAAACGTATGACTTGTTGTAAGCCAATGCACTTGCATAGACATTGGGCTGGTATTTCATTTCCTTCAAGGCTTGCTCAACCTTTTCTCTTGCTGGCTTTGATACGTTGGGGCGATTGTGCAAAACGCGGTCAACGGTGCCTACCGAAACTCCAGCCCTTTCGGCGATATCCTTAATTCTAATCTTATCCATTATACATTAAAACTGAGATGTAAAAAGTTGGTTGTGTGATAACACAAATTGTTTGTCTGTGCAAAGTTACAAATTTCTTTAAAAAAAATGCAAACGTTTGCGTAAGAAAAGATAATAAGGAGTGAGAAAAAGGGGTAAAAAAGTTGTAGTGTTGAGGTAATGGGATGATGAGACTTCAACATAAAATCATGAAATCCCAACATTCCAACACCTCAACACTACAACATAAATATTACTTAATCATATCTACCGAACGCTTGAGGAACGAGTCGAGGGCTGCGCCCTTCAGCATGCCATTCTGAAGCAAAGCGAGGTCGATTAGCTGATGAACCACCTTGTTGCCCTTGGCGTAGGCAGCTATGATGTCGGCACGCTTTGTGCGCTGCTCCTGGATAGACTGCTCGGTGTTCTTGACATCGTCCTTCTCCTCCTGGGTAATATCTTCGGGCTTCTTGCCGCTCTGGCTCTGATGGAGCACGGCGAGGCGTGCCTCAAGTCCCTTGAGTTCGCTATCGACTGGACTGAGCTGGCTGCCACACTCTTGCTTCTCGCCATCGAGCACGCCCTTGATGAGGGGATGGTCGCTGTTGAGAACGAGGTTGAAGGCGTCGGGCATCTGGGCGTAGAACGCCATGCCTGCCTGATACTTGCTTGCCTCCTTCATACGGCGCATGTACTCGCTCTGTGTGATGAGCACGGGCAGATTGTCGGCTCCAAGAGCCTGCACGTCAACGTAAAATTCGGTATAGTCCATTGTGGGCAGCTGCGAGCGGAATGTCTCGGTAAGGCTGTCCTTGTCGTCCTTGGCGAGTTCGCTCTCCTTGTTATCGTCCTTGACTATGAGACGGTCGACTATATCGGCATCCACACGTGCGAAGCGTGTCTTCTCAAGCTTCTGCTCGAGCATAGAAACCATCGGAGTGTCGAGCTGTCCGTCGAGCAGGAGCACGCTGTAACCCTTGTTCTTGGCTGCTTCTATGTAGCTGTACTTGCCCTCCTTGTCGTTGGCGTAGAGATAGACGAGATTGCCGTCCTTGTCGGTCTGGTTGTCCTTAATGAGGGTCTTGTACTCGTCGTAGGTGAAGTACTTGCCGTCGACATCCTTGAGCAGGGCGAAGTCCTTGGCACGGTCGTAGAAGTCGTCTTGCGAGAGCATGCCATAATTGATGAATATCTTGAGGTCGTCCCACTTCTGCTCGTAGTCCTTGCGGTCGTCCTTGAAGATTGCAGCAAGACGGTCGGCCACCTTCTTGGTGATATACTTCGAAATCTTCTTGACGTTGGCGTCGCTCTGCAGATATGAGCGGCTCACGTTAAGAGGAATGTCGGGCGAGTCGATTACGCCGTGCAGCAGTGTGAGGAATTCGGGCACTATGCCTTCTACCTGGTCGGTTACGAACACCTGGTTGCAGTAGAGCTGAATCTTGTTTCGCTGCAACTCGATGTTCGACTTGATGCGCGGGAAGTAGAGAATGCCGGTGAGATTGAACGGATAGTCGACGTTGAGGTGGATCCAGAAGAGCGGCTCGTCCTGCATAGGATAGAGTGTGCGGTAGAAGCTCTTGTAGTCCTCGTCCTTGAGAGTGCTGGGCGCCTTGGTCCAGAGCGGCTCTACGTCGTTGATGATGTTGTCCTGGTCGGTTTCAACCTGCTTGCCATCCTTCCACTCAGTCTTCTTGCCGAAAGCTACCGGAACCGCCATAAACTTGCAGTACTTGTTGAGCAACTCCTGAATCTTCTGCTTCTCGAGAAACTCCTTGCAGTCGTCGTCGATGTGGAGCACGATATCCGAACCGCGGTCGGCCTTGTCGGCGTCGCTTATTTCAAACTCGGGGCTTCCGTCGCAGCTCCACTTGATGGCCTTTGCGTCGTCCTGATAGCTGCGTGTGATGATGTCGACACGCTTGCTGACCATGAACGATGAGTAGAATCCCAATCCGAAGTGGCCGATGATTGCGTTGGCATTGTCCTTATATTTGTCGAGGAAGTCGGTGACTCCTGAGAATGCTATCTGATTGATGTACTTGTTAATCTCGTCTTCGGTCATACCGATGCCCCGGTCGCTGATGGTGAGTGTTCCCTTCTCTGTATCGAGGGCTACGCGAACGGTGAGGTCGCCAAGCTCGCCCTTGAAGTCGCCACGCTCGGCAAGTGTCTTGAGCTTTTGGGTTGCATCGACAGCGTTGGAAACCATCTCACGAAGGAAGATTTCATGGTCTGAATAAAGAAATTTCTTGATGACAGGGAATATATTCTCTGTAGTTACTCCAATATTACCTTTTTGTGCCATAGTTATTATGTATGTTTTTTTGTTTTGTCAAATAATTAGAAATTTAATGTTTCGCAATCAACTATACAAATATCGTGCCATTACAAAAAAGCGGCAGCGTTTTCGATTTTTGGCAGTTGTGGATTATCGGTTTTCGGCTTATATAAATATAGGTAATTAATATTATAATGTAAAAAACTTGACACTGCAAACTGAATAGTAATAAAAATCATTACCTTTCCTCTATAAAACAAAAAATGAATATCTCCACAAAAGAACGCAATAGTCTTCCTCCTTGTTATAATAGAAGTTTTACGAGCGGAATGGATCTGGTACATACTGTGGACGGTGCTCTATATGGAAGCGGTTGTATTTCACATAGGCAGCGGTGCCATTCAGCTCCATAAACTCGTAATTCTCCTCAGAGCCATAACCAGAGTCTGCCACTTCCGTTGACGCAAAGTGGCCATAACGTTCACGGAACGACTCCATGAAAGGGATGTAGGTAAGGGTGTCTGTAGGGGTCGGAAACAGTGCAAAGTTGGTGATGAACTGGTTTTCGGTTGCAATCTGAAGATTGTACCCGGGTTTTGTCAGGCCATCGTTTATAGCATCCTCCTTCATGTGCATGAAGGTGTCATCTTTATCGGTCTTTGAATAAGAGTTGCGGTCACCGAGATATTCAAGATGCCGGTCATATTCAGCCAGTTTATCGTCACGTTCCTTGAGTTCCTTGGCTAACTTGCGCCTCTTCTTCTTTTCTTCCTTGCACATTTCCACTTGCGGGTCGGACAGCGAGGCATTAAGTTCTGCGGATATTTCGGCAAGTTGTGACGGGGTAAATTCCACCGTTTCGTCTGTCTTGGTATTGTCTTGTGCTATGCAATCGTCAACCTGGGCTAGCAGAGCCTTTACCTTGTCCATCAATCTGGCACGGTTATGCTCGACTGCCTTACGCCAAACAAACGTATACTTATTGGCCTTCGACTCAATCTTCGTACCGTCCACATACTCCACGTCGAGACTTACAAACCCCTTCTCTGCAAGAACGAGCACAAGCTGTGGGAATATGTTATTGATTTCGTCTTTCAAACGGTTGCGGAAACGGTTGATTGTTATGAAGTCCGGCTTTTCATATCCTGCCAGCCAGATGAAATGAATGTCACGCAGGAGCAATTGCTCTATCCTACGACATGAATAGATATTGTTCATATAGACATAGATGATGACTTTGAGCATCATGCGTGGATGGTACGGACACCTGCCCATACAATTATACAATTTGTTGACTGGACTCATGTCAAGATGGTCCACAATGCTGGAAACAATGCGGACGGGGTCGTTTTCTGCAATATTTTCATCGATTCGTTGCGGAAAAAGGACTGTTTGGTTGGTAGTATAAGAACGAAAGTGTAACTTTGCCATAGTTAAAATTTCGGCTCAGTGGAAATTTAGTGGGGATAAGCATAAATCTTTGCAAGTCGATACAGAAAGAACTTTTCATCAACGATACCCCTTAGCGATGCTCTGAAGGCTTTGATTTTCGCATTAAAGGATTCAGCTGCCGCATTAGATGATCTATTTTTATAAAAGTTAAGAATATCATCGTAATGTTCATAGAATGTTGCAGCGATAACATTGAAAGAACGGAAGCCTGCTTCTTCCACTTTATTGTACCATTTAGCCATAGAAAGTCTTGCAGCATCCTTAATAGTATTTTTTGAGAAAATCATTCTCAA
>NZ_JADYTS010000080.1 GCF_021531355.1 Leyella stercorea | reverse complement strand
CTAATTGGGCACTGATATCACAACAACTTGCTATAAAATTTGGAGATAGGTTCAAGATTATGTAACTTTGCCTATGAAAGGCTCCTCTTATTTGTATGCATATGTGAAATCTGCACACAAATAAGAGGGAAAGAATAAAAAAATAGAGCCGTGACACAGTTCAGTTTACACTACCAACATATGAAGTTTTGCATATTCTAAGTATTTCATTGACGGACAAAACCCACCTAATAAATCTATTTGATAAGACTATTTTCAACGATGTCAAAGGACTCGATTATCCCCTCTTTAGGGGACTAATTGATTGATTAATAAACATGTCCAATTTTTATTGAACACTAATGCTTCCAACTGATAAGTTAAAACACCGAAAACGTTTTTAATAAGTTCTCCAAACTCATTCAAAATACACAGATAAACGCTATCTTTGTGCACATCAAGACCACATACTGATTTCATAGGCTTGCATATTGGGGGTTATGAATTCGACCCCAAAATAAATATAATTTGTGATTTAAAGCACGTTGATGCAAGATTATAGGTATGTCGGTCTTGATGTTTTAACTCAAGCAGCGAGCACTCGGAGAAATTCATTTCAGTTTTTTATCACAACTGGCTTATAACTCGGAAATTTTATCTAAATTTGTATTAAAGAATGCCAAGCAATTTGAGTTTACTCTCAATAATCGCAACACCACCTTTCACATTACTCTCAATATTTAATGGCATTACAGGATCGTGTAATGACATACGCAACAACCACCAACCATCATCGTCTGCATTGCCACAACTAACACGCAGTCCCTCGTAGTTCGGTTCAACAAGAGTCCATCCAGGCACCTCAACAACTTTAGACTTCACATTCTCAAGCACTTTAGCACCATAAGCCTTAAAATCAGGGGCTGTCAGTTTTATTCTAATTTCCTTACTCTCCTTTGGTTGTTTAAGAGTTGCAATGATTTCATGTAATTGCTTTTCCTGGCTGAACAACTTGGCTGCATAAATTATGAGTTTGGCAGCAAGATATGCACCATCATCGAGAAAGTGATTTTCGCGTAAAGCAGCGTGACCGGAAGTTTCAATAGCCAACCAACATTCCTCTCCCATTCCATTAAGTCGAATACCTTCATTTATGACATTTTTATAGCCACGACGAAAACGGTGATGTTTTCCTCCCTTTTGGCTGATAAATTCAGCCAAACCATCTGATGTAACCGAATCAGTGACAATTGTACTTCCCGGATGCTCTTCAAGAATGACTGTAGATATCAGCGCAATAAGTGAATTACGATTGATGGGTTGACCATTACGACCAATTATAGCCGAACGGTCAACGTCTGTATCAAATATTACGCCGAGATCAGCATTACAGTCTTCAACTGCTTTGCAAACTGAAGCCATTGCTTCTGGATTCTCAGGATTTGGAATATGATTAGGGAAATGGCCATCAGGTTCAAGAAACTGGCTCCCCTCAGTGTTAGCACCAAGCGAACTCAATATCTTTTCAAAAAAACCACCATTACCGTTTCCTGCATCCACTATGATATGCATACCTTTAAGGGGGTGTGAATAGTCATAGGCATTCACACCCTTACAGATGTAGTCGGCAATATGGCGAGAATAGACCGTCATAAAATCAAAAGTTGTATAGCAACCTTCTGCCCCATTATATGTATAATTACCATTTTCTGCAATAGCAAGTATTGAAGCGATATCCTTGCTATCTAATCCACCCTTAGAAGTGAAGAATTTCAGACCGTTACGGTTGTAGGGAAGATGGCTTGCCGTTACCATTACAGAAGCAGATGCTTTTACTTGCTCAGTGATTGTTGTCATAAACATAGCTGGGGTTGAAGCAAGACCACAGTCTACAACATTTGCACCAGCTTCTACTGCTCCCTTTACAAAGTAGCCTTTAATACTTTTTCCCGAGAGTCGGCAATCTGTACCTATTGCAATAATAGGTGTTTCATTAACTAAGGTATTTCTAAGCCAGCGAACAAACGACCTGGCGATTGTTTCAATCACTTCTTGCGTAAGATTAACATATTCGCCTTCAATCCCATCAAGAGCCACACCCCTTATGTCTGAACCATTTTGTAATTTTTTCCAATTCATAGTTATGCTTTAAGATTAGTAGAAAACAAAATTATATATTATTATTCAATAGTCAAAACTAAATCAATGCAAAATAATGCTTTAACATATAAATCTGCATTTACAGAATATTTTGACAATAGCTTATGATCTTACTGATTCAAGATTACTTTTTTGTGTGTAGTTATAAAAACTACACACAAAAAAGAAGTAAAATAAAGACAGAACCGCGAGACTGTTCAGTTTACTCTAAGATATAGTTCTATTGACTATTTTTAAGTAATATATTTCTATAGCTATCTGTTAGAATAAACGGTATAATCTGTCCTTATTTCTATTCAGGAACTGCATACCAGTCGCCAGTTTCCTTTACAAGCTTTCTAGCAAAGCTTTCAGGATAACCAGGACGCATTACCTTCTTCTGTATCTTACCGTCCTTTTCCTGCTTTACACCCATATCATTGTATTTCACTATGATGCGGATTGCAAGATTCTTCCACTCTGCAAGCATCTGCTGAGCCTTATCAACACTATATTCATTGAGCAAACGAAGTGCAGCCTGCTTGTCAGTAGCATAGAGTTCCATAGCCTTCTTCTCAAAATCAGCCTGCTGTGCAAAATAGCTTGCCTCAAGCGAGTCGCGTACAATCTTAAGTTCTGGGAAGATCTGCGAATAACGCGGATAAACCATATTGCTTACCCAGTTGCACACCCAGAAAGCATTCTTATCAGAGAATGTCACTGCGTCGGCACCAGGAGTATTGTAACACTCTGGCTGAACAGTATTACCACAGTACACCGGTGTATAGGCAATCATATTAGCATCGTCGTTACCAAACCAAATCACGCCACCTATCTCGCGCGGCATCCATGAGCGCAGCTGCGATACAAACGAGAAAGCCGACTGCTGGGTAGAGATTGGGCGCTCGTTGAAGTATGTCTTGCCGTCAACCTTAAACTGCAATGGTGTGGGACGATATGGCATCTGATATATACCACCTCCTACATTAGTTGTATCAAGAGCCAATGCTGTACCCTCATAGTGGTCGCGCATACCCATTTCTACGTCGTGTACGCTAAGCTTGCGGTCGGGTATAATCCACAGAGGCATGTCTTCGGCATTAGGGTCCTTTCCAAGTGCCCAAGGCAGATAGCGGTCGAATCCCTTCTGATAGTGATTGAAGAAGCTCCAAACACGAGCGTCGCAGAAACGACGACCAGAGAAGTCGGGACGTGCATAAGTATTTTTCCATGAGAAGTCGGCATCCTTACCAGTAAACCAGCCCATCTTGCGGGCATAAGAAATGACATTCTTCGAATAAATGACATTCTTCTTGTCCTTCATATCAAACTTACCTATACGGCTCTGGTTGGCATGAGCGCAGATGGCATTGTCAGGAATTCGTACCGCAACCCAAACAACACCCTTGCTGCCAGGACCTGTACCCATCATCTCCATAATCCATGCCTCGTTAGGGTCGCAAATAGAGAAAGTTTCGCCACTTGAACAGTAGCCATATTTCTCAACAAGAGAAGTCATTATCGATATAGCCTCACGGGCTGTCTTTGCTCGTTGAAGGGTGACGTATATGAGCGAACCGTAGTCAAGAATACCTGTAGTATCTACCATCTCCTCACGTCCGCCATAAGTTGTCTCTCCAATGGAGAGCTGAAACTCGTTGATATTACCGATAACATTATAAGTTACGGGAGCCTCGGGTATTTCGCCATGATACTCGCCTGTATCCCAGTCGAATATCTTTCGCATCTCGCCCTTCTTATGCATTCCTGCCGGATAGTGGCACAAGTGGCCGAACATACCATAGTCGTCGGCATTGTACGAAACGAGTACCGAGCCGTCAACACTGGCCTTCTTGCCAACAATGAGATTAGTACAAGCAGATGCCTCCATTGCTGAAGCCGATATAAGAGCAGCAAGAGCAATATCCTTTAGTCTTTTTGATAATTGCATAGTATAATAGATTAAAAAGCCCCACCCCCTCCATAATAGAAATGGTAAGAGTGAGGTTATTATTATTAATTAGCAAGCCTTGAACGACATGTCGAGCCCCTTTACTGAGTGTGTCAGAGCACCTACAGAGATAAAGTCAACGCCACACTCTGCATAGTCACGAATAGTGTCGAATGTGATACCACCGCTCGACTCTGTCTCGTACTTGCCGGCCACCATCTCAACTGCCTTCTTTGTATTATCTACAGAGAAGTTGTCGAGCATGATACGGTTGATGCCGCCACACTCCATAGCCTGACGCAGCTCGTCGAAGTTGCGCACCTCAATCTCAATCTTCAGGTCAAGTCCCTTCTCTTTGAGATACTCGTGACAACGGTTGATGGCATTGGCTATGCCACCAGCAAAGTCCACGTGATTGTCCTTAAGCAAAATCATGTCGAACAGACCGATACGGTGGTTCATACCGCCACCTATCTTTACAGCCTGCTTCTCAAGCATACGCAAGCCCGGAGTAGTCTTACGGGTGTCAAGCACATGTGTCTTTGTACCCTTCAGGCGCTCCACATACTTAGCAGTCATAGTAGCAATACCGCTCATGCGTTGCATGATGTTAAGCATCAGACGCTCGGTCTGAAGCAACGAGCGCACCTTACCAGTTACTACCATTGCAATATCGCCCTTCTTGACATGGGCACCATCGCCGATAAGCACCTCTACCTGCATAGTAGGGTCGAAACGGGCGAATACGCGCTTTGCCACTTCTACTCCGGCGAGAATGCCGTCTTCCTTTATCAACAAGTGCGACTTACCCATTGCTGTATCAGGTATGCAGCAAAGGGTAGTGTGGTCGCCATCGCCTATATCCTCAGCAAATGCAAGGTCAATAAGGCGGTCTTCCAATTCGTTTACACTAAGCATAATGTAATATTTATTTAGTAATTAATACTTTGTTATTATTTTTCTTTAAGCATCTTTCCATCCTTATACGCACACAGCTGTTCGTCTGCATAATACTGTAGATTGATTGTTCCACCCAGCCACTCGGTGAACGGACGTTCGCCAAGCAAAGCAGAAACATTAACTACACGTTCACCATCCAACTCAACCACACCTGGCTTTATCTCCTTGCCGTCGGTGGAAATCACTCTGTTGGCTGCAACAAGTCGTGTCATAGCTTACGGTCGTTAAGATGTAATGGTCGGCGTCGGTCTAAGCTGTCTAACTTTGGCAACTCAAGCGAGTCAGGCGACATATTGCCGTCTTCGGGCTTCTTTACGGGTTCCGACACATGCATCTTGACAAGACGTACATTCGACACTACAAACAGCTTGAATGTAGTTGCAGACGACGTAGGCATAGCCCTATCGCTTGACAGCATCCAGAAGCCACGCACCGCCTTAATAGTCAAGCGTCCCTCGTTCATAATCTGCATGTGATAATGCGACGAAGTGCTAATACTGTTATTGACATACTCCACACTATCGTTGGCATAAGTAACAGCCAGTACCACCAATGCATCCCGCATACCGTCCTGATATAGGAACTGAGCATCGAAGTCGAGCACCATACGATCACCCTCGTGGTACGAACTATCGGCCTTTATCTCAAACGAAATTCGGTTGGTAGCCAAATATGGTGAGAGTACAAATGCCGTAGATAGTTTCCACACGTTGGTTGTATCTGCATTTTCAGTCAAATCTGTAAAGCCAGCCTGTCCGCCACGTTCTACAGCCTCGCGGCCGAGCCTGTCTGCAATCTTGTCATACACCTTCTGAAGCAATCGTGTGTGGCGTGTGTAATAAACCATCGACGAATCGAAATCAGCTTGCGACACACCATGGTTCTTCAGAATGCTGATACTATAAGCTCGCATCGCTACTGAGTCAGGACTATCGAAATTGGTCTGAACCATTCCGTCAGCCACATGGTAGTCATAAAGAATGTCAGCCATCTCATCCATCTGCAGATAGCGTCCAGGGATTCCTGGCTTACATCCCGTAAAAACAACGGTCATGAATAATACCAGGCAGGCAGCCAGCAAATGAAGTCGGCAATACGAACCTGCCATATTGGCTATATTGTTAGTATTTATCATTTTTTCCAAGCTAAAGACATGCGCTCCAGATCATTTCTAAAGAACAGCAACAGTACTGCCACTCCTACGCTAATACAAGAGTCGGCAAAATTGAATATCGGCGAGAAGAAGACAAAATCGTCACCACCCACCATTGGCATCCATTCAGGATAAGTAGTACGTATAATAGGGAAATAGAACATGTCCACCACCTTACCATGCAGGAATGTAGAATACCCGGTACCGAAAGACACAAAGTCAGCTACGCTGAATGGCGTTGATGCATCAAATATAAGTCCGTAAAACAGACAGTCGATAAGATTGCCTGCAGCGCCAGCCAATATCATAGCCAAGCAAACTATGTACCCACGACTGAAAATCCCCGTCTTCACCACTCGCCAGATATACCATCCAATGGAGCCAATAGCCAATGTTCGGAACAGCGACAACACTAATTTGTTGAAGAAAGTCATGCCATAAGCCATTCCGTTGTTTTCGATGAAATCTATATAAAACCAGTCGGTAATACGTATGGCTTCACCTAAAGTCATATTGGTCTTCACCTCGATTTTTATGATTTGGTCAATCACAAGAATCAAGATCACTATGATTATAGCAAGCCATCCGTTAGTGATGTACTTCTTATTATTTTCCATATTATTTTTTACGTGCATTCTTCGACTCAACACTCAGAGTTGCGTGTGGCACGATGCGTAGTCTTTCCTTCGGGATGAGTTGACCAGTGATGCGGTCAATACCGTATGTCTTGTTCTCAATGCGCACCAGCGCAGCCTCAAGTCCCTGTATGAACTTCTGCTGACGGTTGGCCATTTGTGCAATTTCCTCTTTCGACTGCGAAGCGCTGCCCTCTTCAAGAGCCTTGTACGTAGGCGATGTGTCTTCCACTCCATTACCATCAGCATTCATCAGCTGCTGCATCATCGAGTTGAAATCGCGGCGTGCCAATCGAAGTTTTTCGTTAATAATGTTCTTAAATTCCTGGAGTTCCTCGTCTGAGTAACGTAATTTCTCTGCCATAGTTGTTTGGTTATTAGTAAGATAAAAAGGCCTGTTTTAGTAAAAATGCAGTTGGGCGCAGCCTTTCAGCCGCACCCTCTCTGCATATATTTTGTATTTAAGCCTTAACTATCTTGATGTTAATCTTGAAGTCGTCGATTTCGCTCTCGGCTCCGTCGTTATCGGCGAGAGTGATGTCGAGGGCGAGCACCTGCGACTGGATGTAGTCGGCAAAGCTTGCCACAGCCTTCTCCACCTTCTCACAAGGAGTGATGGTAACGTGGATGCGGTCGGTAATCTCAAGACCTGTCTCCTTGCGGAGGTTCTGGATGCGCGAGATAAGCTCACGGGCCATACCCTCGTTGCGCAGCTCATCGTTGAGCTCAATCTCAAGAGCCACGGTCAGCTTGCCCTCGTTGCTCACGAGCCAGCCCGGGATGTCCTCAGAGATTATCTCTACGTCGGCAGCCTCTACCTCAACTGAGTTGCCCTCTACCTCTACGGCTATCTTGCCGTTGGTCTCAAGCTCGGCAATCTGCTCCTGGTCGAGAGCCGACATAGCTGCTGCAATACCCTTCATCAGCTTGCCGAACTTCTTGCCCATGGTGCGGAAGTTGCACTTCACCTTCTTTACCAATACGCCCGAGCCCTCTACGAAGCGAAGCTCCTTAACGTTAACCTCTGAGAGGATAAGGTTCTTGACAGCCTCGATGTGGCGGCGTTGCTCGTCGTCGACAGCAGGAATCATGATAGCCTGAAGCGGCTGGCGCACAGCTATGTTCACCTTCTTGCGCAGAGCGTGAACCATCGAAGTGATCTTCTGTGCCATACCCATGCGCTCCTCAAGTTCGCGGTCGATGAGCTGCTCGTCAACTACGGGGAACTTGGCGAGATGTACAGAGGTTGTACCCTCAAGCTGAGCTGCACCAAGGTCGCAGAAGAGCTGGTCGGCGAAGAACGGAGCGAATGGAGCAAGGAGCTTGGCTACGGTTGTCAGACAGGTGTAGAGAGTCTGATAAGCCGCGAGCTTGTCCTGCGACATTTCCTTGCCCCAGAAACGCTTACGGTTCAAGCGTACATACCAGTTAGAGAGGTCGTTGTTGACGAAGTCCTCGATGAGTCGGCCTGCACGGGTCGGGTCAAAGTTCTCCATCTCCTTCTGCACACCCTTGATGAGAGTGTTGAGTACAGAGAGTACCCAGCGGTCAATCTCCGGACGCTCTGCCACGGGCACCTGAGCAGCCTCTGTGTCGAAAGCGTCAACGTTGGCATAGCCCGAGAAGAACGAGTATGTATTATATAATGTGCCGAAGAACTTGCGACGTACCTCGTCTACTCCCTTCTCGTCATACTTGAGGTTGTCCCAAGGCTCCGAGTTGGTCATCATATAGAAGCGTACGGCATCGGCTCCATACTTCTCAATCTGATCGAACGGATTGACTGCGTTGCCCAAATGCTTTGACATCTTGTTGCCCTTAGCATCGAGAACGAGACCCGAAGAAATAACATTCTTAAATGCTACCGAGTCGAACACCATTGTAGCAATGGCGTGCAGAGTGAAGAACCATCCACGTGTCTGGTCTACACCCTCGTTGATAAAGTCGGCAGGATAGAATTTAGGAGCGATTGCGAAGCCTTCGTATGTGCTGTTGACAAGAGCCTTGCGGTCTTCCTCTGTGCCGCGCGACATCTCGCCCTCAAACGGATAGTGGAGCTGTGCATAAGGCATAGAACCAGAGTCGAACCAAACGTCGATAAGGTCTGACTCGCGATGCATTGGTTTGCCCTCGTCGTTTACGAGCACGATATAGTCTACGTAAGGACGGTGGAGGTCTATGCGGTCGTAGTTCTCCTTAGAGTAGTCGCCCGGTACGAAGCCCTTGTCCTTCATAGGATTGCTCTTCATCACGCCAGCTGCTACCGACTTCTCTATCTCGGCATACAGTTCTTCGAGCGAACCGATGCACTTCTCGCCACGGTTCTCATCGCGCCAGATAGGAAGCGGGGTGCCCCAGAAGCGTGAGCGTGAGAGGTTCCAGTCGTTGAGGTTTTCAAGCCAGTTTCCGAAGCGACCAGTACCGGTCGACTCCGGCTGCCAGTTGATAGTCTTATTGAGTTCCACCATGCGCTCCTTGCGTGCTGTGTCCTTGATAAACCAGCTATCGAGCGGATAGTAAAGAATTGGCTTGTCTGTACGCCAGCAGTGAGGATAGTTGTGTACGTGCTTCTCTGTCTTGAAAGCCTTGCCCTCCTGCTTCAATTCGTAGCAGAGCACAACGTTCAAGTCCTCAGCCTTGTCCGAAGCCTTCTTGTCCCATACGCCATCCTGATTGAACTGTGGGTCGTAGGCGTTCTTCACGTAGTCGCCAGCGTGATGACCGTATTTCTCATCGTCTACACAGGCCTTCACGAAGTTAGTGTCAAGCTCGTCGATGAGGTAGAACTTGCCCTGGAGGTCAACCATAGGACGTGTCTCGCCCTTCTTGTTGATAAGGTAGAGAGCCGGAATGTTAGCATCCTTAGCCACCTTGGCATCATCAGCACCGAATGTCGGGGCGATGTGTACGATACCAGTACCGTCGTCGGTTGTTACGTAGTCGCCGAGGATTACACGGAAAGCCTCGCTCTCCATCTCCACAAACTTGTCGCGTCCGTCCTCACCTGTAAACACCTTCTCTGGATGTGCCTCAGCATATTCTGTCACGAACTTCGGAGCGAAGTCGTCCACCTTCTCGCATGGCTTCACCCACGGCATAAGCTGCTCGTAGTGCATTTCCTCGAGTTCTGTACCCTTGAAGTGGCCGGTAATGCGCCATGGGCACATCTTCTTCTCCTTGTCAAACGGAGCCAACTCGCCCTCCTTGCACTCCTGCCCAGGCTTCAAGTAAGCCTTGACGAGGTTCTCAGCCATAATGATGGTGATAGGCTCACCATTATAGAGATTGTATGTCTCAACCGAAACGTAGTCGATCTTCGGACCAACGCAGAGCGCAACATTCGAAGGCAAAGTCCACGGAGTTGTAGTCCATGCCACGAAGTAAGGCTTGCCCCACTTTGTCCACTCTTCCTTAGGATCGCGGATGAGGAACTGAACGGTAGCTGTCAGGTCCTTCACGTCGCGATAGCAACCGGGCTGGTTGAGCTCGTGCGACGACAGTCCGGTACCTGCTCCCGGCGAGTACGGCTGAATGGTGTAGCCCTTGTACAGCAGACCCTTGTTGTAGAGCTGTTTGAGGAGCCACCATAGAGTCTCAATATACTTGTTGTCGTATGTGATGTACGGATGGTCGAGATCAACAAAATAGCCCATCTCCTCAGTTAGTTTGCGCCACTCGGCTGTAAACATCATCACATTCTCACGACACTTATGATTATATTCCTCGGTCGAAATATACTTCTCCGAAGCCTTGTTGTCGATATCCTTCTTTGTGATACCAAGCTCCTTCTCTACGCCCAGCTCTACGGGGAGTCCGTGTGTGTCCCATCCAGCCTTGCGGTGAACTTGGAATCCCTGCATAGTCTTATAGCGATTGAATGTGTCTTTAATGGCGCGTGCCAGAACGTGGTGAATGCCCGGATGACCATTGGCTGAGGGAGGTCCCTCAAAGAATACGAACTGCGGGCAGCCTTCGCGCTCGTCGATTGACTTGTGGAAGACATCGTCAGCCATCCACTTGTCCAAAACTTCCTTGTTGGTTTCTACAAGATTGAAACCCTTGTGTTCAACAAACTTGTTTGACATTTGTATTTAATGTTTTGTATTTATTTTCCTATAGAAATGTTATAACGGATGCAAAGTTAATGAAAAATGAGGATATACGTGCGATATTGAATGCAAAAAATCTTGCTGCTTTGCCTTAATAGTTGTATTTTTGTGGTCGGCAACCAAATCAATTACCTATGAATATTGAAGAAGTCAGAGATTTCACGTTGTCATTATCCGGGGTGACCGAAGACCAACCGTTTGGCGACGACAACATAACTTTCCGTGTTGAGGGCAGAATTTTTCTCTGCCTTTGGCTGGGAGGTGGCAAATATAATATCGATGAATCCATGCTGAGATTTGCCTGCAAACTTTCGCCCGAAAGGAACGAAGAACTGCGCGAGCAATTTTCTGTCATTACGCCTGCATTCCATTGGAACAAACGACATTGGAGCGACGTGTTTTTCGAACAATTGGGCACCAAACTTGTAGAGAGTATTATACGAGAGTCGTATAATGTGATAATCAGCAAGTTACCCAAATACGTTAGAGTAAAATATCAGCTATGCAACAGCAATTTGTAGAAACAATTAAGATATCGAATGGCAAAGCAGCAAACCTTCCTTACCATCAGGCAAGGATGGAGCGAACCATTCGTCATTTCTTCCCCCAACTTGCCCTCAACACCATGCCACGCCTTCAAGATTTGATTACGCCCAAGGACAGCATGTCGCTCTTCAAGGCACGTGTAGTATATGGCACACACGGAGTAGAACTCGTAGAATACGCCCCATACTCCATGCGACAGATTAGCACCCTGAAGATAGTCCACGACGACACAATTAGTTATAGCTACAAGTGTACCGACCGCTCAGTTCTCAACGCACTCACAGCACAAAAAACCGACTGCGATGAAATCATCATCGTCAAGAACAATCTCATCACCGACACATCCTTCACCAACCTCGCCATATTCGACGGCAATAGTTGGCTGACCCCCAAACATCCCCTACTTCACGGCACTCGACGCGCCCTACTCTTGGACAATGGCCTCATCAAGGAGGCAGACATCACAGAGGACGACCTAATGAAGGCGAAAAGAATCAGACTGTTCAATGCAATGATTGATTTCGGGGAGAGAGAGATTGAGCCGAGTGGAATAAAATTGTGAGAATAAAGATTCCGCATAACTAAAGTCACAGTACTTACGCCAAGTACTGTAGTAATCCTGCTCAAGTACTTGAGTAATCCTACTAAAGTACTTGAGTAATCTTACGAAAGTACTATCCTAACCTTCAATTTACATACCGTGCAACCGTACAAAAGCGACCTTTAAACAGCGCTTTTGTCTTTTATTACCTTTAAATAACGAATAACGCACGTTATTTATCATTTTATAGACAATGTTACTTCCTCGTTTTCGTACCTTTACACCATCAATTCGAAACAATTATAAGTAAGCGTATCTGCGATGCTAGTAGATACGCTTACCGAAAGCAAAGACATAAGTCTCTTGGAGAATCTTTTGCCTCAACTCGTTCGATCCAACTGACAAACGACACACTCTGTACTGGAATCCACTGGTCACAACCGATGAAAACGGTAAGGCCATCATAGAATGTTACAATTCCTCCAACACAGCTGCCGTCAGTCTAAATGCTGCGATACTGGAGAAAGGCGTACCTGGATATATAAATACGACAAAACAATAAAGTATCGTTAACAATAATAGACACTAGCCTATATTATTGTTAACGATAACTAAATACCGAAAAATAATTATCTAAGTAACTGTTCAAAATTAATTTTATAAATATGAATAATTCACGAATAAGTTCGTACCCACAGACGCCAA
>NZ_JADYTS010000007.1 GCF_021531355.1 Leyella stercorea | reverse complement strand
GGCTTTGTGGGGGATGTGATGGGCTTTGTGGGCCTTTGGCTTTGCTTTTCTTATTACTTAGCAATAACCTTAATAGTAACCTTCGGACGACCCGGGTCGTTTGTTATCATCAGCACACGTGGCTGCGAGCGAGCCGACTTAATCAGTCGTTGTTCGGCTGTAATCTTCATCTTTGCCGACTCACCCGGCTGCAATTTCTGCTTGTTCAGCGAAACCTGCAAGCCCACAGTGAACATCTGAAGGTTCTTGATGTTGAGTACAGTCTTGCCATCGTTGCGTATGATAATTTCGCCCTTCAGCTTCTTCTTTCCGTTGAAAGCACCAAGATTAAGCTCAGATGTAGACAGATACAATCTTGGAGCATTGGCGAGTTGCGACGCTGTGAGGTTGTCGAACTTAGGCAGAAGAACAGCAGAAACACCCAACTCCTTCTCACGACTTACACGATCGCCCGGGAAAGAACCCAGATAAACGCTCGTCTGAGTAAGTCCCATATCCTTCAAGCGCTTCGAATTTAGCGAAACGGTAATCACGCCGCTATGTCCAGGCAGAATCTTCGAAGGCGAAACCTCGGCTGTGAGATAGTCGGGCATGTGCATAACAACTGGTTCAACAGCCGAACTTGTGGTGTTGAGAATGTGTATCTTCTTCTGCGGACGCTCACCACGATTGACATCATCAAACTCAATGTTGTCGCAATCGGTGCGTATTCCGGCAAAGTCGTAGTCGTACTTGCCTGCAAAGTCCACAATCTCCCTAACCACATTGCCACGCATACGCAGCATGACGGGACGCTGCTGGTCGGATACATACACGTCGACAAACTTGTCGTAACGGCCCATTGTCTGTGCATCGTACGTGACACGCACTATGAACTTGGCATCAGGCGCAATATCGCCCTTGGGATAATCCACGTCGGTGCATCCGCAACTGGTGCGCACGTCGACAATGCGCACAGCATGGCTTGACTTGTTTTTCACTTCAAACTCAGCAGTTGCCGGCGACTGATATGTAGTCTGACCACAGTCAACAATCTTGTTTATCGCCTCTATCTTCTGCGCACTCGCTCCCAACGACACAAGTGCGAAGAGAGAAGCGCATATAAAAAACTTTTTCATATATCTTTATTATTCTATTTTCCTTTATTTCACGGCTATCTTGATAGCCTTGGTTCGCGCCATAAACTCGGGTGCATAGGCACACTGAACGGCACATGTACCCGTACGGTATTCGCCCTTACGGTCTACATAATAGGTTGTCTCAATGACGTGCTTGCCCTTCGACATGCGGTCGAAGAAGAAGTTCGTGACGTTGTCTTTAGGCTGACAGTAATAGCCGAAACCGTAACCAGACAACTGCTGAGCCGGTTCAAGACACGCAGCACGACGGTCGCTGAGTTGAACGAAGTCGTAGTCGCGCGCAGCCGTTACCGTCAGGCGCACCATAATGCGGTCGCCGACATTCAGCTGAACATTGTCACCACTGAGTCGATTGCCGTCCTTCAGCACTTCGCGAACCACTGTCATACCCATAGCGGCATCAGCAACCTCGTCCGACTGCTGCATGAACTGAGCATATACAGCGCCCCATGAAGTTCCTTCAGCTGTTTTCTCTACAGTCATGTGCTTGAAGCGGTCGCCCGTCTTTGACGCCTTGACATAGCCGAGACCTGCCGTTGCCTTAGGCATCTGCAGCTTCTGTCCGTCAATCTTTATCGTTGCAGACTGCGCATTGCCGTCAACAAGCGCAGTGCCGTTGCCGTTAAGGAAGGCATATACAGCATTAACGGAATTGAGCGGAGTGTCCCATACCTGCGTACGCTTAGCCTGAAGCAGCCAGCGTTGCATCTCGCCAATGGTCTTGACATCGTCGGGCTGCAGAGCCTTCAGAGCCTCAATGGCAGCCACCTGCGACGGAATGCGATAGTCGAACCATGAATACAGAGCCTTAGGCGAGTCGAAGTAGCGACCCATTTCGTCGGTATATACAGTGTACTGGCGTATGCTTTCAAGCAGACTGGCAGCCTCCTTGCGATGATTGTTCTTAGCGAGTATAACGGCAGAAACGGCTTTTCCGTATATCGAGAACTCCGTATTCTGACGTGCCAGACGACTGATGAGCCAGTCGAAGTTCTGCTTTGCCGAAGCATTCATCTGTCGCTTGGCGAGCGTAGAGGCGTACAGATACTGCACAGCCAACTCACTCGGGCGCAGATTCTTCTGCTTGCCCTCGCTCTCAAGCTTCTTCATCTCCTTCACCTCACTTGCCATCTGCTTGTCCATATAGCTGAAAGCGGCGGCAATCATACTGGTTGTGGTGTTCTGCTGACCAATCATTGCGTTGAG
This sequence comes from Leyella stercorea, assembly GCF_021531355.1. Classification (GTDB taxonomy): domain Bacteria; phylum Bacteroidota; class Bacteroidia; order Bacteroidales; family Bacteroidaceae; genus Prevotella. The sequence continues at coordinate 70,195 of NZ_JADYTS010000007.1, read as the reverse complement.
ACGAACAAGCGTCTGCACCACAGCCATAGTCATATAGGGCGAACCCTCCATTCCCTTCCACCATGCAAACGAACCGTTGGGCAGCTGAAGACGAGACAGTTGCGAGAGATTATTGGCAAGACGATAGTCAATCTGCGACTCATCGAAGAATGCGGCAAGCATACGCTTCTGCTCCGATTCACGGTTGGCTTCACCAAGCCAAGGCGTTTCGTCGAGTACAATCTGCTTCAGTTCGCTGTTCTTCTGCAATGCGCTCTGCAGCGAAGCACCGTCCTTTGCGTCACCCATTTCCTTCTGCCAGAGTGCTACGTTCTGCTTAATAGCCGGATTGGAGAGCATGATATGGCGGCCCAACGCATTGGCATAATAAGCCGTGGCAAGCGACATGGCGTTGTCGCCGTCGGCATTCGACATTGTAGGCAGAGCCTGAACCATGAGCCAAGCGGGCGAATTGGTGTACTCAACGGTTAGTCGTGAAGTCTTGTCGCTTACTGCAAACATCTTTGCCACGTCTATATCGATAGTGCCCGGGGCATTCTGTGTGAATGCGTATGTATTGGTGACGAGTTCCTTATCAGGCAAAACGGGCAGATAATGCTGCTCACCGTCGCTGTAGCCGTGGCCATGTGCGGTGATGCGGCATACAAGCAGTCCGTCGTTCTGAATCTTCGACATGTCGAAATCGAAGTCGACTGCCGTTGTCTCGCCTGCCATTACTGTGTATTTACGCTCCTTGCGATACACCTCCTTGCCCGTTTCGGGATTGAGCAATACGAGTCGTGCGGTGCCAGCCACCTGCTTGTCGGAAGTGTTCGACACACGTGCCGAGAGCATTCCGCTATCAGTAGAGCGCACAAAGCGCGGAACATTTGGCTGAACCATTATGGTCTTCTTTGCCACCGAAGTAGCCGAAATGACACCGTTGTTCATGTTCAAGTCGTGAGCCAAGCCATAGAACTGCCATGTAGTGACACTCTCGGGCAGCGTGAAGTTGATTGACACATTGCCCTTAGCATCGCTCATGAGTGCCGGATAGAAGAAGGCTGTCTCATTGAGATTCTCGCGTATCTGCTCGGTAGCAGCCGAACCGGTGTCCTCAGTCTCCTCATTCATGGCTTCAGAGTCAACTGTCTCGGCAGCCTTAGCGCTCTCTACGCTTCCTACAAGAGCACGGCTTTCCGACTTGTCGTATGCCATCATCTTGCGACTGTTGAATTGTTTACTCTGAACATTTGCCTTAAGCACCTCACCATAACAAAAAATGCTGAAGTCGGTGAGGCGGCTCAGGTTGAGACTTCGCTCATTAAGGATGCGCATAGGCATCTCACTGTAGGCAAAGAGTCCACGATTGTTCACGCCATTCCATGTCAACCAAGGCACACTGACGAATGCCGGCAGCGAGAAACGCACGTTGTGACGGCGTATCTCATCAAGCGATTTGTCGTACATAGTAGCCATGAGCTGAGCCTTGGCTGACGTTCCGTCGGGGTTAGTTATGTTGAGAGTCCAAGTCTCGCGCTGTCCCGGAGTGAGTCGGTCGCGGAAGGTTGTCCATTTAAGATTGAGTCGGGTGTCGGGCAACGGACGCTCTATTCGTGCGGTATGCTTATAAGCCTGACCGTTCTTTACCCACGCTACCGACAGCGTTATGCCGTCGCCCCACTCCTCTTTGTACATCAATGCACGTGTGCGAAGTTCGTTCTTCAGGTCGGCACGTCCGTCTTCTATCACCTTGTCGCCCGAAATGAGCGTATATACAACGTGCTGTATGGAGTCGCTCGAACCCACCTGTATGAACACGGGTGTCATATTGTCCTTGAAGCGTTCAGCCGACTGATAGAACCATTCGTGTGTCTCCACGGGAGCCTTGCTGTCGCGCAGTGAGAATGTGGTGAATGCTGTGCGCAGAGTGTCGGTTCCGCATATCGCCATAAGGCTGTGGCGGGCTGATGTCAGAGCCTCGGTGTCTATCTTGCTTGGAGTGTTCGCCTTGCAAGTATATCGATGGTTGTCGATATAATAGGTCACATTGCCGTCGATAGGTTCGCCTGCATTGTTGCGATAGGCGAAGGTAACGGTGCGCAGACTGTCGCGCTGCGACTTCTCAGGAACGTCGCATGTGAGTATAGTAGGATGATCGCTGTATGGCAACGAAGCCTCGGCATGGCGTGTCTCGCCTGCCACATCGGTGACGTCGGCAGCCACGTCAAACATATAGTAGCGGCGCGGATGCTCGTCGTAAGTGTCGGGGATGACGATTGGCACTTTCACTTCGAATTCACCTGCAGCCGTGGTCTGCACGGTATCGTTCAATACTGTCTCCTGACGCATTTCGCCTCCCATGCCTCGCCAGAACATTGCCGGACGGCGAACTACGCACAATGCCACACGGGCGTTCTGCACTGGCACTCCGGCAAAGCTGCGGGCTGTGCCCTTAAGGCGCACGGTGTCGCCTGCGGCATACTTATCGGCAGACTTTGCTATATCTACGCTGAATGTCGGACGCTTGTATTCCTCTACCCTAACCGAGGTATACGAGTTGTTGCCATAGTCGGAACGCAGGGTGTAAGTGCCCGTCATTCCACCCTGAGGCAATACGAAGTCAGCACTTGCCATACCGTATTCGTCGGTCTCAACTTGCTGCGAAGCCACCTCCTTGTAGTTGGCATCGCGCAGGGTAATGGTCATTGATTGACCTGCCTTGGGCTCACCCTTATACACCTTATTATTATATGTATATGCCATGGCAGCCACATGCAGCGTCTGTCCGGGTCGGTAGATGCTGCGGTCGGTGAACAACGACGTGCGCACTACGTCTGCCTTGTTGCTGTAATAATGGAAATGTCCCGACATAGGGGTGAAGGAGAAAGCACGTTCGGTGTCGGTGTATATGCGGTAAGAGCGTGGCTCGTTCTTGGCGTATGTTATGTACGCCTCGCCGTTGCTGTCGCAGGTGTATGTGCGTATGATGTCCTTGCCGTGCTTGTCAACATCGGTCACGACGTCAATCTTGGCTCCCGGCACTGCCACGCCGCTTGTGGCGTTGAGCACAGCCATACGGTACTTGTTGCCGGGCAACGCCTCTACGATGGGATAGATGTCGCATACGCGCAGCAACTGGCGGTCGACGGGCACGCTGACGTTATCGGTCGACATCTCTACGAGATACATTCCCGTACGCAGTCCCTTTATTTCGAGCGTGTCGCTAACGGTCTTGTATGCCGGCAGACCTACGTATCGACGCACGTCGGTGATAGGTTGTTCGTTCTGAACAATGTGTCGGCGCAGGCGTGCATAGTCCTTGTCGCTCGAAGGGTCGAGCGTTGTGGTGCCGTCAATGTCGAGTCGCGAGACGGTGATACGCAGTTCGCCGATGTTGTTGAGTGCCATCACCTTCACCTTGCGAGGCACTCCAGGCAGAGCCAGTTCACCACCTATACTTGCGTGAAACGATGGCAGGGTAAGGCGGCGCTGGGCGTTGCGCAGAATATTCATACGTGGCCATGCACCCCACTTCATGAGGGCGTAGTTGATGTAGTTCATCTTCTCCTCGGCGGTTACGTCCTCTGCGTTAGCCATATAGGCGTAGCGTTCAATGGCAACTTCGGCACACGGCATCAGGTCGGAATATTCGCGCACGAGCGAATCGAGCGACATGATATACTTCGACTTCTTGACATGGGCCACATCGCTTTGACGACGGGCGCGCTTAACGAGTTCGATGGCTGTGAGGCAGGCTCCCTCGCGCTTGCCGTGCGAGGCGTAATAGTCGTGCATGGTGCGATAGTCGTTGGCACGAATGCCCAATACGTGCAGCATGTCATGATAGAAATAGCGCGAGTCGGTACCGTCAATCACAAACGGTTCATATCCCGTAGAATAAGCTTCAGCCAAGGCTTCGGGATTGCTCATCGACTTCTTGAAGTATTGTTTGCCGAGTTTTCCGGTCTCGTCAATGCCCATCCAGTTGTCGGTATAAATGGTTCCAAGCACCGACTGGTATATGGCAGCCAGCACTTTGTCGCCACTCTTCACTGCATTCAGCTCATAACGGCGCAAGCGGTCGATTGCGGGTTGCAACGAGTCGACAGATATGGCGCATTGCTGCTGGGCTGTAGCGAGCTGCGCCTTAAGCAAATGGCCGTACGCTCGTTCGCGAGTAGCCTTGCCAACTATCTGCGACAGCACATTAAGAGCTGTCTGCGGATGGTCTTTCTGAGTCGCATTATCGTATTGTTTCCAAAGCGAGGTGTAAGTGTCGGCAGCAGCAGCCAGCGGCATAAACAACACCATAAGTATCGAAAGGACTATTGACTTCTTCATATTTTTCCTTTTTGATGAGTTAATGTTTAGTAGTTGCCAGATGGCAAAAATGCGTACTCACGCGCATTATAATACAAAAATAGGGAAAAATCGTCAGAAAAACAACTTTACCCTAATATAATGTTTCTAAAAAAGACAAATAAAACTTGCATTGCATTGATTTATTGTTGTATCTTTGTAAAAGAAAGAAATCTATTATCTATATGAAAAGAATAAATTACTATATCAACAACATCCTTAAGACATCTCATGCAGTCTTGCTCATTGTGGCAATTAGCATAATGGGCATGACAATGCTGTCGTGCGATAATGCCAATGAAGAGTTTCCCGTGTTTCCACTCAACCGCCCCAATGCTCTTGTGACATTGAAGCCTACTGCCGACGGTTCTTCATTCTTCATGCAGCTTGACGACTCCACAAAGATAACAGCTACCAACATCAAGCAGGCTCCATACGGTAATAAGGAGGTACGCGCATTCATCAACTTCCGACTGCTTACACAGCCTGAAAACAAGCGCAGCTATAACGTTTATGTCAACTGGGTGGACAGCATACTGACTAAGCCTATGGTAAATGGTGGCGAAATTGGAACCGAACTGGTAAGCAAAGGACAAGACCCGGTTGAGATACTGCGCGAATGGACAGTGTCGGAAGACGGCTATCTGACAATACACTTCCGCACACAGTGGGCAGCCAACAATACGCCACACATCGTAAACCTTGTAGCTGCTAATCCTGCAGAACCTTACGAACTCACTTTCTGCCACAACGCTCAAGGCGTGAAGGGCGGATATTGGGGCGACGGTATTGTAGCGTTCCGACTCGACCAACTGCCTGACACTAATGGCAAGACCGTGAATATGACTCTTATATGGAAGTCGTTCAGCGGAAAGAAAAACGTGAATTTCAAATACTGCACACGCAAAGGCACAGTAAAAATCGAAGGTCTGAGTTTTGCTGCAAGCGGTCAGTTTGAGCGGGCTATAAAGTAAAAGTACATTACCGAACTTTCGCAAGTTCAGAGAATTCAGTAGTTAAAGTAGTTAAGAAGTTAAGCCAAATGCTTATAATGCTATATCAAACAAAAAAAACTAATGGCTTAACTCCTTAGCAACCGTATGGCGCGAAAGTTTCCTTGAGCTTCGCGAAAAACTCCTTAACTTCTTAACTACTTTAGCTTGCGAAACTTAAAATTTTTCTTTATTTGCATAACCTTTACCCCTACTCCACTTGTTATACAAAACCGTCTGCACCACTCCACGCATAGCCAGATACGTAAGGAAGGCCATCCATAGCGCATGGTTGTGCAGCATCGGACGCAAAACCAGATAGACAACGAAGAATGTCACCGACGCAATTGCCGATGACAAGAGCATTCCGCGCGTTGCGGTGATGCCGATGAACACTCCGTCCCAAATGAAGGCTGCCATACCGCACAGCGGAATGAACACTGCCCACGGCACATACGATGCCGACGCATCGATGACACTTGCATTGTCGGTTAGCAACATGAGGAACGGTCTGCCGCCAAGGGCGTACACAAGTGTGTAAACCACAGATAATCCTAATCCCCACATAAATAAACGGCGCACCATACGTGCAAATCCTTCACTATTCCCGGCACCGTATAGTCTGCCACACAATGCCTCGCCGGCATAGGCAAATCCATCCATCACATACGAGAAGAGCGTGAACAGCTGCATCAGCAGAGTGTTGATAGCCAACACCACGGCTCCCTGCGAGGCTCCTGCCGAAAGGAAATAGAAATTGACAGCTACCATAAAGAGTGTACGCAAGAATATGTCACGATTGACAGTGAAGAAACGCGACAACTCGCTACGTTCGAAAACATCTCGCCAACATATTCTGCCAAACAACCGGCTGCCGTAGGTGTACGTCCACAACGATAGCGAGACGAAAAGTCCGGCATACTGAGCTACAAGCGTTCCCAATGCCACTCCTTCAACCTTCATGCCCATAACATACACGAAAGTAAAGCTGGCAACGATGTTCACCACATTTTGCAATATCGAAATGAACATAGGCAGACGCGTATTCTGCATGCCTATGTACCAACCCGTAAGTCCATACAGACACAACATTGCCGGTGCTCCCCATACACATATACGGAAATATATCCACGCCTCGCTGCTTATGTCGGCTGTTGCACCCGTAAGCATAAGCGCCAGACGTCCTATGGGATATTGAAAAACCACTATCGTCAAGCCTATCAACAATGCCACTCCCATCGAGCGGGTCAGTAACATTACCACTCCGTCAAGATCGCGACGACCCAACGCTTGCGATGTCATGCCACTCGTGCCCATCCGCAAGAAGCCGAACAGCCAGTAGATAACGTTGAATATCATACTGCCAACTGCCACTGCACCTATATATACAGCATCGCCCATATGTCCGGATATCGCCATATCAACGAGTCCGAGCAGTGGAACTGTAATATTGGAAACTATTGAAGGTAAAGCTATATTGAGTATCCTGCGATTCATATTAAAAGTAAAAGAATAAAAAAGTAAAAGAGTAAAAAAAATAAAAGAGTAAAAAAGTATGCCTAAGCTTTTTACTTTTTTACCCTTTTACTTTTTTACTTTTATTTTATCTTGTCAAATCCTTCACCAAACACACCGTGGCAGAAAGTCTGCGAAACAACGGCCTGCGGATCAATCTGCTTTATCACAGCAAAGATGTCTTGCGACTCATACTTGCGCGACAACACAACAAGCATTTCCACATTTTCCTTGCTATACCATCCCTTACCTTCAATAACAGTAACGCCACGATTCACACGACGGTTGATAGTATCAGCTATCTCTTTGTAGTGCTTTGATATGATAAGGAACTGAACGGTCTGACGCGAGCCATTGACAACGAAGTCGCACACATAACTTGCAACCAGAGTGAACACAATACCGTAAACGATTGTCTCCATACTGTGGAAAAGCAAGTATGAAGAACCGATGATGGTACAATCGATGAACTGCATAGCACGACCAAAGCTCAAATTAAAATGCTTAGTGAGCAATACTGTCAGAATATCTGTACCACCAGTCGAACCGTTGTGAGAGAATACAACACCCAATCCGGCACCACTCAACATACCACCTATCAAGACGTGCATAAACTTATCTTCGCCTGCGGTAATGATCGGGAAAGCCTGGAACAAGGGCTGTAACGAACCAATAAATAACGAAAGTAAAAGAACGCCAACTATTGTACGCACCACAAACTGTTTGGTCAGAGCGCTGAACGCTATGACAAGCAACGTTATGTTGAGCACAAAGATTGAAATACCAGCAGGTATATTAGTAGCATAGTATATCAAGGCTGACAAACCTGCTACACCACCCATCACAACTCTTTCTGGAAGAATAAAAGCTGTATATCCGATAGCATACAAAAGGATTCCGAACACAATGAACATAAAATCCTTCATATTACTTTTACTAAATAAACGTTTTGAAATAGCGAATTTTGTTCCACCCATGATTGTAATAGTAAGTTAGTCGTTAATCGTGTGCAAATGTATATATTTTTTTTTAATCAGCCTAATACAAATATGTATTATTTTTCGAATTATTAAAACATAACAAGAAAATAGTATACGTTACAGCAATGGCGACAAAAGTCGAAGCAACGATTCAACGAACCTATGTATATACGGACGGTGGTGTAACTCACTGGCTTCGCTGAAGTTGATGCTGCAAGCCTCATCACGCATATATATATCCTTGATGCGTAGAGCCGTCTGGCGGTCGTAGAAGAAGACATTTGCCTCAAAGTTGTTTTCAAAACTGCGGAAGTCGATGTTGGTAGAACCACATGTAGATATCCGGTCGTCGGCAACAAGCAGTTTGCTATGATTGAATCCCTTCTCGTACAGCCTCACCTTAACGCCTGCCTCCAACGTTTCGGTGACATACGACATGCTTGCCAGCTGGATGAGCCACGCATCACTGCGACGCGGTATCATCAGACGCACGTCGACACCTGCCAATGCTGCGGTGCGCATAGCAAACAGAACGGGTTCGGTAGGAAGGAAATACGGGGTCTCCATATATACATATCGCTTGGCTTCAAGCAATATGCGCACATATCCCTGCATTATATCGGGCCATTGTCCAATGGGACTACTGGTAACTACCTGTGCCAATGAGTCATTCTCTATATGCCATGGCATAGGAGGATAGTAGCGGTGGTCGTTGATAAGAGTGCGGTCGACGAAATACCAGTCGACAAGGAATGCACGCTGTAAGGCATATACTACACTGCCACGCAGACGCATATGGGTGTCGCGCCAAGGCAAACTACCGCCATGCAGTCCCTTCACATAGCGCAATGCTATGTTCATGCCACCAATAAATCCTTGCGTTCCGTCGATGACACAGACTTTGCGGTGATTGCGATAGTTAACTTTACTGGTAAAAGCAGGAAATCGTACTGGCATAAATGAGCGCACCTTTACACCAGCCTGACGCATACGGTCGAAAAAGCGTTCGGGTACGCGCCAACAGCCCACATCGTCGTAAATAAGACGCACCTCAACTCCTTCGCGTGCCTTGGCAATGAGAGCATCGCTGACAAGACGGCCCAACGGGTCGTCGGCTATGATGTATGTGTCGAGATGAATATGATTGGTAGCGTCCTTTATTGCCTGCAATAGAGCAGGAAAGAACTGATAACCGTCGGTGTAGAACTCTACAGCGTTGTCCTTGAACGGCAATGCCAGGCTCTGATTGGTAAACAGTCGGACGAGTGAGGAGAAGTATTCGGGCATTCGCAGATTGCGCTGCTCTACAAATTCGAGCATAGAACGCTTTGACAACTGGTCGAGCGAGCGTCCTGATATAAGTTTCATCTTGCGTGTATTTTGGCCGAAGAAGATGTACAGCACAATGCCGACAACAGGCACAAACAGCAACACCAGGACCCAAGCTATGGTCTTGGCTGGCTGGCGGTTGTCCATCAGCACTGTCAGCATTATGCCGACAATGACCGCTACGTACAGAACTATGAATATCCAATGAACGTATATCATACTTCGGTTCCTCACTTTCAACTCTCAACTATATTACTTGAACCCTACGAGTTTGTGCGTCTGCAGCGACATTCGCCATTCGGGATGCTGCAGGATATAGTCGAAACAGCGCTTTACTATTTGTGCATTGCGCTCGGCATCCTGCACGTCGCAAGGTTGTAGGTATTTGTATTCGGCACAGATGCCATGGTCGTCAGGCACCTGAGTGGTTTCCTCAAAGATACACTTCAGTTCGTTGCATCGCTTGATGACGGTGTTGCCTTTGGGTGAACATGTTATCCAGTCGATGCCGTCGACTATCGGGTGAGTACCGTTGGTCTCCATTGCCAGTTCGTATCCGTGGCTATGAAGAAGATTGACCAGATGTCGGTCTACCTGAAGCGAAGGTTCGCCGCCGGTTAGAACAACAAAGTGCGAGGGGTAAGACTTAATCCGATTGAGTATATCTTCGTCGCTCATCTCCTCGTATTGTGCAAAATCGGTGTCGCAAAACGGACACTTCAAGTTGCAACCTGCAAAACGGATGAATATCGCAGCACGTCCTGTGTTGCGTCCTTCGCCTTGCAATGAATAGAAAATATCGTTGACTCTTTTCATCTGAAACAGCATGCCAGTGTGCATGCAAAACTTAAATGGTTCAATAATACGTTGTTATCAGCTATCTTAATCTTCTGCGTCGTATATGGCTTTGTTGCCCTCGCTCTCCTGCACCATGCAACGATAGCATTGCGGTATCTGCTCGGTCACCCATCGCGCTATGTTTTCGGCTGTGGGATTGAAGGGCAATACCTCGTTGAGATTGGCATGGTCAAGACGTTCTTGCACAAGTTGCTTGATGTGGGTGAAGTCTACCACCATTCCGTCGCTGTTAAGTTCGCGCGACTTGCAATAAACGGTGATGATCCAATTGTGACCATGCAGGTTCTGACACTTGCTCTCGTATGAAAGCTTAAGGCGATGACACGCCGAAATTTCAAGAGTCTTTTCGATGTAATACATAATGTGTGTTGTTTTTGATTATTTATATTTATTACCGCAGGATTACTCCGACCTGCGGTATATTGCGTTTACGCTATGATGTTGTTGCCCAACAGTCGGGCGAGTTTCGACCTCAACTCGTGGGCTGTCTTATATTCTTCCATAAGCTGCATGAGGCGTTCGTTATCACCAGCAGCCTGTAATATCTGCGCTTGCAGCTGTCGCAGATGCTGCTCAAGATAGTCCATTCGGAAATCGTTGAGCAGATGTTCGGTCTGCTGACGAAGGTTCTCGATTCGGTTTTCCTCTTCTGCTTTCAATTCGTCTTTGTTCTTAGGCTCAGCATTGGCAGCACTTTTCTGCTCGTCGAGCATACGATATTTGTCAACACAAAGATCGGTGGCAATGCGCGACACGTCGATATCCTCATGATGGATGAAGAACTGTTCGGCATTGAAACCCTCGTCCTCGCTATGCGCCACTGCCTCCTGAAGTATCTTTGCAAACAATGGATTGGCGAGTTTCAGTCCGTCAACACTCAGATTATAGTCAATATACTGCGCTATATTAAGACTCATCACCCCACCGTCCTCTGTCTCTACATTATCATATATTACAGTGTCGCCATGACGTATTACCATTTCTACAAGCATACGCTCCACCTTCGACGCCTGCTGCAATGGTGTTGTCTGGCTGACAGTGGGCTGCGGAGTCTGAATGCGCTGCTGTTGCTGTGCGGCACGTGTCTCTTCCGAGGTGCGCTCCTCACGGTTGTTGCGTATGAAACCGTTGAGTGTGTTGATGAGCGTAGCCTCGTTCAGTCCCATACGCACTGAGCAGTCGTGTATATACGTGTCGCGCAAGATGGGATTGATGACAAACGAGATGCTGCGTATGATTGAGTTGATTGCCTCAGAACGCTTCAACGGGTCGCGCTCATTGCGCAGCAGCAGGTCGGTCTTAAACTGTATGAAGTCGGTCTGATGCTCCTCAATATACTTACGGAAATCGGCAGCCGTATGCTTGCGCGAGAACGAGTCGGGGTCGTCGCCATCGGGCAACAGCAACACTTTCAGGTTCATGCCTTCGGATAGCAGCATGTCTGTTCCGCGCATAGCGGCATGGATGCCAGCCGCATCGCCGTCGTACAGCAGAGTGATGTTGGACGTGAAGCGATGGAGTATGTGTATCTGATGAGTCGACAGTGCCGTGCCCGAGTTTGCCACCACATTCTCAATGCCACACTGGTGCATTGATATGACGTCGGTGTAACCCTCTACCATGAATACGCGGTCTTCCTTGGCTATTGCCTTTTTAGCCTGATACAATCCGTACAACTCACGGTCCTTGTGATAAATCTCCGAGTCGGGCGAGTTGACATACTTCTGATTGACACCCTTGGTGCGCGAGTCGAGCAATCGGCCTCCGAAGCCCACCACCTTGCCACTAATACCAATCCACGGGAATATGACACGACCGGCATATCGGTCGATCAGTTCGCCACGGTCGTTCTTGTAGCAGATGCCTGTCTTCAGTATGAACTCCTCCTTATATCCCTTGCCAAGAGCAGCAACGGCAAAAGCACGACGGTCGGCAAGGTCGTAACCAAGCTGGAACTTCTGTATTATGTCGTCGCGAAACCCACGGCTGCGGAAATACTGCATACCAATTGCAATGCCGTCGGGGTCGTTCTGCATCTTGTCCTGGAAGTATTTCATCGCCCACTCATTGACAATGAACATACTCTCGCGCTCACTCTGCTCACGCTTTTCGTAGTCGGTGAGTTCGCGCTCACGTATTTCGATATGATATTTGTTGGCAAGCCAGCGCAGAGCTTCGGGATAAGTCATCTGCTCGTGCTCCATCAGAAAACCTATCGGATTGCCTCCTTTACCACAACTGAAACAATGACACATGCCACGTGCAGGCGAAACATAGAACGATGGGGTCTTCTCATCGTGAAAAGGACACAGTCCCTTATAGTTCGCCCCACTGCGTCGCAGCGTGACAAACTCCGAAACTACCTCAACAATATTGGCTGCATCCTTTATTCTTTCTACTGTAGCGTGGTCTATCATTTGTCGTTAATGTTAACTATGCATTTTTGGCTTCATAACACAATAAGCCAAATACAAAGTTAACATTAAAATCTCAGACAGAGAAGCCTGCACAAGTTTTTTATCAAATTACAATATTACAGACGACTATTTTTTTATAATTTTGCACAAGCGTAAAATTCTATACACATTATTATGAATATAAAATCAATAGGCAACAAGATTAAGGGCAACCCCACAATGACCGAAGGTACGGTGTATTCCATACTCGTTATTTGCGGAATTTCGCATTTTCTCAACGATATGATTCAGTCAATCATACCGTCCATCTACCCTATCATCAAGGACAAGTTCGGCTTCTCGTTTGCGCAAATTGGAATCATCACTCTCATTTTCCAGATGACTTCGTCGATTCTGCAACCATTCACGGGCCTCTATGCCGACCGTCATCCACGTCCTTACGCATTGTCTATTGGTATGTGCTTCACGCTGACCGGACTGCTATTGCTCGCCTTTGCCGAGAATTATGTGCTTATACTGCTGGCGGTAAGCATCGTCGGACTGGGTTCGTCGATATTCCATCCCACCGCATCGCGAGTCACTCAGATGGCATCAGGAGGCAGAAAGAGTCTGGCACAATCCATATTTCAGGTAGGAGGTAACGGAGGATCGGCTCTCGGACCGTTGCTTGCAGCCATCATCGTCTTGCCCTTTGGACAGCACTCTATATCGTGGTTTGCCATCGCCGCACTGCTTGCAGCACTCATCATGGTGCGACTCGGCGCATGGTATAAGGCACGTTTGGCGTACATAGCCGTTAACAAGCAGCGCAACCCAACAATGAACAACGATATTTCGAAGCGTGCCAAATACTGGGCATTGTTCATTCTCGTAATGCTTGTATTCTCAAAATACTTCTACACATCGTGCATTACGAGCTACTTCACATTCTTCCTAATCGACAAGTTCGGTGTCTCGGTGCAGACCTCGCAGATTTGTCTGTTCGTGTTTCTTGCAGCCTTTGCCATTGGCACTGTTGCAGGTGGAATGCTGGGCGACAAGTTCGGACGCAAATACGTCATCTGGTTCTCCATACTCGGAGCCGCCCCATTCGCGTTGGCAATGCCCTTTGCCAACCTCGCATGGACCATTATATTCACATTCCTATCCGGACTGATTATCGCTTCGGCATTCTCGTCAATCGTAGTTTACGCTACCGACCTCATGCCAGACAAGATTGGAATGATAGCCGGAATATTCTTCGGACTGATGTTTGGTCTGGGCGGACTCGGCTCGGCTTTCTTCGGATGGCTTGCCGACAAAACCAGCATAGAATTCATATTCCGTGTAAGTTCCCTGCTGCCTCTATTGGGCATTATAGCTGGCTTTCTGCCGAATACACAGAAAAAGAAATGACGTTAATAATTTAGTCTCGTTTTTTTTCTATAATTTTGCATAGGAAAGAATATTCTGCTTTAATAAGCCATTATAATAATAAAACCTACATTTCACTAAACAAACAATGAATCAGAAATTATTGACAGGAGCCATTGCCGCTATGGCATTCCTCCTGCCCTCAACCGCAATGGGACAAACTGCGGACTTCAATATTATTCCACAACCACAGCAGGTCGTTGCTGACGCTAGTGCACCCTTCGTGCTCAATGCCAATACTGTCATCTGCCTGCAAGCCAACAGCCAGGACATGAAACGCAACGCCAACATGCTTGCCTCATACATTCAGCAAGCCACAGGCATTCGCCCCACTATCGGCAAACTGACAAAAGGATGCACTGCTATAGTTTTGTCTATCAACAAAAACATTAGCAATGCCGAAGGCTATACGCTCGACACCAATACCAAGCAGATTCGTATTGCCGGCGCTTCGGCTGCGGGCGTGTTCTACGGTATCCAGACTCTGCGCAAGTCGTTGCCACTCTGCAACGGCAAAGCTACACAAGTGAGCATACCAGCCGTTCACATCGCTGACGCACCACGCTTTGCCTATCGCGGCACCCACCTTGACGTGTCACGCCATTTCGTAACAGCCGACTCGATATATCAGTTTATCGACATGCTCGCACTGCACAACATCAACCGCTTCCACTGGCACCTTACCGACGACCAAGGATGGCGCATCGAGATAAAGAAATATCCGTTGCTCACCAAGATTGGTGCAAAGCGCGCCCAGACTGTGGTTGGCCATATTGGATATGATGCCGAAAAGTACGACGGCAAGCCTTACGACGGCTTCTACACACAACAGCAGATACGCGACATTGTTAAATATGCAGCCGACCGCTATATCACTATCGTTCCCGAAATCGACCTGCCAGGACACATGCAGGCTGCTCTTGCTGCTTATCCCGAACTCGGATGCACCGGAGGTCCGTATAAGGTATGGCAGAAGTGGGGCATTTCCGACGACGTGCTCTGCGCTGGCAACGACAAGGTAATGACTTTCATCGACAACGTACTCAAGGAGGTCACACAGTTGTTCCCGTCAAAATACATCCACGTGGGTGGCGACGAGTGTCCGAAGGTAAGATGGAAAGAATGTCCTAAGTGCCAGGCTCGCATCAAGGCCCTGCATCTGGAGGCTAAGGATGGACACTCTGCCGAAGAACGTCTGCAGAGCTACGTTATCACACACGCTTCCAACTATCTGAAGTCGCTCGGACGCAACACTATCGGTTGGGACGAGATTCTGGAGGGTGGACTCGCTGAGGGCGCTACCGTAATGTCATGGCGAGGCGAAGCCGGAGGCATTGCCGCAGCCAAGCAGAACCACGACGTAGTGATGACTCCTAACAGCTACCTCTACTTCGACTATTACCAGTCGCTCGACAAAGCTAACGAGCCGCTTGCCATCGGTGGCTATCTGCCCTTGCAGCGTGTATATTCTTACGAGCCGATGCCTAAGGAACTGACTACAGACGAGGCTCGTCACATCATCGGTGTTCAGGCAAACATCTGGACCGAGTATATGCCTACATTCAAGCACATGCAGTATATGGCTCTGCCACGATTAGCTGCATTGAGCGAGGTACAGTGGACACAGCCCCAACTGAAGGACTACAACGACTTCACCAACCGACTCATCAGCCTCACTAATCTGTACGACCGTCTCGGCTACAACTATGCCAAGCATCTGTACAACGTAAACATCAGCATCGACAGCGACACTAAGTGGCGCGAGATTGTTGTACACATGACTACAGCTGGCGATGCTGAGATTCGCTACACTCTCGACGGAAGCCAGCCTACTGCCAGCAGTACACTCTATACCGGTGCCATCCATCTGCAGAAATCTGCCAAGATACGTGCAACCGCTTTCCGCAACGGCAAGAGCAGCCAGGTAAGCAGTCAGGACATCGTATTCAACAAGGCTACAGCATGCCCGGTTAAGTTACTTCAGCCCACCCATAAGAGCTACACCTACAATGGTGGCGTTACTCTTACCGACGGACTCGTAGGCGACAAGGGCTTCGGCACCGGCCGCTGGTTGGGATTCAGCGGCAACGACCTTGAAGCCGTCATCGACCTTAAGAAGCCCACAGACGTATCGAGCGTGAGCCTCAACACATGCGTTGAGAAGGGCTCGTGGATATTCGACGCTCGCAACATCGAGGTAAGCGTTTCTACCGACGGCATAGCATTCACCACCGTAGCCAACAAGGCTCTGCCTGCATTGGAGAAGAATTCAGCCGACGGCATTAACACTTACGAGCTGAACTTCTCACAGACCAAAGCACGCTACATCAAGGTGCATGCTACATCTGAGCACAGCATTCCCGACTGGCATGCAGGTAAGGGAAAGCCAGGCTTCCTCTTCGTTGACGAAATTAGCGTTAAGTAAATATAGAAACTTACAATAAACCGGAACGGGAGTCCGCCGTTCCGGTTTTATATTTATTCAGCAATACACTTCAGATTCTTCAGCAACTGCTCGGGCGAGCTTGCTCCTACGAGCACACTCGTCACACCCTTCTGCTCCAATATCCATCTTAGAGCCATCTCGGCGAGAGTCTTGCCTTGCGCTTCTGCATGAGCATTGAGCTGTTTCAGATGGGCAAGCAGCTCCGGTGTGAGCATGCTATGCTTAAGGAAATGCTCGCGAGCCATGCGGCTGTCCTCCGGAATACCGTTGAGATAGCGGTCGGTGAGCAGTCCTTGGGCAAGCGGCGAGAACGAAATGAAGCCAATGCCGTGCTCGGCACAGTAGTCGAGTATGCCCTCATCCTGAGGCGAACGGTCGAGCATATTGAGACGGCCCTGATATATCAGGAGCGGAACATCATGTTCACGCAGATACCGGTCGGCTATCTTCAGCGCTTCAAGCGGCCAACGGCTGATGCCGACATACAGTGCCTTGCCCTGACGCACGATGTCTACCAAAGCCTGCAGAGTCTCTTCGAGCGGAGTATCGGGGTCGTAACGGTGGCTGTAGAAGAGGTCGACATAGTCGAGATGCATTCGCTTCAGACTCTGGTCGAGACTCGCCATGAGCGACTTTCGCGAACCCCAGTTACCGTAAGGGCCCTGCCACATCTCATATCCCGCCTTCGTAGCAATGAAGAGTTCGTCGCGATAAGGGCGGAAGTCATCGTCCATGAGTCGGCCCAACGTCTCCTCGGCACTACCGTTGACGGGACCGTAATTGTTGGCGAGGTCGAAATGGGTGATGCCATGGTCGAAAGCGCAGTGGGTAATGGCGCGGCTACGCTCATAAGAATCTACGCTTCCGAAGTTATGCCAGAATCCTAAACTTACCTTTGGAAGCATAACGCCGCTGCGACCGCAGCGTACAAAGAGAGCATCGCCATTGTCATAGCGATGCTCGTCAGCTTTATACAATCCTTTCAGATTCATATATTATAGTATTTACTTTTTCACTTTAGTAGCCACAATGAAGTAGCCTATCAAGCAGCAGTAGGCTGCAAGCGAAGCAATCTGCGAGAGTGGGTTGGCAAGCCAGCCCTCCATCCATGCGTCACTCACAAGGTGAACGTCGCAGAAGCGCAGCAATGCCGATACAACACCCATCAGCGCACCGCCGGCAATGAAACCACTGGCAAGCAGAGTACCCTTCTCGTTGCGCTCACGGTTTACCTCAGCGTTCTTCGAACGGGTAGAAACATACCAGCTTACGATACCGCCCACGAGGAGCGGAGTGTTCAGTTCGAGCGGGATGAACATACCGAGTGCAAACGCAATGGCAGGAATCTTGAAGAAGGTGAGCACAATGGCAATGACAGCACCTACTGCATACAGCGCCCACGGAGCACCTACACCGTTCATCAACGGGTCGATTACGGCAGCCATAGCATTAGCCTGAGGAGCTGCAAGCTGTCCGCTTGCAAAGCCGTAAGTCTGGTTGAGCAGAATCATAACGCCACCTACGGTAGCAGCCGAAACGAGTGTGCCGAGGAATTTCCATGATTCCTGCTTGGCAGGTGTCGTTCCGAGCCAGTAACCAATCTTCAAATCGGTGATGAAACCACCTGCCATCGACAGCGCTGTACATACAACGCCACCCATGATGAGCGCTGCCACCATACCGCCTGTACCCTTCAGTCCAACGGCTACAAGCACTACCGATGCAAGTATGAGCGTCATGAGCGTCATACCCGAAACGGGGTTAGAGCCAACAATGGCAATGGCATTGGCAGCCACTGTGGTGAAGAGGAACGCTATAACGGCTACAAGCAGAATGCCAACAACTGCAAACAGCAGATTGCCTTCCATCACTCCAAACCAGAAGAAGAGGAATGTAGCAATGAGAGTGACGATACTGCCTATAGCGATAATCTTGAACGAGATGTCGCGCTGTGTGCGTACGGTATCAGCCGAAGCCTTTGCTCCACCCTTCATCTCGTTGGCTGCAAGCGATACGGCTCCCTTGATGATGCCCCACGACTTGATGATGCCTATGATACCTGCCATAGCAATGCCACCGATACCAATGCTCTTGCCGTAATACTTGAATATCTCCTCAGGCGACATTGCGCCTACAGTCTGTGTAATCTCCGGATTCCAGATGTTCAACACCTCGTTGTGGAAAGCAATAGACATTCCAGGCACGATGAGCCACCATACGGCAAACGAGCCAAGGCAGATGATGAACGCATACTTCAGACCGATGATGTATCCCAAACCGAACACGGCGGCACCGGTATTCACCTTGAACACGAGCTTGGCCTTGTCGGCTGCCATCACGCCCCAATCCATTACACGGGTGGTGAAGTTCTCGTTCCACCAGCCTACTGTGGCTACTATGAAGTCGTACAAACCGCCTACCAGACCGGCTACGAGCAACGGCTTGGCCTGCGAACCGCCCTTCTCGCCGCTGACCAGAACCTGAGTGGTGGCTGTTGCCTCGGGGAAAGGATACTTGCCGTGCATGTCCTTGACGAAATACTTACGGAACGGAATCATAAACAGGATTCCAAGTATACCACCCAACAGCGAAGAGAAGAATACCTTGAAGAACGAAACGCTCATCTCGGGATACTTTGCCTGCAAGATGTAGATGGCTGGCAGGGTGAAGATGGCACCGGCTACGATAGTACCCGAGCAGGCTCCGATACTCTGAATGATGACGTTCTCGCCCAAAGCCTTGTTGCGCTTGGCGGCTGTTGACACGCCTACGGCAATTATGGCGATAGGTATGGCAGCCTCAAACACCTGTCCTACCTTCAGTCCGAGATAGGCTGCGGCTGCTGAGAACAGCATAGCCATGATTATACCCCATGTCACCGACCACATGTTCACCTCCGGATAGGTCTGTCCCGGCGACATAATCGGCTTGTACTCCTCGCCCGGCTTCAACTCGGTGAAGGCGTTGTCGGGCAATTGGATTTGCTCTTTTTCTTTTTCCATGTTATAGTGTTATTTGTTATTAATTGTTTCGTTCGTAGTATATTTTGCAAAGTTACAACTTTGTAACTATAAATCTGTGATAAACCGGGAAAATATATTTAAATTTGCAGGCAACAAATATATATTGAAATGAACCGAACCAAAAGACTATTGACAGCTACTGTGGCTGCCGCTTTTGCCGGATTACAATCGTTTGCCGGCAACGATCTCACAATGATAGTAGGCACTTACACCGACCAGAGCACTTCTGAGGGCATATACGTATATCGCTTCAACCAAGAAAGCGGAAAGGCTGAAGCGGTCAGCAGCATCAAGTCGGGCAATCCGTCGTTTCTCATCTTCAACGACAATGCCACCCGTGTGTACGCCGTCAATGAATACGACGACGAGCGACGTGGTGCAAGTGCGTTCAGCTTTGACGCTTCTAAGGGCACGCTTTCGCTCATCAACAGCCAGCATTGCGGCACAGCTGCAACATCACACATCAAGAATATGCCTGGTGCTGCACCCTGCAACATAATGGCTTATGGCCGTCATCTTGTGACTTCCAATTATAACGGTGGCGACATTTCGGTGTTTCCAATCCGTGAAGACGGCTCTATAGCACCTGAAAGCCAGTATCTGTGTATGTTCAAAGGAAATGATGTGGATGCTCATATTCATTGTTGCCGCATCACTCCCGACCGTCGTTACATGATAGCCAACGATCTCGGCAACGATTGTATATGGCGTTTTGATGTCAATAACGCAAGCGAAGCTTTCCTTGGTAATGCCGAAAAAGCTTTCCTTAGCAACCCAAAAGAGATATACACCGCACCCAAAGGCACCGGACCGCGACATATTGTGTTCAATAAGAAGGGCGATGTGGCTTACCTGATTGGCGAACTCGACGGCAGCATTACGGTGCTTGGCTACAACAACGGCAATATGCGTGAGTTGCAGCGTGTGCAGGCATCGCTGACCAAGACAGCGGGAAGTGCCGACATTCATATATCGCCCGACGGCAAATTCGTCTACGCTTCACACCGATTGAAGGACGAAAGAGTGTCCATTCACGCTGTAGATGCAAAGACAGGATTGCTCACCAACGTTGGATTTCAGCCCACATCAGCCCATCCACGCAATTTCGCCATCACTCCAAACGGCAAGTATCTGCTTGTAGCGTGCCGCGACAGCAACATGATTGAGGTGTTCCGACGCGACAAACTGACCGGAAAACTCACTAACACACACAATGACATAAAGCTCGGCAAACCCGTGTGCATACAGTTTGCCGATAAATAAAGAATAAGGTATAAGCCTTACGACATGCGGAAATAGCCCAAACAAAAATGGCGGAGCATCCTTTGCAGGAGCTCCGCCTTATTTGTTTATGCAGCCGTTCGAGCTATACATTACAGCCGTTCGAGCCACATATTGTTTGCATGATTGATGATTAGAACATCTTGTCGGGATAAACACCCTCGTCGTGCAACTTCTGGAACTTCTCGACAGTGCCGGGACGATCCTCTGGATAAGTTACGCCGAACCATTTAGATGTAGTATCGAGAACCTCGCAAGTAGCTGTACCGTCGTTGATGAGCTTATCAACCATCAGAGGAATGAAGAACTCGCTCTTGAGGTTTGACATATTCTTCGGGTCAGAAAGGAATGTCTTGAAGAACTCGTTGCTGTACTCGAAGTAGTCAGGAGTGAAGCCCCAGAAGTTCATTGAAACCGGTGTGTTGTCAGGAATAGCCACCCATGTCTCGCCGTCCTCGTCGAGATACTTAACAACACCGTCTATGCGCTGGATCTTTGTACGCTCTACTACAGATGTAAGGTGATGAGCGTCGTCGTTAGAACATACGCCACGGCTTACAGTACCGCTATCAGACAATGTGTTGCCGCAACGGAAACCTACCATAGCATACTTGCCCTTTGAACCCTCAGGAAGCTCGCTGAGCCACTTGCCCATTACGTTGAACGAGTCACGATCGTAGAAATCGTCACAGTTGATTACTGCAAACGGCTCGTTGATAACGTTCTGACCCATCATTACAGCGTGGTTTGTACCCCAAGGCTTGGTGCGTTCAGCCGGACATGTGAATCCCTCTGGCAGTGCGTCAAGGCTCTGGAACACGAGTTCGCAAGGAATGTGACCCTCGTATTTTGAAAGAACGATACGGCGGAAGTCATCCTCGAAATCCTTACGGATAACGAATACGAGCTTGCCGAAGCCTGCATTGATAGCGTCATAGATAGAGTAGTCCATGATGGTTTCACCATGAGGACCGAGCTCATCGAGCTGCTTCAGACCGCCATAACGGCTGCCCATACCTGCAGCGAGGAGAAAAAGAGTTGGTTTCATAATCTTATTTTATTAGATTTAGTTTTAACGTAAAAATCTAGATTCGCTCTGACTTTTAGTCTATAGCAATGGCAAAAGTAACAAATAACGTTGGAATAAAAAAGTTTTTACATAGTTTTTTGCTTTCAATTTGCCGTTTATATAGGTATTTGTGTTACTTTTTATATAAGATTACAATCTGTGGCGTGCGCAATGTGGGTTTCAGTTCGCCGCCTATGTAGAAACCTCCTTTCTGCGTGACTACCATCTGAGCTCCTGCACGTGCCAGACCATTGTCGGCAAAGCGTGTCTTTAGCCACGCTCCCTTCTCGACATCATACTCGTACAGATTTCCGCTGAAGCGATACCAAGAGATGGGCTGGTTGAGATAGTCGGCTTGCTTCACTCGCTCATAACGGCCGCTTATAGCATCAAGGAAAATATCCTTGTTGACGCCACCCGTGGCGTAAATCTTGCCATTGTCTGTCCACGCTATACCTCCTGCCAGAGTCATTTCGCGACTTTCTACAGATTTCGGTGCAGCCACACTTGTCCACTTTCCAGTAGCAATATCCATGCAGCTACCGTCGGTATGCACTTCGCTTTGTTCGCCATTGGCAAAGAATCCGCCCCAAACATAAAGTTTGCCGTCGAGTGCAGCGGCTACAGGCTGCACACGGGCGCAGCCCGGTATAGCTCCAACATTGCGCCATGAAGGATTAGAATCCCTCAAGTCGAGAGCCAGAACGCCTGCCGAAGGCTTGCCGTCATGATTGCCTCCCACTACATACACATTGCCATCACTCTGCGCCACAGCCATATTGTCTACCGTACATGACATATCTGCAAGGCGCTTAACATCGGCATGCTCGCCCACCCCATTCAGATGAATGCTATACACAGTCTTCAACGCATGATTGCTGTTGTTGCCTCCGATGAAGAGCAGACTGTCGCCGCTCACTGCTGTAACTCCATAAGCTGCCGGTTCGGGCAGCATTCCTACGAGTCGCCAGTTGAGCACGTCGCTGTCGATGCGTGCTGCATATATGCCGGCATAATATGTCTTCTTGCCCGGCGTGGGGAAATTGCATCCGCCAGCCACAACAATCCAGTCGCCTATCTGTCCGGCGTAGCATGCCGACACGCCGAGCGAATAGCCGGGTTCGGTAGCAGGAAATCCAAAGACCGGACTTACACGCTGGGCTGAAGCCGATGCTTGGAAGAGTGAAACGAATAATAATATAAGGAATAAAAATCTTTTCATTGGGCACTATCTAAGTTTGTTGTAAAACAAAAGGGTGTGGCACGGCTTGCACATCAAGCTTTTGCCACACCCTGTTATCTAAGAGTAATACTAATCAAGTTTCTTCAAAATCTCCTGGCAGAGCATATAGCTCTTGATCATCATGCGCGGAATATGGAACGGACCCTTGAAGAGGTTGCCCTTTGCGGGCTGTGCCACTGTTCCGTCGCGATGCAGATAGCCATACCACTCGCCGTATTCGGCATCGGGGAAGTGGGCGTATGTCCACTCGCTGATGCGCTCATGGCGATACAGATACTTTTCGTCGCCGGTGCCGAGGTAGGCATAGAGCGATGCGATAATGGTCTCGCACTGCGGCCACCAGAACTTCATGTCCTGCGAATAGTCCTGCACCGGGAGGTTCTTACAGTCACGGAAGTTGATGATTCCACCGTATTGTTTGTCCCAACCCCAGTCCCATGACCAGTCAAGAATTTGAAGGGCCATATCGAACATAGGCTTGTCCCAACCGCGCAGCTTTGCCTCTTCCATGATAAACCATGATGTCTCGATGCAATGACCGGGGTTGATTGTGCGGGTTTCGTTGGTATCGATGAACTCGCCGTTCATTCCTACTGTCTCAAGCAGACACTTGAATTCGGGGTGGATGAAGTATTTCTTGAGTTTCGCGACAGACTCGTCAATCTGTGCTGTGAGCTTCGGGTCGTCAATGACCTTGCGTATGCAAGAGCCCACATTGATGAGAATCATGATGATGCTGTGGCTCTGCATCTGCACGTTCGGCTCAAACTTGGCAGGCAGGAAGCCCGGAGTAGCGAGGAAGCGCTGTGTATCCTCAAACACCTGGAGTGCGCGCTGTGCCCAATGCTGGTCGCCTGTGGCGAGTGCATATTCCGACATTGCTATCGAGGCGAATGTCTCCGAGAATACATAACGGCGCTTGCGCAAGGGCTGTCCTTCGGCTGTCACCGAGAAATACATGTGGCCCTGCTCGTCGAAGCAATGCTTCTCGATGAACTCAAGTGTCGACTTGGCTGCGTCGAGCCACTCCTGGTTCTTCTCGATATTGTTGTAAGCGTAGGCGCAAATGAATGCAAAACGGCCCTGAAACCATACCGACTTGGTTGTATCCATCAACGATCCGTCACGATTTACACAAGTATAGACACCGCCATTCACTCGGTCCCAACCGTGTTCCATCCAGAACGGCATGATGTTCTCGGTCAGATCCTTCTTGTATGAGTCTGCCCAAGACTGAATATATTCTTTTACGTTCATTTCTTTATAGTTTGTTCGTCAGCCGACGATGGTTTAAAACTTATTGGCACGCTCAAAGAAACCTATCTCCTCAAGCTCCTTCTTCATCTGAGCCTCTTCCTCATCAGTCATGTTGCGGAACGGTACACGGTTTGGTCCGAGGTCGAAACCGAGGAGCTTCATGATGCGCTTGCCGCCAACGATGTTGCCGCGGAAGTGGCAGATGACGTTGATAACGGCCTGTGAGAAGTTCTGCTTCTCGCGTGCTGTCTCGATGTCGCCGTTGTTCCAAGCCTCGATGATGCCTGTAAGCTCACGTCCGTTGTAGTTGGTTGTGCCACCGATGCCACCACGTGCGCCACCCTGTGCAAGGCTCGGGAGTATTGTCTCGTCCTGACCATGGAGCATATCATACTTGCCATCGGCATAGAGACGGCACTGGTTGTACTCATAGAGCGACTCGTATGTGTACTTGATGCCGGCGAAGTTGGCGATGCGACCGTCAACAGCCTTCAGCAAGTCGAGCATGGGCAGGAAAGCGCCATTGAATGCAGGGATATGATAGTAGTAGAAAGGAAGATTAGGAGCTGCATTGGCAATTGTCTCGCAGTACTCTACAAGTTCCTCTATACGACCGATCTTCGGGAATGGAGGAGCCATCGAACCGATACCCCATGCACCTATCTTCTGTGCATGCTCAGCCAGACGCACACTCTCACGCAGGCAGCAGCTACCTACATGCACAATCACCTTGAAGCCCTCCGGAGCTACCGACACCCAACGCTCGGCAAGCAGCATGCGCTCCTCGGTGGTGAGCATATAGCCTTCGCCCGACGAACCGTTGATGAAAACGCCCTTGAGTCCGTTCTTCTGCAACATCTTGGCATAAGCCTCGATTGGTTCAAGATTGACGTCACCGTTTGCATAGAAAGGTGTAAACGGAGCGTCGATAAGTCCGATAATCTTTTCCATAGTCTGTTTGTATTTAAAAGTATGTAATATTAAACCTTATATTTATATATAATATGTGTCTGACGTAGCATTACTCCTTGTTGTCGGTTGTAGGCTTCAGACAGCTCAGCTGCAGCACGAGTGCCACGAGAACGATGCAGCCCAGCACGGCAAAACCAAGTCCGAGGTTGCCTCCGTCGGTCCATTTGCCCAACAGGTGTGTCACGGCTGCACCGGCAAACACGCCCACCATGTTCATGACACCGTAAGCTGTGGCGCGATACTTGGCTGAGATAATCTGACAGAGTATAGGCATGTTGTTGGCGTCGAACATTCCGTAGCCCATACCGAAGAGCAGTCCGGCTCCTACTACAGCCACGATGCTATGGCCTAAGCCCAGCAATACGAGTGCAGGGATGGTCATACCCAATCCGATGGCGCTGGTATAGACACGTCCGCGTATGTTGCGCAGCACCCACTTGTCCGACAACACGCCACCCACGATGACGCCGATGAACGACGAGGCGGCAATGGTAATGGTCGACATAGGTCCTGCCTGCGACATAGGAATGCCAAGATTCTCGGCAAAGAGCGTTGGCAACCAGTTCTTAGTAGCCCAACCCGGCAGACTCGGAACGGCAAAATAGATTAGAATTACCCAAAAAGCCCAGGTAGAGAACACCACGCTAAGTCCGCGCCAGACGGTCTCCTTAGGCTGACCCGCTGTGGGATTGGCTGCTGCAACGGCTGCTGTGCCCTTATGCTTATCGTGCAGAAGGAGGGCGAGCACTACCGAGTAGGCTATACCGATGATGCCAAACCAGTGGAATGTAGAGTGCCATGAGAACATGGCGGCAACTGTTGCGCCGAATCCACCTATTGCCTGACCTACGTAAAGACCGGTCATGTGGATGCCAATGGCGAGCGAACGCGACTTGCCTTCGTGCCAGTCGGCTATTAGCGAGAGTGCTGACGGGATGTAAAGCGCCTCGCTTATACCCATAAGAGCACGCAACCAATAGAGCTGCTGAAAGTCGGTGGCATAGCCCATGAGATATGTCACGGCTGACCAGACGAACAAACTGCCCACAACGAGCTTCTTTCGGCTCACGCGGTCGGCTACCACTCCGGCAAACGGACTTACAATTCCGTATATCCAAAGGAAAACCGCCATCAACGCACCAAAAGCCTCAGCTTTGTTCAATTCGGCGATGTCGGCCTTCATAGCCTCCTGCATTGTGGAGAGCATCTGACGGTCCATGTAATTCAAAAGTGCCACAACCCAGAGCAGCGCAACGACTACCCACGGGTAAAACTTACTTCTTTTCATCAGTTTCTATCAGTTAGTGTATACTTAATATTTGGGTTTTAGTTTATTCGATTAGTTATGCAGACGATAGCTTATGTCTGCATTTGATGTTTACTTTGCAAAAGTATACTTTTTTTCTAAACCAAGCAAGTTAAATAAAATATTTTTTAATCACAATTAATTTATTTGCGATTTTTAATAAACCAAAATAGTTATAAGACCAATAGGACTAAAACTTAAGACGAAAAGACCACATTTGTAAGCAATCTTTTCGTCTTTACTATATGACCAAATTAATCATTTCCCCTCTTACGTTCGGCTATTCTTTCATTTGCCCTTTCGGCATCACCACGAGACACATGCATTCCTCCGTCTTCATCCCTCCACATAGGCTGCGAAGCTCCACCGCCTCCACCACCATTGCTACTAAATATATCTTTGGGCAATACAAAAAATATAAATCCAATAGCCACAGCTATCATTATTATCTGAATGATTAGTTTGAACACCACAACTATAAGTCCCCAAACAGCAACTATACAACCTATTATATATATTATTCCGAATATCGTGACAGCCAAACCCATTTTAAAACTTCCAAACCGCTCACTGTTTCGCTTTGCAGAAAGCAATACACCTCCAAGAAGAGCTGCCAATCCTCCTATGAGAATAATAATATCACCAAGAATAGTATTATTTAAGCCGAGTGCCAACTGTATCAAAGCCACAACAATAACAGCTGGCACAACACCTAAAATACTGTAAAGAGCTGGTTTTATAGATATTCCATCATCTACATCACCATTAAAGTCCTCTCCAAAAAGGATCTGTTCATATATCTTTATACTCATGCACTGATACAAAACAATCAATGCAAACGGAATAATGCGCAACAATGACGACCAAAAACCGAAATGTTCACGGTCACACCACCAGAAACACTCTGTACCAAGCACACTATAAGCCCATATCTCAAGAAGCGACCCCACCAAAATACCAACAGGTATCACAATCCGAGCCATAGGTAGGTATTTTTTGTGTTTTAGAGAATATCCACTGAACAAAAAAACACCTAAAAACAGTAAGGCTATTATAATATAAGGTATATACGACCTGAAAAGCTTGCCTTGCAAAGTGTGCTTCACAATGTCATTTTCAGAAAGCAGGCGGTCTTTTACACCTTCAGGATTTTCATCTGAAAACACCACATCCTCAGTTGAAACACCCCATAATTTGCCATCTTTCTTAAAGATTAAATAAGATAATTTGAAACCTCCAGATAGGTTCTGCGAGC
The DNA here is from genome assembly GCF_021531355.1 of Leyella stercorea. Taxonomy (GTDB): domain Bacteria; phylum Bacteroidota; class Bacteroidia; order Bacteroidales; family Bacteroidaceae; genus Prevotella. The sequence continues at coordinate 42,498 of NZ_JADYTS010000007.1, read as the reverse complement.
CGTCCTTACGGCCTATCGCTTCTATTATTTCGCCTTCAGCAATTCGAAAAGCCACTTCCTCGGAAGCAACATTCCAAAATGTATCCACCCGACCTTCATAATCCATTTTTTCAATGGAAGCAGGATATACATTGGCTGAATCGCCACGCGCACATTCAATCTCATACTTCTGTGCACTTACATTAAGCACACATAAAAAGAAAGACAATAAAAATAAAAGGTAATTTTTCATAAATGATAGGTTTTAGTTATTTCATTTTTAATGATTGCAAATATAGCATTTTTTTATTTTTTCCACATGTCAAATTTACAAAACTACACTTCAAAAAGTAAATACATGACATTTTGTCGGTATTTTATTACACAAACGAATTAAAAGTGACATTTTGTCATATCGAAAATACATGGGCATATGGTTTGCGCTTAGAGTCAATGAAAACAGAAAATCAGAATAAATCAAGAAAGGAGAACAAAATATGACATTCGACAAATTCACAATCAAAGCCCAAGAGGTTGTTCAGGAGGCTGTCAACACCGCACAGCGCCAAGGACAACAGAGCATTGAGCCGGTGCACCTGTTGAAGGGTGTGATGGTGAAAGCCAAAGACGTAGCCACATACATCTTCCAGAAGCTCGGAGTCAATGCCAACCAGATAGACACTGTTGTAGACAGTGAAATACAGCGACTGCCACGTGTTCAGGGTGGACAGCCATATCTGTCTAACGACGCCAACAACGTGCTTCAACGTGCGCAGGACTTCGCCACTAAGAACGGTGACGAGTTCACCAGCGTTGAACCGATATTGCTCGCTCTGCTTCAAGTCAACTCTACTGCAAGCCGCATTCTGAAGGATGCCGGCATGACGGAGGCTGAAACCGTAAAAGCAATTCAGGAACTGCGACAGGGTCAGAAGGTGCAGTCGCAATCGGGCGACGAAAACTATCAGAGCCTTGAGAAATACGCCAAGAACCTCGTTGAGGAAGCCCGCCAAGGCAAGCTCGACCCGGTTATAGGCCGTGACGAGGAGATACGCCGCGTGCTTCAGATTCTGTCGCGCCGTACCAAGAACAATCCTATTCTTATAGGTGAACCGGGTACCGGTAAGACAGCTATCGTCGAGGGACTGGCTGAGCGTATAGTTCGTGGCGATGTGCCCGAAAACCTTAAGGACAAGCAGCTCTACTCATTGGATATGGGTGCGCTTGTGGCTGGCGCCAAGTACAAAGGCGAGTTTGAGGAGCGCTTGAAGAGCGTCATCAAGGAAGTGACCAACAGCGACGGCCGCATCATTCTCTTCATCGACGAGATTCACACTCTTGTAGGTGCAGGAGGTGGCGAGGGTGCTATGGATGCTGCCAACATCTTGAAGCCGGCTCTTGCACGTGGCGAATTGCGCAGCATCGGTGCCACAACATTGAACGAATACCAGAAGTATTTCGAGAAGGACAAGGCTCTGGAGCGCCGATTCCAGACGGTCATGGTAGACGAGCCTGACGAGCTTTCAGCCATCTCAATACTGCGTGGATTGAAGGAACGCTATGAGAACCATCACAAGGTGCGTATTCAGGACGATGCCTGTATAGCTGCCGTGAAACTCTCTGAGCGCTACATCAGCGACCGATTCCTCCCCGACAAGGCCATCGACCTTATGGACGAGGCTGCTGCCAAACTGCGTATGGAGCGCGACTCTGTACCGGAGGAGCTCGACGAGATTACGCGTAAGCTGAAACAGCTTGAGATTGAACGCGAGGCCATCAAGCGCGAGAACGATACCGACAAAATTGCACAGCTCGACAAGGACATTGCCGAACTGAAAGACCAGGAGAGTTCGTTCCGTGCAAAGTGGGAAAGCGAGAAAGCTCTTGTCAACAAGATACAGCAGGACAAGCAGCAGATAGAACAGTTGAAGTTTGAGGCTGAACGTGCCGAGCGCGAGGGCAACTACGAACGCGTGGCTGAGATACGCTACGGCCGACTCAAATCGCTCGACGACGACATCAAGTCGATACAGAGCCAGCTCAAGTCGACGCAAGACGGCAACGCAATGATTCGCGAGGAGGTGACTGCCGACGACATAGCCGAAGTGGTAAGCCGCTGGACCGGAATACCCGTTACGCGAATGATGCAGAGCGAACGCGAGAAGTTGCTGCATCTTGAGGAGGAACTTCACAACCGTGTCATTGGTCAGGACGAGGCTATACGTGCGGTGAGCGATGCCGTGCGCCGCTCACGTGCCGGACTGCAGGACCCGAAACGTCCTATCGCTTCGTTCATCTTCCTCGGCACAACGGGTGTAGGTAAGACCGAACTTGCAAAGGCTTTGGCTGAATACCTCTTCAACGACGAGACGATGATGACGCGTATCGACATGAGCGAATATCAGGAGAAGTTCAGCGTAAGCCGTCTCATCGGTGCGCCTCCAGGATACGTAGGCTATGACGAGGGTGGACAGCTCACCGAGGCAGTACGTCGCAAGCCTTACTCTGTAGTACTCTTCGACGAGATTGAGAAGGCTCACCCCGACGTGTTCAACATCCTCTTGCAGGTATTGGACGACGGTCGACTCACAGACAACAAGGGTCGAACGGTCAACTTCAAGAACACTATCATCATAATGACCTCAAACCTCGGCAGCCAGTACATACAAGGTCAGTTTGCAGGCATCACGCCTCAGAACCGCGACCATGTCATCAGCGACACCAAGGCAAAGGTTATGGAGATGCTCAAGAAGACCATACGTCCGGAGTTCCTCAACCGTATCGACGAGACCATCATGTTCTTGCCGCTCACCAAGGCAGAAATCGCCCAGGTAGTGACATTGCAGATGAACGCCGTGAAGAAGATGCTCGAGCCGCAGGGATTCACTCTCAACGTTACTCCTGCCGCCATCGACTTCCTCGCCGACGAAGGCTTCGACCCGGAGTTTGGTGCACGTCCGGTAAAGCGTGCCATCCAGCGCTGCGTACTCAACGACCTCTCTAAGAAGATTCTCTCTGACGAGGTTAAGCGCGAGCAGCCAATCACCATCGATGCCGACCAGAACGGACTCGTATTCCGCAACTAAGCAGAACCGAGTCAGCAACTAAGCGAAACGCATAGACATAATAAAAGGGAGCGCCAAGACTCATAACACTGAGTTTTGGCGCTCCTTTTTTTTTAACCTTATTCCAGTCTTTCAATCCCCGATTGTCTTTATCAAATACCAACGCCAAGCCTACAACTAATTTATGACTTGCACAATAGGCATCTTTATAGTGACGGGTTATGATTTGTTGGGTAGCGGCAGACGTACCACAAATGTAGAATAAGTTCTTCAGTATAAAACGGAAGTGTTCTTCAAAAACAAACCTTTCCTTTTTCTGTGTACTATACGGCGTATGAGCAATCAATTGCTTAAGACAGAGTATTCCTTCCTCTACGTTTCCAGTTGAAAAGTTCATTTTCAACTCTTGTATTGCATTCTCTGTCTCGTCCTTGTCTTTTTTCAGCATTATCGGAATAACCAATTCGAACAACGCCTTTTTCACCTCACAATTGGGAAATCCAAGTACATAACTATCCTCAATGACATTCTTTATTGTAAGATAGCCCGACTGATAAAGAAAGAGTTTTGGATTAGTCGTATTGACATCCGATGTATCAATATAATCCATATCGATGAGGATTGTAAACGCCCTGCAGACTTTCGGAGAAATGATAGCCGTCATACATATCCTTCAGTCTTGAAAGCGTATCGTCCATATTCCAGCCTTTCTATTTGCGAAATAAAGTCTTTATAGCCTTATCCCATATTTCCGTATGCCTTCATTCATCATATGTGATGGCATAAATTCTTTCATACAGTCGACAATGGTATTGAGCATCCGCTCTTTGATACAATCTTCCCTGATGTATATGGATATGCGTCTTTGTGAAAGATAGTCGCCTTCTATCTTTCTCACATTCTTGCGCTGTGCCTCGCTCAAGAAAGCAAGGTGAAGCTCTGGAATAATGGTGAAGCCTCCATTATTATCTACAATACGAACCAAAGTATCAATGCTGCCAGCTTCATAGATGTGCTGCCCTTTGCTTCTCGCTTTACAGAAGGAGAAGGCACTGTCTCGAAGACATTGCGCTTCTTTCATAATCCACATATTCTCATGCTCCAGATTCTCTGGCTTGAACACTGGCAGCTTGCGCCAGCAGGCTTCCGACAAATATACGTAAAAGCGTTCAGTGTAAAGCGGTATCTCCAATATTCCTTTACGAAGTTGGTCTGAGACGGCGATGCCGACATCTATATCTCCATTTTGCAAAAGATTAAACATTTCTTCTGATTTCATCTCTTGTATCGAGAGACTTACCTCCGGATAGTCTTTTCTGTAATGCTTGATAAAATCAGGAAGAATGTAAGGAGCTATAGATGGTCCTACTGATAGAGACAAAGATTTGGTTATCTGGTTCTTTTCCTCAGCCACGAGTTCTGCGATTTTCTCAAACTCTACCAGAGTCTTTTTGGCCTGAAGGATGATTTTCTCTCCGACACTTGTCGGGGTTACCTGTTTGTTGGTTCGGTCGAATATGCGCACGTCCAATTCGTCTTCCAACTTCTGCAGCATGGCGCTGAGAGTGGGTTGGGATATATTGCACGAGTCAGCCGCCTTCACAAAATTGCGAAAGCGGCTGATGGCTACGATATATTTGAGTTGTTGCAGATTCATCTTGCTTTGAGTTTACAGATTAATTGTGTCATGTTGCCCATTGGACAGAACACGCACCAGGTTCTTGGGCGATAGACTATGGTAAGCAGAACACCAACAATCAGTGAGGTGAGCATGATGCCATAGAGGCCGAAGGCAAACTGTGCCTTCCAAGGTTCTATATCCACTGGGTAAGCCCAATGCCATGGCACGTTGAAAGTCCATAGCAGATGAATGGTCTGACGGAGATTTTCAGCGCCTTTGGCTACCATTGTGGTAAGGATTATCATCTGGACGAAGAAGAACATGAAGAACAGTAGAAATCCATGACGAAACCATTTGGACGAGAGCCATCTTGGTGCCACTTTCTTACGCGACCACCCCAAGGTATTCCCTATTTGCAAGAACAGTTGTCCTCTTCCACAATAGTTGTTGCAATATCCTTTTCCGCCACCGAATATCGCCATAATCAGCGGTATCAGAAAGCAGATGACTCCAAGCCATGCGAACACTATGTTAAAAAATCCGAGAGTGAAATAAGTAGCAGATACAAGCCACATGTAGTCACTCCATTTTTTAGTTCTCTGTTTTGCCATACAAGTCAAATTTGAGATATTAAACGGGTTGTCTTAATACTTTGTGCATCACACCCGCCGGACAGTTTTTCTCGCAGATGCCACAGCCTATGCACTTCTCTTCATCTATTTGTGCGTAGCATCCCTTGTATATGCTGATGGCATCCTTAGGACATACTTTCACACAAACGCCACATGCCACGCAGCGGTCTTGCTCGTTAATCGCTTTATACTTAGCCATGTCGTTACTTCTGTACACCTTCCTTTTCCAGGATTTCTTCCAAAAATTCAGAAGCATCTGCCACGCAAAGAGGACATTCGCGAAGCACCTTTCCTGTGCCCACACCTTTTAGCAGTTTGCATTGTGTGGCACCATTGCGCTGCTTGAATTTATCCATAATTTGTCTCATGCCCTTGACGGACTTCGCCTTGTCCTTAGTTGCAAGTCCGAGTATGATGCCTGCACCTACGATGGCTCCGCAAGTTCCCTCCATATTACCCATACCTGCAGCAAAGGCATTGCCAGCATTCTTGATGGTTTCTTCTTCCATACCGGCGAAGTCGTGGTAGGTGCAGAGCACAGCCTGGGTGCAATTATGCGAACCACAACGTTTCTTATCAGCTGCTATTTTTTTCTTGTTTCCATATTATTTTGTCCTTGTTATTTTATTTGTTGTTTTGATTTCGGCTACAAAGATAATGCTTTTATTATAGATACATAAAAGATATCAGCTATACTTCAATAGACAGATTCTATTGTTCTCTTACACGAGGGCTTACATAGGACTCCCTTACATTAATCTTTTCTTTGTTTTCTTTTTCCTTTCTTGTTTAGTTTTCCTATATAGTGACACTTATAATTTATAAAGCAATAAATTCAATTATAGTGTCCTCGTTCCATCCTCGTTCACTCTTCGATTTATCTTCGTTATGCCTTCGCTATGCCTCCGCTTCATTAACGGAGGTAGATCGAGTTCACTACGAAGGATGAACGAAGGATGAACGAAGGAACAAGGGAGAGGAAAAGATGGAAAGAGGGAACAACGGAGAGTGAAAGAGGAGTTCTGTTTTTATACCCAACTGACTTATAATTCGGAAATTATATCTATATTTGCAATATAATATTACAGAAATATTAATATGGATATAGCTACATATATAAAATCAATCAACGAACAGTTTCGCACTTGCATAGCTCGTGAGCATTCGTACCGACCAATGCTTCAACAATTGCTCAATGAAATGCTTGATGATCTTGTTGTTACAAACGAGCCTGCAAGAATTAACTGCGGTGCTCCAGACTTCATCATTTCTTCAAAAAAGACCAATACTCCAGTTTTTTATATAGAAGCTAAGGACATTGACGATAGAGACCTTGACGGCAGAAAAGAAAACAAGGAACAGTTCAATCGTTATAAAAAAAGTCTTGATCATATCATCTTTACTGACTATCTTGATTTCCATCTCTATGAAAATGGAGAATGGGTAAGAAACGTGCGCCTTGCAGAAGTTCATGGTGACAAAATAGACTTATGCAAAGATAGCGTTGAGGATTTTAAAGAATTGATAAACCATATTGCCACAACTCAACCTACACCTATAACTACAGCTAAACGCCTTGCGGAACAAATGGCAGCAAAGGCCCGCATTTTGGCTTCTACTATTAACAATGCATTTCGTATTGCAGAAAGCGAAGGGGAAGAAGAGGATGCGAACAGACAATTGCAAGGTCAGCTAAAAGCCTTCAGATCGGTATTGATAAACGACCTTACCACAGAAGGATTTGCCGACATATATGCCCAAACTGTTGCATATGGAATGTTTGCAGCACGCTTGCACGACAATACTCCTGATAATTTTTCACGACAGGAAGCTGCCAATCTTATTCCGAAAACCAACCCTTTCCTACGCAATATTTTCCAGCAAATAGCAGGCTACGACCTTGATGAACGAATAGCATGGGTGGTGGATGATTTAGTGAACATTTTCCTTGCTACAGATGTACAGAAAGTCATGAAGAATTACAAGAAAAAAGGACTGCATCATGACCCGATGATTCATTTCTACGAGGACTTCCTATCTGCATACAATCCATCATTGCGAAAAGCCAAAGGTGTATGGTATACCCCACTGTCTGTGGTACAATTCATAGTGCGTGCTGTAGACGAAATACTAAAGCGTGACTTCAACCTTGCAGAAGGTCTTGCCGACCATTCAAAATTCATACACGAAGTAGTAAACGAACAATACAAAAAAGGTGAGAGAATTAATGGAAAACTGACAAAACCAACTATCAGAAAAGAAATGCATCGAGTGCAGATACTCGACCCAGCTACAGGCACCGGAACTTTCTTGGCTGAAGTTGTAAACCAAATCTACGATAAATTTCATGATATACAAGGTATGTGGCAAGGTTATGTTAACGACCACCTATTGCCACGTCTTCATGGCTTTGAGTTGCTTATGGCAAGCTATGCTGTAGCTCATCTGAAGCTCGACATGCTGCTTGAGCAAACTGGCTTCAACCATGCTGAAAACAAGAAGCGTCTGAAGATATACCTTACCAATTCACTCGAAGAATGCCATCCCGATACTGGTTCTTTGTGGGCACAATGGCTCAGCGACGAAGCAAGTGCAGCCAATCGTATCAAGCGCGACTGTCCGGTAATGGTAATGATAGGAAATCCTCCCTACTCAGGAGAAAGTCAAAACAAAGGAGAGTGGATTATGCACTTGATGGAAGATTACAAGAAAGAACCTGGCGGCGAGACTCAACTGAAAGAACGTAACCCCAAATGGATTAACGACGATTATGTGAAGTTTATCCGTTTGGCACAATATTATATTGAACGTAACGAATGTGGTGTCATAGGATTTATCAATCCACATGGATTCTTGGACAACCCGACATTCCGTGGCATGCGTTGGAACTTGTTGAAAACCTTTGACAAGATATACACAATCAACTTGCATGGCAACAACAAGAAGAAGGAGGTATGTCCCGACGGTTCACCCGACGAGAATGTTTTCGACATACAGCAAGGTGTAAGCATAAACATGTTTATAAAAACAGGCGAGAAAAAAGCGAAGGAACTTGGAAAAGTTTTCTATTATGACCTTTACGGTAAACGTGAGGAAAAATATGACTTCCTCACAAATACTCCATTCTCTGAAGTGAAGTATAAGGAACTCAATCCCATTGCACCAATGTACTTCTTCGTACCAAAGGATTTCGAACTGATGGAGGAGTATGAGAAAGGGGTGTCATTGGATAGTATATTTTGCCAAACAAATGTTTCTGTAGTAACAGCCAAGGATAAGATTCTTGTTGATTTTAATCCTAAAGACCTCCTACACAAAGTTTCAACTTATTATGATGGTGTAGCTTCAAAGGATTTCATACAAGAATATGCTTATCGACCATTTGACAAACGCTTTGTGTATTATGACACAAAATTGATTGAAAGACCACGAGAAATTTTGATGAAGAATTTTATTGGTCATGATAATATAGCACTTTTAACTTGCCGACAAATAGCAGGAAACGAATGGTCGCATGTTTCTATAGACAATCATATAATAGATGACTGTCGTGTATCGAACAAGACCAAAGAACGTGGCTATGTATTCCCCCTATATCTCTATACCAATGAATTTGGCAAAGAGACGAAGGTTGCAAATCTGAACGATGAAGAATGGCAGAAGTTTAATAATGCTATAGGACGAGTTACTCCCCCCGAAGAGCTGTTGGCATATATCTATGCGGTACTTCATTCGCCATCTTATAGAGAAAGATACAAAGAGTTTCTTAAGGTGGATTTTCCTCGCATTCCATTACCAACATCTGAGTCAGAGTTTGTACGACTTGCACAAATAGGCCAACAACTCATCGACTTACACATGATGAGGAATACACAAAACTGGAAATGTGACACGACATTCCCAGAACCAGGCTCACAACAAATTGATATGCTCAAATGGAAAGACAAAAAAGTATGGATTAACAAACAACAATACTTCGGCAACGTACCAGAAGAGGTTTGGGACTTCTATATTGGAGGTTACCTACCTGCACAAAAGTGGCTTAAAGACAGAAAAGGTCGAACGTTGGTATTTGACGATATAAAACATTATCTATATATCATACATGCGTTGGCGGGAACCATAAAATTGATGCAGAAAATATGAAATATTTGGCACAAACAGACAACCATTTAATGTTTTAGGGTACTAGTCCCATTCATGAAAGATATTCAGAAAGTTCGGGAACTCAATCTAAAAGTTCGGGAACAAGTTCGGTAACGTCCCATGAAAGTTCGGAGAAAAAGGATATTGGTTCGGAGAAAAAGCTACAAATAAGTTCGGAGAGAAAAAGAAAAAGTTCGGAGAGGACACACGATTAAATAAAAAACAATATATCACTACGGAAACACAAGCGACGACTACGGAATCTCCTACTGAAACTTATTCTCTCACTACGGAAATAACTACCGATACAACGGAAACTACTACCGATACAACGGAAACTATTCTCATCATTAGTGTCCAGTTAAAATCAAGACACTAATGATTGGTTTATTGAAGACAAACGACACTCTTTCACTATGGGATTGCATCTCGCTTGACGCAGTACAAAAAGGCAGAACCATTCATGAGGATATAGCTCAAGACTTGCTCAAACGTGGACTCATAGAAGATGAGGTTCCCCATTACAGCATTTCTCTTAGCATTGCAAAGAACACGCATCAACTTCCTTCTTATACAAAGACAAAAGGATTGGACAAGGAGAAATTACGCCAGATGATACTGCAATTTTTACAAAACGCAGGTGACGAAGGGGCAAAGCGAGATAGCATATACGAATATCTCAAAGATGTGCTTCCAGCCAACAAGACGGAAGAGCAACAACTTCGCTATGTCGGCAGACTATTAGTAGAATTAAATGAAGAAAAACTAATAGACAGGATAGGTTTGAAATGGATATTAACAGACAACAATCGGTCGGTTTAATCATAATCCGACCGTTTGACGATGTTCCGACCGAAAACAGCCCAATAGAACGGTATGTCTGACACAGATATTCAATACAAACCCCAAGAAAAGGAAATATGTTATTCGGAAACAATATAAGGGCTCACCGAGACAGTCCACATGCAAAATCCTGCCATTTTATTTTGCAGTTTCAGTCATTTGTACTAACTTTGCAAAGTTAATATACAACATCTCGGGGTTGACTGGATTTGACAGCGGGATGAAATGGTATGTAAGCATGCGGAGCCTCGATGGCTAGCTCCTTAATCTGAGTGATCAACAATTTAATTGGCGAAAACAACTACGCTCTCGCTGCTTAATCGAAGTACAGTAGATTAGCTTTATTCCGCCACAAGGTTGGCGGAACGAGACATCGCTCCAAGGATGTTGTTCCGAATCTGAGGGTCAAGCGGTGCAGGTAAATCGGAAATAGTCTGTGTATGCCTCGATGCACGGATGAAGTTTTAGAGGATAAGGTTGCGATTGGTGGTCCAGGTCTTGTCGCAGCACGAAAACCGAAGGCTGGAATAAGCATGTAGAAAGCATATGGTTTCCCTGTTTGGACGTGGGTTCGAATCCCACCAGCTCCACAGAAGAGGTAATTATCTGAACATCAGATAGTTACCTCTTTTTTATTTATATTAGCTTTGTCTCTGCAACTTTATCCATTATCGTACTATTGCCTCCTTGATGCACTCTACAATATAGCGAACATCATCATCCGTTACATACGGACCAGCTGGCAAGCAGAAGCCAACCTTGAAGAGTTCTTCCTCTACCCCATTGGTATATACCGGAGCACCCTCATATACCGGCTGCTTGTGCATAGGTTTCCACACGGGGCGACACTCCACCTTCTTCGAGAGCATAAACACACGCAAAGCCTCCACGTTCTCGTTAGGCTGACAGTCGGTTGTTGCCGAATCAACGGCATGTATTACACCTGCTGCACCACCTACGGCAGTCTTAATAACTTCCTTATAGGCGTTCTCTTGTCCTTGAATCTTCACGTCAGCATCCAATGTGGCAGCACAAAGCCAGAAGTTGGCATCGTAGCGTTTGTCCTCAGGTTGCTTGTGGATATGTACACCAGGGATGTCCTTCAACAGTTCTTCGTAGAGCTTCTGCACATGCTTGTGGTGAGCAATATGGTCGTTAAGCACAGTCATCTGACCGCGACCGATACCAGCGCATACATTCGACATGCGGTAGTTGTAACCGATAGCCGTATGCTGATAGTAAGGATAAGCGTCGCGAGCCTGTGTAGCATACCACATCACCTCATTGGCATCCTCTGCATTACGGCAAATCAGCGCACCACCACCCGAAGTGGTAATCATCTTGTTGCCGTTGAACGACAGCACACCATACTTGCCGAATGTACCCAACACCTGTCCGTCGAAGCGTGAGCCCATACCCTCAGCAGCATCCTCCACCACAGGAATGCCATACTTGTCGGCAATGGCCATAATCTCGTCGATGCGGTAAGGCATACCATACAGAGCTACAGGCACAATAGCCTTCGGATATTTACCAGTTTTCTCCTTACGGTCTATAATAGCCTTTTCCAATAAAGACGGATCCATATTCCATGTTTCACCCTCCGAACCTACAAACACAGGCTTGGCACCAAGATAAGTGATAGGATGACTCGAAGCACAGAATGTAAAGCTCTGCACCAGCACCTCATCACCAGCCTTAACACCACAACCAATCAAAGCCAAGTGAACAGCAGCAGTACCAGCGCTCAAGCAAACCACCTCACGGTCTAAATTAACATTACTAACTCCTAATTCCTCATTGGAAGTTTGACTACAGACAAACTTCTTTAGGTCCTTCTCAAAAGCATTTACGTTCGGACCCATCGGCACCACCCAATTGGTGTCGAAAGCCTCCTTAACGTATTTCTGTTCCAAACCAGCCTCACTCATGTGGGCAAGACACAAGTAAATTGTTTTTCTTTCCATAATTGAAAAATTATATATTTAAAAATTTGGTATTTACGTCACTATGATGTATATTTGCATCATAATAATAAAGAATTGTTTAACTTTAAAAAGTACTCACTATGGCACAGACATCTATGACAGTCCGTTTGGACAACCAACAAAAAGCAATATTCGACGAACTCTGCGCCCAGTTTGGCATGAGCGCAAACACGGCTATCAACATCTTTGTAAAGGCTGTAATTCGCAGTAAGAGCATTCCATTCTCCATTCAAGCAAAGAATGAAGAAGAAGATGAAGTGACTGCAAAAGCAAAGGCTGCGTTCAAATACATGTGTGACACAGCAAGAGAGAATAACATTGATATGTCACTTGATGAGATCAATGAAGAAATCAGAGAAGTCAGACGATTAAGAAAAGAACGCAATGGTATATGCAATCATTGACACTAACATTATCGTGTCCTCGTTTATAACCAAGAACCCTTCTTCATCAACAAGAAGGGTCATTAACAGTATGCTCAGTGGTAAAATTAAGCCATTGTATAATGACGAAATCTTAGATGAGTACTTTGATGTTCTAAATAGGTCCAAATTTCATCTAAGTGAAATCAAAATCCATGAGTTATTGAACTTTTTCAAGGAAAACGGAATTGATACTTCTCGTTTTCCTTATGATGGTGATATGCCAGACGAAGACGACCGTGTGTTCTACGAAGTCTCTTTAAGTAAGGAGGACTCGTTCCTTGTCACTGGTAACCTTAAGCATTTTCCAAGAACCCCACAAGTCATTACGGCCGCTCAAATGATGGAGATTCTTGATGGCAATCCATACTAATGTATTTCAGAACAGGAATTATAAATAGTAAATTATAAATGTTGAGTTTTGAGTGTTAATTTGTGAGTCCATAATCGACCCACCAAGTTAACACTTAACATTCATGCTCTGGCAAGCGGCAAAGCCGATTACAAAAATCAACATTGAACAATTCAACATCGGCAAAGCCGACAATTCAAAACTCAACACTCAAAATACAACATTGCGCACAGCGCAACCATTCAACACTCAACATTCAATCATACTTCCTCTCCAGCAAACTTCACCTTAAATCCTAACACTGTTGCGAATATCATTTCAATATCCTTCCAGAACGAGTAGTGGCGATAGTAATGACAGTTCAGGCGCACTTTATCAGGATAAATCACGTTATCGTTATACCACACAGCAACTTCCTGATCACTCTTCACTATCAGCTCAGCATATTCCTTATCCGATATTTTAATTTGCGGATAATTCGTGGTCAATTCATGGTAATTCATGTTTCTAAAGTCCTTCATAAAGTCCGAAATCATTTCGTCCTCCAGTCTATACTTCAATGTTGCAGGACCTGTAATACCAGGGCGCAACTTCAGCACATCCCTATCATCCCCTACCAGTTTGTCAGCATAACCAGGCACATCAGGACGTGGACCGACAAAGCTCATATTACCAATCAATACATCCCACAACTCAGGCAATTCATCAATTTTATAATGCCTCAGCTTAGCGCCAAACGGAGTAATTCTACTATCACCCGCCACCGAAACAGAAGAGCCCGAATGCTTCACCGTCATCGAGCGGAACTTATGACAAGTAAACAACTTGCCATCCTTTCCCACTCTCTTCTGACAGAAGAAAGCCGGACCGCCCGGCATATTCTTATGGATTAAAAACGCTACTATGGGGAATATCCACCAAATCAAAAGCAGTCCCAATAGGGACGCTACAATGTCAAAGAGTCTTTTGAATATCATAAATAAATTACAATTCTATTTGTTTCTTTATCTTTGCAGGAACTCCAGCAACCATAACATTATCTGGGATATCACGACAAACAACGGAACCTGCTGCTACGACACAATTATTACCTATTCTACAACCTGGCAAAACAATAACTCCCGCACCTATCCATACATTTGAACCTATCCAAATGTCTTTATGTTTAGGAGGATACACTTTACTTAACAAGTTATATGGAGCATTAGGATTCGCGTTTGTCGTTAATAATGTTCTATAAGCCAAAGTACTGTTCTTTCCTATATAAATGTTTGAAGAGGCTATTAATAATGTCTCTGCATTTATGCATACATTATCTTCACAAAATATTTTACCCCCCCAATTTTCTTTACTCCATGAAAAGAAACTTGTACATTATGTCCCAAATTCCATCCTCGACGAGTCAGCAACAATTTTTGGATGCGACACATTAACCTATATAAATATATCATAATTATGGGTTTAATTTACCATTCTTAATTAATTTCTCAAAATAATATCCAAACTCTCCAAGTATAGCCTTCCTGTCATCCTTGCAGAAATCATCAAAAGCATCAAAACCACTGAATGAGAAAACACGTTTCATTTCCTTTGGATTCCATTTCAATTTCAATATTCTACCAACCAATGTGATAACATCACCAAGAATCCATTTAGTACGAGTGCCAATGCGCACATTTATAGGATCTTCATACTTTCCTTCTGTTGCCAATTTATACATTACCCAAGGAATATCAAAACCTGCTGTAACTGGCGTTGCCAATCCACCAGTAAATCTTGCATTGGTCTCAATGTAAGCAATTTTATTTGTTTTAGGATCGTAACGGAAGTCCATTCCACAAACACCACGGAAATCAACCGCATCCATAAGCTTTTTAGCTTCAGCTTCAAGCTGCGGTATTTCTACAATTTCACGTTGAGTAGTTGTACCACCGCCATCAGTCTTTGTTACAAGAGCATGATACACCGACATCTTGCAGAAACCATCCCAGCGAACACAATCCACACTATAGTCTGTACCGCCAATCCATTCCTGCAATAGTGTCTCTTCATTTTTATGCTCATCCATCAATTTAAGCAATTCTTCCTTATTCTTCGGGAAATATACTCCCTTGGCGGAATTGCCTATAACTGTCTTGAATACCACAGGATAACATCTCACCTCTTCTGCAGAATGATACACTTCTGGTACAGCAACACCTGCCTTACGAGCCACTGCTGTACTCTCAGCCTTATTGGCAAGCATAAGCAGTTTGTCTGCGCTCTCGTATGGAATTATCAGATCCTTTGGAAATTCATCACGATGACGCATTATCACCACACTCTCATCATGCGTAGGCATCAATACTTTTGGTTGCAACTCTGCAATCTTTCCTTTAAGGACCTTAATAAAGGCATCTTCCTCCTTGAATGGGTCGGGATATGTAAAGCTACCAGTACAAAACTTCGACATAGAGCAAATGTTTTTCTTACTCGTGTCAGCTGCCCACACTTTAAGTCCCCTCCTATGTAGTGACTTCAATATTGTATAACCTACTCTATTCCAGCAGTAAGTCAAAATAACATCACATTGTGCCATTATACAGTCCTCCTTTCCTGTGTATTATTAGCAACGAAAAGAGATTGAAATCTAATGCACTTTGGTGCAACATGAGCAACACTAATGTTCTGCTCTCGTTTAAAAAAATGTTTGTACATATAAAGATTTGTTTTTATTATTCTCAATAACATTAATGGTCGTTAATGGATCATTAATCTGACATTAATATCTTAGTTTTAACCCACAATCGCATGCGTAGCAGCGAATAACTCAACACTTAACATTCAAAACTCAACATTGCGCATCGCGCTATACCTCCACCGTCTCCACATTGATATGCGCAATATACCTAATGGAGTCCATGCCACTTCTACTGGGAAGTATCTTACAAGTCGCATGGTATGACGAAACCATTGCATCATAAGTCGGGTGCGTGAAGAGTAACGTTCAGATTTTAATCGTTCGTCGTGATGCCCAAAGTTGCCAGCCTTCATAATCTCGTCGAGCAAGAATCTTCCTAAACGTTCATTAGGAGCTGGCAATGGGGATTGTTGGGAGACAAACAATGAATTGTCGGCTGATCCGTCAAACAAATACCATAACACCCATGCAGAAGCAGAAGCAAAAGACTCAAGTTGGAAACGACTTAACAAGCGTGATACTTCATCAGACGATTGCATTGAACGAGCTACATAGTACAAGTCCATCATCTGACGCAAACCGACACCCTCATACAGCAAATGCCATAGGTTATGATTTAGAGTCAATATCAGACTGAACACATTGTCTGGCACACAGCACTCCAGCTGCTCATTATACACAATATGCTGCCTACCCTCACCCTTAAACCACTTCTGCAAACGAGCATTGCGCCAAAGGTTACGACTAATCGACGGACGATAGTGCAACTCTACCTCTGTATCAGGAAACAGACTAAGGTCGGCATGATGATAGTCGTAATAATACATCGTGTCAGTATCTCGTGCCCAACGTATCACCTCTTCTACATTCGCCACCATCCACATGTCAATATCGCCCGACTGTCTGAGCAAGCTCATACGGTTGGTTTCGTCGGCATTGCTATTATCGTCATAATACATAGCCACAGCCTGACCTTTAAGCACACACGACCCATAACCTGCTGCCTTTATCAACCCATACAGTTCGGCACACCTATGGTTCATCACCTCATTACGTCTCTGAATATTGGCAGTAATGGCAAGCCATTGCATATTCAGCTTGAGCGGTAGATTAACTACCTTGCTATTATCGGCCTTTATAGCACATTGCACACCTCTAAAGCATACGCCAACCAAAGCCTGCCTCTTAGCATTGTCAAAAGCCTCCCTCCATTCCTCGGCAGAAGGCGTAAACGACAATCCTTGACGTGTACCAACAGATATTTGCAACAGTTCAAAAAAAAGCATAGATTTACAAATAGATTAATGTTATTCTTCTGAACGCGAATGTCCATAAATTGCCCGTTAATTACCCTTAAATTCAATTCGTGGTAAAATTTCCGGATAATTCACGATAATTCATGACCGAAACACCACTCAGCAAGCATGAAGTTCTTTTGTCATGAGATTTGTCCTTGTACCCACTGACTGTAAGGAAGTAATTACCACAAATTACTCATAAATTCAATTCGTGATATAATTTCTGGTTAATTCACGATAATTCACGACTGAAAAACTCAACATTCTTGCTCTGGCAAGCGACAAAGCCGATTACAAAACTCAAAACTCTTTCATAGAACACGAATCACTCGAATCACCCGAATAACACAATAAATATTTATGATTAATTCATGATAATTCGTGACTATGCCCCCACGCAGTCTTTTGTCACGAATTACCAAGAATTATCCATGAATCCTTATGCCAAATTCAAAATTGAATAATTCACAATCGCATGCGAAGCAGCGAACAATTCAAAACTCAAAACTCCTAATTCAAAATTCTTTTATAGAACTCAATCTGGCACTTTTGCACAAAGTTCTTTTCGAAGCGTGATTCTATTATCTGTCGTGCATTGCTCTTCATTATTTCACGAGCCTTGTCATCCGTCAGCATACGCTCCATAGCATCATACAGAGCATTTGCATTCTTCGACGGAACTATCAAACCGTTCTTTTCGTTCTCGATAATCTCACGGCTACCATTAATGTCTGTCACAATAGAAGGCAGTCCCATAGCACCAGCCTCAAGCACAGTATTAGGGAAACCCTCTCTATAACTTGGCATCACAAAGCAATCGGCATCCACATACATTTGCAGCAGGTCGTCGCCATACTTCGGACCACAAGCCACAATACCCTCATTCGTGTCAATAAGCTTACGAGTCTTGTCACTCACTGGATCAAGCTCATGTTCGTATTTGCCCACCAACACAAGTCTTGTATTCTTATGCTTGTCATGCAGCTTTACGAAAGCCTCCACCAACTCATTGATACCCTTGTCACCCACTATGCGACCTACAAACACGAATGTAAACACATCAGGGTTCTTTGTTGCTTTAAAACGAGCAGGAGAAAACCTCTCCATATCAACGCCCCTCACGTTGCCATAACCCAATACCTTCATAGGTTTCTTAGTAATGCCACCGTTCTTTAGGTCATTAAGCACCCCTTGTCCCTCAGGAATCACATGTGTTGCACAAGCACAAGTAAGCCAATCGGTCATCATCAATATCTTTCGCTTCAGCCCAGTAGCCGTAGGCCAAACAAGCCCCGTGAAAGTATGAATACGTACAGGCACACGAGTCAGCCATGCCGCCACCATACATATCATTCCTGCCTTAGGCGTCATCGAATGTACCATCTGAGGCTTCTCCTTACGGAACACGCTAATCATCCTCATGAGCGACTTCAAGTCGTTCACTATAGAGATATGCCTCTCCATCGGCACCGCCACACAATGGAATCCATCCTTATCCCTCAGCTCATCAAGCTCAGGACCAGGCGACGTCACAGCCACCATGTCATACCCCATCGCCCGCATCTTAATCATCACTTCACGGCAAAAGCCTAAGGATTGCGGAACGGTAACGGCACGAATTATTTTGTTTTTGTTGCGAGTCATAATATAATAGAAATCAAATTTATTAAAAAAACAATATCACTTAGGGTAGACACTCCATAATGGAATACCTACCTTATATGTCAATTTTACGTATAATTTCAGATAATTCGTGTGGAACAAAGTTACGTATTACATCCATAATAATTCATAACTGAACAATTCCAAATCGCAGGCATAGCCGAGAACAACTCCTAACTCCTAATTCATAAATCAATATTGCCTTGTTCCCCGTCGCAGTATCGCTCTGCGCTAATGCCGTCATTCGGACGGGGATGCTTAATATTATAAAAAGCTCTCTATATCCATACAGAAAAGATTAAGGCTTTCGTTTCCTTTTCGTGCAATCTTTATACCCTTTATCAAATCTTTACCTAAATTAGAGTAATTCAAGTTGTCGTGTGTCGTATCAATATACTTAGCGTTCTTTTTTATTGCTCCTATTAAGGTTCGCAGCTTTTCCTTCGCGTTTATATTCGAAGCAGAGTCGCTACGCTTTGCCACATCGTACAATGGTATTAGCCAAGCGTCAGTTTCTTCTATAGCAATAGCATAAGCAACCTTATCTCTATGACGCTCAGGTATCAATGATTCTATCTTTTGCTTTACATTATTTCTAAGTTCTCGGCTATATTCTTTCCAATCAGGGTGTCCTGTCCGTTGAGGTTCATGCACATCATAATTTTTCTCTCCTCTTTCAGCCGTATCTATGTGAACGACTAAAATGGCTTCATCATCAATGGCTTCAAAGAAAGGCACAAGCAATTGTTCATTATTGCATGACTGCAAAACCAATTCCCAATTGCTAAACTTTAATTCTTCTCCATCTGTTTCATCCAAGATTTCTTTTGGACGGATTGCATACATATCACTACCATCAATACCTATAATAGCTTTTACTACAGCTTTAATGACAGCAATATCAGCGTGTCCTTCTGCTATAATTCCTATTCTCATATTTATCAGAAATTATCGGGAACACCTCCTAAAAGACCATTCATCCACATCTCAGACAATTTCATTCGTGTTTTATCACCATCGGGTAGTGGTTTGGTCTTTAGACGTTTTATTTTGGTATAACCCTCATCCGACCTGCTTACAACAAAAAGTCTCTGATTGTCATCTTGAAGGTTCATTCCATCGAGAAACGCAGGATTATGTGTTGTTATAAGTATTTGCTTATCCGCTTTTCCTGTCATCTCCGCTATAAGTTTCATTAAATGTCTACAAAGACGAGGATTCAGTCCTGTATCAATATTGTCTATTGCAAAAAACGATGAAGTTTTGTTACTCAACAATAATGTCAGATAGAACAATATAACCAATGCACCTTCATTTGCATTTTCAGCTGAGAACATTGTCATTTTCTTTTGCATAAACTTGTCCTTGAAAAACAAATGCGACTTGCTTCTTCCAAGTTTCAGACCGACCTGACGCAACAGATCATTTTCATCATATGCAACAGAATCCATCCACGATATACACTCACTTGCTTCCCTTGCAATCTTTTCTTTAGAATCTTTCGACATCATATTGAGCAACACGTCAAAATCCTCGCCATGCAGTCCT
The DNA here is from genome assembly GCF_021531355.1 of Leyella stercorea. GTDB lineage: Bacteria > Bacteroidota > Bacteroidia > Bacteroidales > Bacteroidaceae > Prevotella. The sequence continues at coordinate 22,262 of NZ_JADYTS010000007.1, read as the reverse complement.
ATTGGATAACGAGAAGACGTCTGTGACAATCCACGCAATGCATCCAACATTGGTGTATATATTTCATATCGCGACAACGCCACTGCAAATTTATCTCGATCAGATGTTTCAGGGTTTACCACCGTTCTCTTGACATCAACAGTCCAAGGAGTCATAACATACTCTTTGTCTTTAGGAGATATTGTATAAGTATATTCATTGCCATATCCCGAAAGGCATATTTCTATATTGTCAGCAGTTTTCTTTCCATAAAAAGAACTTCTCATCAAGTCTGGACGCGCTATACGTACACCTGCCTGCACCAACTTGTTCAAGTCGATTTCATCTTGGCTATTAGCTGCTATCATGGCTATAGCTTCCAGCACATTACTTTTGCCCATGCCATTTGCACCGATGAAAACGTTCACCCTTCCCAATTCAATAGTCTGGTCTATTATTGACTTGAAATTTTTTATTGCGAGTCTGTTAAACATATCATTAATTTTTATATTTTATAATATGGCAAAGATTGTGCAAACCGAATGCAATCAAGTGTACTTGAATTGCCGAGGTGCAGCCAATCTTATGCAAAGATAACGAATTCAATTCAATATTGCATTATCATTGGGCCAAATGTTTTCAGGTTCAACAGATAAAAGATATTGATACAGTGACAGAGCGGATTATTTTGTTTTTGTTGCGGGGCATAATCTTAGATTTATCTGTAGATACTTTTTAATAGTATCTAGGCATTATACTACGTATATATTTCAGTTTCTTTTCAATCTCTTCGTTATGACAGAATGCTCCATAAACAAATTCTTCAAAGATAGCATAACTATCAAAGATAGAACATATATCTGTTGCGATGCTCTTTGCTTCATATTCCTCTTCAGCAGGATCATCTGTCTTTATTATATATGGTTGAATAAAATCACAGAAAGCATCATAATTCTCCTCTGAGTTCTGGTATTGATTAATCAATTCATCATACATAAGATTAGTTTCAATACCGACATATTCATCACCTTCTCTGTAATAACTTCGAACATAACAACCCGATTTGAGGAATTTATTAAATGGAGTTCCTTTGGGAGAAATTTCACTTGGTGATGGCTTTCCATTTATCTCTATGTATTTCGCTAACGACTTTCCTGCAAGCATTTCGAGTTGGTTCCTTTCAAATAAATCTATTGCAATATCATCTGGTTCATAATCATCTTGGTATGAATTATAAAAGGAAGCTAATAGAATATTTATCTTCTCAAGAAACATACCTTTGCCAATAGAATATTCAAACAAAGATATTAGTTGTTTTCGCAATGCATCTACATCAACTCCTTCTCGTATCCAGTATCTTTCCGATATTATCTGTTTAATGCCCTTATCAGTCAACCTGGGAATAAACTCAAGCAACGCACAGATATAATTGCGTATGACCTTAATATCTTTATATCCATGCATATAGTAACTTCTAAAATGCTCATATAACGAATCAAATGAGTCTTTCTTCTGCATCCATACGTTAACCCCATTTCGAACTGCATCTAAATCGTCTTCTATCATAAGCATCTCAAATTCTGTTGCACCAATTGAATTATTTGGTAAGCGATAACAGAAATAATTAGCAAAGCTGAGTTGCGAACGTACTTCCCGAGTAGTTCGCTGAGATTCGCCATTAGTAGAAAACAAAATTTTTAAAAGTTTATCACTTGGTGTATCGTTGCTACTTTCATAAACCAATAGTCTGGATTTTGACAATGATTCAGGACTTAGCTTCAATAAAGTCATAGGCTTGTACATCAAAGTGCGATGAATATCAGGATATGCAAAATGTAAAAGTTCTATGCCAATAAAATCCTTTACTACAAAATCTTTAGTATGAGCAAGAATCGATTTTAGATTCAAGGCAAAGACATTAGCAAATCGTCGTGCCTGTCTAAAATTAGGGACAAAATCGGTGAATGACAATCCATCATCATTAAACAATTGCATGATCAATTGTCGAAGACTTGCAGCCTGCCTTTCGTTAAGTGAAGCTATACGAACAGTCTCATCTATGAACACATCAAGCAATGTCTCATCCTCAAACTTCGGTAAAGATACCTCCAAATGAAAAATCTTTTGGATATATTCTTCTGCACGTTTAATGTTCTTTGATTCGTTTAATACATTACAAATATAATCACGATCGTAGGCAACAATAAACACAACATTACGGAAGTTTGCTGTAATTCGAATGAGTCTTAACACCTCAAACAATTCATTACCTTCCAATCTATCAAGATCATCAATAAATATAGCAAATGGCTTAGAACCATCTGTAGTTATTGCCTCTTCTATTTTCTCCTTAAGCAAGTCAAGTGTTTCTTCCTTTTTATTCAAAGGAAGTATCTTGGCAAGAAAAGTAAGAACTGGATGAATATCAGCATCAAGAACAATATCACGATATTTTTGAATTGCATCTTGCAACGACTCATCATTGTTCTCTGTCTGATCACGCATCAAAGCAAAAAACTGTGATATAATCTGTTCTTTATCTGTACATGTCCAAGGATTGAATGTAACCACTCGATAATCAGCATTCATTTGCTTCTGCATACTCTTGAGAAAAGAAGTTTTACCACTACCCCAATTTCCAGATATACCAATCGCAAGCGATTCTTTTTTCAAACGATCACGTGGCATAAGCGACAACAAATCACCTACATAATTATCCCATCCAGTATGTCTAAGTTCACTATACACACCATCCATACAATACCCCTTTCTGTCATCTACATTAGAGATATTAGCATTTTCTGCATTGAGCAATTTTCTTGCTATTGCTATTACATCAATGATGAATACAGCCATCAATGATATAATTAGAAACGCCCCATAATCTATGTCTATTAGAAACACTTTTGGGAATATCCCAAAAGTGTTTTTATAAAGATACAGAATGGCAAAAACACAACCTATACATCCCAGTACACTGCCATTACTCTGAAATACTTTCTTTCCTATAACAAAGAAGAGCGACGCTAATGTTAGGGTAAATAGGAAGTTGAACAAGTCGTTTGTAATACATGCTTTGTATACATAGTCAAACAACTCGCCTACCCACATTTTGCTAATATAAGTCTCAATATCACTTCTCAAGGCATAGAAACCAGAAAGGAATAAAGTAGCAAGTAATGAATAACAAAGCTTGTTCATACAAGTTTTATTATTTTTCATTTCTTTACCTTAGCAGCAATCTTTGCCTTCAATTCACTTGAACTGACTCCATCAGTGCGTCCAAGTACAATATGTTCTTTTCCATGACTTTCACACCATTCTATAGCACGTTGAAAACCTGCATGACACTGGTCTGGACCTGTTACAAACACGTCAAAGTCAACTTCTTGAACTATCTTATCAACATCAGTATATGTTATAACCTCATTTACATAGCGAATTGACTTAATCATATACTTGCGGTCTTCAGTAGAGTTCATCACTTGTGCCTTAGGCTTGTACTTCAATATAAAGTCACTATCTTGAGCAGCTACAATAAGGTAATCTCCCAAACCTTTTGCACGTCTGAATAGTTCTACATGACCTTTATGCAATAAGTCATAAACACCAACAGTCAGTACCTTACGGTACTTACGTGGTTGCATGCTCGCAAGTTGTACATCCTTAGGTATTGGGAAACCTGCTTTATTGCATTGTTCCTTAAACTTTCTGAAATCTTTTTTTCTATGGCTTAATATCCACTGATAATATAAGGTGTCGGGCAAATGATCTTGTATCCATGTCTTTGTCCAATACCAACAACGAACTAATGTATTTGTTGAATACGTTACGGTTTGTTTTGGTGTTGTCCAATCTTCACCATACTGGAAAGTAAGATACTCATCTACTTCAGCAGGGACATTCAACTGAACTCCTTTAAAATCCCACTTGACTGTATTCTGAATGTATTTCTCAAATATAAAATCTGTACTACCTGTATGACGAACATCGCTACATACTTTGGTCAATACAAAAACCTTAATGTATTCATCATTCCTTACAAGGTAATAGCGTCCTCTACGTTCATATCGGGCAAGCTTAAAACCTACTTCCATCAAGAGCCAAAGAATATCCTTGAAGCGTTCCTCATCTTCTTTCAGTATATAGATGTCAAATACAGGTTTCCATGGCTGGAAGTCATCGTTGCGAACAATACCAATAAGAGTTCCGAAAGCTGGTCCCCAATTAATGTCAATTTTGTCAAGATATAATGAGAGAATATGTATATTCTCAAGCATCAATTTTGGATCTAGAACTTTAGAACCAAAATTCAACAAGTGGTTGGTGTATTCTAAATAACCTTTAGAAGTCTTTATATGTGCCATATTACCTTATTTTATTAGTTTGCGCATAGCATCAATAAACTTCGCATTGTCTCCATGATTGCGAACAGCTATACGCATATATTTATTTGGCTCAATACCCTTCTTTGCAAGACAAGCGCTTGCAAGTATATTATACTCTTTCAAAAGAATGGCACAAAGTTCCTTAGGTTTGTAAGGAGGCAACACTTCCAAGAAGAAGTAGTTTGCCTGCGATGGCATAACCCTTATAAAAGGAATCTTTCTCAACTCTACCTCAAAGTCTTCACGGGCTTTGATAAATTGTTCGCAAGTAAGCTCATAATCTTCACGATACTTTGGGTATATCTGCATAAAGAACTCTGCAAAAGAGTTGATGTTCCAAATGCTAACTTGCTTCTTCATTTTTGCAATGAGAGCAGTATCTGCGCTACACAGAATACCAAGACGAAGTCCTGGCACACCATAGCTCTTTGAAATAGACTTCATTACACATATATGAGGATACTTCTCCAAAATATCATTATTAATAAAAGTATTATCCTTAAAACCGACGCTGAAATCTACAAAACTCTCATCAAGAATTAAGCGAACCTTATTATCTTCACACCATTGAGCCAATTTATGCACTCCACTCATTGAAATAAAGTTACCCGATGGGTTGTCTGGATTTATCAGCAAGATAGTATCAACAGGATTGTTACCAAAGAATTCTATCATATCATCAGCATCATAACGGAAGCTATCATTCTGAGGAACGAAAGTAACTACACGTTCATCAGGCATACGATTAGGATACTCCTCAAAGGTAGGACGCACAACTCCTACTTTTCCTTCAAGGTTCTCCATCAATGCCTTTATCAGTTCTGCTGCGCCATTACCAGGAATTATATACTCCTCTTTTACATTCCAACAATCACTTGCGAGTTTGCTATTAACAGCCATGCCAGCAGGATATTCAGAAACAAGCATACGGAAGTTATCCTGTATCTCATCGATAATTTTAGATCGATTAAAGTATGGATTTACCAGATAACAATAATCCAACATATCAGGATATACCCAAAAACCACCGTAACGGCTATAATACTTTTTGAGGATTTTGTCATCCTCAGTTATATTTACTTTGTTGTTCATTTTTTACACGAATTTAAATCAAATTGCAATCTTACAATAAAATGCTGCCACCTCTGTCCTTCAGGAGGTACCTGTTTCCAATCACCATAGTTATTTACAAGATATTCTTCTGTGCATTTAGGTACATATATTTCGATATCATCAAACTTTACCTTACGTGCAGGGAAGAACGATTCTATTGTATGAGGTATAAGGCTCTTTATCAAACCTCCATCAGAAGGAACGTTTACAACACCTGTATTTTTCTTATAATTACAATAGTTATCTACCCGATTATACCAAGACTGAACATTTCTGAATGAAAAAAACTTGCCTATTAGATTCCTTATTAAATAAGTCCTTTTTCCAACAGAAGAAGAGCACATCAGTCTTCTGTATAAGTCAGAGTTTTCCTTGTATTGTTCAACACAGGAAGAAGCCAACAAAAGCATACGTGTATATGTATTTCGCCATTTTAAAGCGAGTTTATTCTTTGTGGCAAACTCTAATGGGAAAATATCTATAAACACTCCTTTAGTTTCGTCTTCAATAGATCCTGGAGAAATAAAACGGGTGTTAGTGTCTACGACCTTCGCAAAACGATAAATAGCCTTTTGCTTGCTATTCGGAGCATAAATCTTAAGGTTCTCTGGCAATTCATCCGCATAAAGATTTATCAGTTTGTCATAATCCTCACGAGGCATGAGCAAGTCCATATCATCATCCCAAGGAATGAAACCATTATGTCGTATAGCTCCAAGTACTGTTCCATAACCAGTACACATATGTAAACCATGACGGTCGCATACCTTTTCTATCTCTATATACATCTTACGAAGATGTTCCTGCAAATGAGAACGTTCCTCGTCGGTCATTGCATGCAGTTCTTTTGACTGCATACAAGCCTTCATATATAAGTCTTTTGTTGAAAGCATAAATCTTTATTTCAATATTTTTTTCATATAGAAATCTTGAAGTTTTTTTGCTGAAGTTTGAGCATCGTAACCTGCTGATGCAATTTCAACAAATCTATCTATTCTTTCTACATTTCTTGATTCCCAAATTTGTTTGGCCCATACCTTAGCCCCTACTTCAAGTGGTATGTAACTTACAAGATTTGTCACACTACACTCCTTTGATACAGTACCTTCGGTTGTGAAACAAGGCAAGCCTGAAACTTGAGCTTCTACAATTGACAAAGGCAGACCCTCGTTAAATGAAGGAAGTATAAATACATCCATTGCCTGTTCATAATCGAAAACATTATTAACTACGCCAGCAAAAATAATATCTTCATCAACTCCTTTTTGTTTTGCGTATTCTAAAATACCTTCTTTTACACCAAGACCAAGTTCTAATAGTTTACAATTTGGATGTATTTTTTTTATTTCTACTAATATGTCTACGTCAAATTTATGGTTCTTTACTGGATCAAAACGGGCTGTATGTCCTATAACAAACACATCATTATCTATTCCAAGAAAATCTCGCATTTGTTCTCTTTTTTCCTTCGAGAAATGAAAATGTTCAGCTTCAATAACATTTCTAAATAACTTTACTTTTCCTTCTTTTTGAGCTTTTTTACCATAAAGATATTCTCCTGCTTGCTCTCCACAAGTAACCCAATCTGTAGCCACTAATTTTAAAAAAGGCCTCAACATTTTACGTATCATTCCATTTATTCCACCCTCAGCCATTGAACTGTGGGAATGGCTTATGCGAACGGGAACGCCTTGTTTCTTCGCTAAGAACAAAGGGAAAAAGCTTTTTGAAGAAGTGTGCGAATGTACTATTTTATATTCAGGATGCTCTCCTAGAAAATTTTTAACACCTTTAATATAAGGAAAGGGATTTGCTATAGTCAGAAGAGGTACTCTAAACACACGTCCTCCTAACGATAATATTTCGTCTTCAAATTGACATTTTGACTGATCTGTTAAAAGAAAATCAAATTGAATACAATTACGATCAACATGACGATAGTAATTCATTAAAGCATTCTCTGCACCACCTCTATTCATGGAGTGAAGTATATGTAATACACGTATCATATTATCTATTTTTGATTTTAATTATAGCATAGAAGAGTAAGCCAAGTGGAATGGCAAGTATTGTTGTTAACTTCATTGGTGAATTTCTTAACCAATTCTTATCTTTTGAAATAATACAAGACGATATATAATGAGCAGCTTCCTTAAATTTTAGTGAATAATTATATCTTTGCAATTTCAAATGCATAATACGCATCTTTGCATAACTTCTAGGACTATTTAAATATTGTTTAAATATGCCTTGTGACATACTATCTGCCCCTAATTGGTAATCTACAAAACACAAATTTTCATTAATAATCAAAAGAGGAAGCTTATCCCATACTTGAGCTAACATATAAGCAGGATTGAAATTCTTCTCTCCCTCAAATCCTATTTGTGGAGCTACACTACGCATTAATTCTGTGCGCATTACTTCCTTACTATCCCCTTGATGTATGTTTTTTATAAAAAGATCTGAACGATAACATTCTGTCATTCTTTGTGGTAAGTAACCACCAATTGGTGAACCATCTAAATAAAAATCTAACCCTATAACACCACAGTATTTGTCAGAACCTTTTTCCTTCCATAGCCTACATATCTTTTCTACTGCATCATCAGGAGCAAAATCATCAGAATCAATGCAGGCACATAGTTCTGTCTGAATAAAATCATAAGCTACATTATAGCCAGTATATAGACCACCATTCGGTTTATAAATATAGTCGATATGTAGACTATTACCATCTGATGTTGGCACTTCTACGACAAAGTGTACATGATTACTATCAGAAGTTTTTTTACGTCCCATCCAATCGTAAACAGGACCATCCATCCATACTCCATGTCCTAATGATTCCACCCACTCCTTGGTGCCATCAATAGAACCGTCATCTATAATCAACCAATTAAAATCTTTGCTTGTCTGACGCAAAAGACTATCATATGTCCTACCAATCGTATGCTTGCGATTGTAGGTGGGAGTAAATATTGTAAGAAGTTTCATTTGAGACAAACATTTAATAATAAATAATCTGCATAAATAAAGTAAACCCTAAATGGTACAACATTATCTTCGAAAGAGTTCGGTATTTTTGTATACCCCAGTTTTCACATACCAGAGGATAGATCAACACGAATGGATACATAAACCAACTTAAATAAGCTATTCGGTTTGTAAATTCGGCATACATGCAAAGCATCCATACTGAATTTAATATAGTATAGACATTTAATATAAAGTTATAATTTAAGGATTTGATCTTTTTCTTGAATACCGCATAATAACCAACCCAAACTGGCATTGCAGAATACAAAACAAAATCATATCTAAAACCTGATTTTCCACCCCACCCATTAGTATCTGATCCTAAAAGATAGTTGGCACCATGTGCATCTCCATTATCTGCACTTATTTGAGCAAAAAGCACTTGAAACCATGTAATATGTGCTAATGATAGTAGAAGGCAAATACCCCAAGCCATAAGATACATTTTAGGATTCTTAAAAAGACTCGCAAGGATAAAAGCTACAATTGGCAGTTTCATGGAATGATGAATACCTAAAGAGAGTAAGAGGAAAGGTATGCATACATACAGTTTATCTCGATAAGCCATTGCCACTAAGAACAATGCAGCAGCATTTCCTGCTTTACATCCGTTTGTTGTATAAGAAAAGGTTGAGAAAGCTGCAAGAAAAAACAAATAAGCAATAAACGTATCATTAGGAAACCATTTACGACAAGCTATGTATGTACAGACAAAATAAATTGCAGCAGATAATAGAAAGAACGTCTCTGTTCCTAAACACATACTACCCCATAATGCCCACCAGTTGTCCCATAATAAATTTTCTGCTAATGGATTAAAAACGAAAGGAACATTTTCATAAAAAGCATGATAAGATGCAACATAGTTACCCATATCACCAAAGTACCTTCCACTAACTGGACGAAGTCCTATAAATAGTATCATAAAGAACATTAGAATGAGACATTCTCCATCTAAGCCTCGTTTTTGCATTCCTAATATAGGGTTGATTCGTTTATTGTATTTTCCGTATACTTGTATAGAAAACAAAGTAACAATCAATAAATATATAGGATAATATAATTGTGCTATTTCCATAAATAATATTACCTTTTAATAAAACGAAGAACTCTTCTCACAATTCTCTTTGCCCATACAACAACTATTGATTCTTGCTTCATCCATGTCTTGCTATACCAATGTATTGTGCGTGTATTGGCTGTTTTATTCAATTTCCCCAACAAGTCGTCCCATGGATTAAAGAAATCTGGGGGATAAATCGTAACCTCATCAACTTTCTGTATTGACGAGTCTACTTTAAGTCCGTCATTGGAGAGGAATCCAGTAAGCATTGGTATCATTGAGAATGGATTTTTTTCTCCATTCTCAAGAATGAAGTTCAGATTTACATATCCATCAAGCATACGTTTATATAGTGGGTGTTGAGTCTCCGAGGCCATTCCAAGACCAGGATTTACTGCAATTGCATTATTCTTATTATCAACCAACTCCATTCCAAAGAACGCTCCCTTCTCAATGATATCATCCATCGGTCTTATCACCTCCACATCTGTGTCAAAGTATACACCGCCATGATGATACAGAATCCAGAAGCGGGCATAGTCGCTTACGAAAGCATATTTCTTGGCTTCGTATGCTTGTTGGGTATAGGGTATTATGTTAACATCGAAGTTGTCTTCGTTCCATTCTTTTATTTCATAATCAGGCAAGAACTTGCGCCAACTATCAATACATTTTTTTGCAGATTCGGGCAATGGGTTACGACTGAACCAGCAGTAATGAATAATTTTGGGTATCATAAAACTAATATGAATAATTCGTTAATTATCTTTAAGTTCATCAACTGTGCATCATCACTACCATCACACATGCCACAATGCGCAGCAAGTCGAGTGAGAGATCACGCTGTTTCATCATTTTGCCTCCTCTATCATACGATATATCTTCTCAACTTCACTCTCGTTGCCATAGTCATGGGTTTTGAGATATCCAACAAGACGCTCTTGTAGGGCCTTATCCGTAATGACCTGTGCCAAACCACAGGCACAGCCTTCATTGTCCATCGGAACAATTACGCCATCTATACCATTCTTTATTTGGCTGGAAGCTGTAGGATAGTTGGTCACTACTACTGGCTTGCAAAGCATTTGAGCCTCGCGTACCGTTACGCTCTTACCCTCATATCTTGACGGCTGCACATATATATCGCATGCCTTGATGTATGGGTAGGGATTACTACGCTTGCCGAGGATGATGACATGCTCTTGCATACCAGCCTCCTCTATCTTTCTTCTTATAAGTTGTTCGTCACCACCGAAACCTATAATAAACCACTTAACGTCAACACCCTCTTTCACCATACGTCGGCAAATGTCGGGCACGTTGTCATAGTTCTTTGCTTCAGAGAAGCGACCTACAGATAATAATCTTGTCATTTCTTCAATCAATCTTCTACAAATGTCTGGTAAATTGTCAAAGTTTTTCTGCTCACTGAATCTTCCTATTGTGAGGATTTTTACCCCCCCCATAGCTATTTAGTTCAGTCTCAACATCCTCTATATCTGCACGTCGACGCACAAAAGCAGGAGACAGAATATTCTCAATCTCTACAATCTTGTTGGTATTTGCAAGTGTTGGGAATGTTTGAAGGAAAGTCTTAGTTACATCTGGTGATATACTTGCAATATAATCGTATTTACTCCATACTGGCAATTCATCATCTGCGTCCACCCATATCTTGGTATAGTCGGTGTGTATCCAGGCTATACGCTTACGAGCATCGATTTTCTGAAGTGTAATCTGATGTGGCGTAAGAAAACTGATTGCCAAATCGTAAGTTACGTTAGGATTAATCCGTGGCAGCAAAGGTGTGGTATATTTAGCCATATAGTGAAACACGCTTGCATTTGGCAAACAGCTATGGCTCTTCTTGTAAGCCTTCTTGCTGACATACTTCGCCCAAAGTCTGGCTGCAGCTATCAACCAATGGCCACGATTCACGAGTTCCTTTATCGGACGCTCCAGCATTGTATATTCCTTTATTGGCGGCAACACATTCACCCATTCGGGAACGAACTGTATCATCTCACCTCTATGGTCATGTAAGAACAAGTCTACGTCCACACGTTTAGGATCTAATGCATTGAGCAAGCCGATTAGGGCTGTCTCTGCACCACCTATTTCAAGGTAGTGCATGTTGATAAGGATATGTGGTTTCATTTAATTAATTTCAATAATCCCAATTTATATTTTCTTTTACTACTTTTGCAGGAACACCCGTCATTATTGATCCAGAATCACAACTTTTGGTAACGATAGACCCAAAGCCAATGACTGAGTTATCTCCAATATGGCAACCCTTTAAAATCGTTGCATTTTGAGCAACCCACACATGTTTGCCTAAAACAATATCCTTGGGGCTATTCATAACAGAACCATCAATAGGATTAATAATTCTATGTGAGTCGTGATTACGCAATGTTATACCATAACTAAACATACACAATTCACCGACCTCAATATTTGCACCATTTAGATTGAATTCCACTCCTCTAATTCCTGCATTATATTTAATAACAAGTGAACTTACCCCCCCCATTACGATTTTGCAAGGTCCCATAAAACGCACTTTATCGTCTATAAAAATAGAATTGTCATTACCATGCATTATTATCTGGGTATTAGTCAAAAGACAATTTTTACCAATTTCTATATTGTTATTTTTGCCTTCTATAAATATCCTAAACCCGGAACCAATCTTCGAACGATTATGTATAATATTATTTTTACCCTTTACTACTATTGGACGTAAACAATGGTAAATTGTGCTTAGTATGCTTCTAATATTCATATATTTATCTTTTTAGAAGATTATGTACTTTCCTCAATGAAGAAAACAGACCTGTCAATATCCTTATTTGTAATAAGCTTCTACTCTTACATGCCTTCCGATACAGCCTCTGCTCTATACCCGTTATGTTTTTCCTTGCATAGTCAAATGCTTCTATGGTTAGAGGATCGTCCATAACTCGGTTTATCTCTACCTTTGCCTGTTGTTTAGTGAATGTGCTCTTCGGATGTGTTAGATTAAACAACAAACAAGCCATTACACTTTGATAGAAACGTTTGTTTAGATAATCATCCAATCGATGATCTTCTAAATTCCAGAAATCCTTTAAATCATCAAAATGATGTCGGACAGATTTGTAGATATCAAAACGATTAGGGATAAAACGTGATCGAGTATTTCCATTATTGTATATGTAGTAAGTGTATAAGACATTTGAAGATACATAAGCATTATCCAAATAATGGTACACCTTAAGGTTAAAAACCTCGTCTTGTTGAATTCGCTGATTTTCGAATCTTATATTATACCTATCCAAGAATGACTTGCGATAAAATTTATTCCAAGGAAACCCATTCATTTTAAGTATAAACAACTCTATGTATTTATCTCTTAAATCAGTATTCGATCTGATAATACTATCTTGAAAAGATACTACCGTCTCTGATTTATAAGCAGTTTCTACACTCCTATAACCAAAAAGGACAAAGTCAACTTTATAAGATTCCATTATTTGAACATTAAGTTCAATCAGTTCATTAGATATTTCATCGTCTATATCAAAAAAATAGATATACCTTCCTTTTGCGTTATCAATACCTTTGTTCCTTGCGCCACCAGCCCCTTGATTTTCTTGATGAATTACACTTATCCTCTCTTCTCTTTGAGCCCAATATTGACATTTTTCCAAGCTTCCATCAGTTGAACCGTCATCAACAAGAATTATTTCAAAATGTCGATATGTCTGATTTAAAAGAAAACTAATTCCTCTATCTATAAAGTTCTCAACATTATAGATAGGTATTATTACTGAAACAATTACATCTATCATATTTTTATCAATCTCTTTTACGAATATCAAGTAAACACTTAGAGACAACTGTTGTCGCATTAGGTATCATCTGATTTGACAGCAAGCAATTATACCCTACAATTACATCGTCACCTATTAAAGTACCTTTCAATATTGATGCTTTTTCACCAATCCAACAATCATTTCCTATTTTTATCTTTTTAGTCTTTGGCTTTCTTTCTTCATATCCGTAATATGGATAGTGGCTAATTGTAACTCTTCTTCGTTCTTCTCTTGAAAGAATATTATGGGTATTAGTGTCCCAAATATTAACATTATAGCTTATTTGATTAAAACTGCCTATAGATACATATTCATCACAACGAATTTCAGAACCACTATTAATATTGGTATAATCTCCAATGGAAATAACACCTCCAAACCTTACCCAAAAACGAAAGGCACTGATTTTTGAATGGTGTCCTATATGTATCTCTCCTTGTTCTATATTAAACATTAATCTATTAGATGTACAACCTATAATAGAATTATTACATATTGTACATATTCCGTTAACAACGGATATAATAGAATTTTCAATGCAGACATTATCGCCTATTTCCATATGGGAGCCTGACGTTACGATAATACGGCTATTACAAATCTTTACATTTTTTCCTATTCTTACTTTTGCACCAGTACAAATACGCAAGTAGGATTTATTCAAGAGATATTTGTATTTTATTTCTGTTATAACACTCATAAGATAATAATTAAGAACTACAATCTGCTATTATTTGTTTAAGATATCTTATATTAGATGAAGAAGAATGACAATCTCCTCCTTGACATTCACTCATTTGTTTTCCTGATATAGGAAGCTTATGGGTTGCCCCCATGCGATACCATTCATACTCCACATCAATATGTCCTAAATCTAATGCCCGCATTTTTTCTTTTGCTAAATCATAAGCTAATATAGTAGCTGTCATACCAAGTGCCAGTATTATTAATTCTCCTTGATAGTATTTCTTTATACAACTTAGAATTATATCATATCTATCAAACGCATTTTCTTGTGGGCACAAAATTCTTTTTATTGAAATTGTGTTATCAAATAGGTCATTTGAAACGCCTAACCTCGAATATTTACCTTCAACGATCAGCAGTTTCTCACCTTCCCACAGCCGTTTTAATGTTTTAATATAGTCAGGAGTCTTACTTTTGTCTTTCTTATTCATATAAAAACGAGTGAATAGACTATCGCCATAAATATTAGCTACCGAAACATATGGTTTGACAGCTGTTTTTAAATAACTATGATTAAATCCCAAACCCGTAAGTTGACTATTCAATACAAATGGTTTAACATTTGTGATAAACGATGGCATACAAACCAAGAGATTGTCTACTCTGTTATCAATAACTTCTTTCAATCTATTTGCTAATTTTTTATCTGCCTTTTGAAATTGGTTAAACTGCCCTACCAAAACAAGAAATTCTCCATCCCCAAACCGAGTACAAGAGCTTTTGTTTTTTATTATATAGTCAACAGTTTCTTCAATGCTCATTATTCGCAGTTGCTTTATATATTCAGCCATCTCCCTATCTCTCCATTGCCAATATTTATATCGAAAGATAATGAGTCTTTTATGAATTGAATCAAAAAGCAATTTTATTTTATGCAGCCATTGATTTAATGGGGACAAATTGCCAGTATTTACCCCCCCCATTTGATTTTTCGTCATATTTGATATTATATTTATTTAGTAATGCGGCATAATACGATTCTTTTCCATTAATCGTATATTTAGGATATTTTATACGATATGTTAGAGACAAAAAAGTATTGTGTACCAATAAACAATCCAACTTCTTCTCATCCACTTCTTCTGAAAAATTGTATCTTGGAAAGTGTAAATCTGGTGATTCTACAGGACGATTCTCCATTATTTCTTTTATCCAAGCAATATGTTCATAACCATATTTTATAAAATAGTCAAACATTAAATACGAAAACACAACATTGTATTTTGCCCAATAGCTTAAAAGCATATCATAAATATACAAGAACAAAGGCATATGTG
Organism: Leyella stercorea; assembly: GCF_021531355.1. Classification (GTDB taxonomy): domain Bacteria; phylum Bacteroidota; class Bacteroidia; order Bacteroidales; family Bacteroidaceae; genus Prevotella. The sequence continues at coordinate 6,796 of NZ_JADYTS010000007.1, read as the reverse complement.
GTGGGGCTCCCATGACCCCCATAACCCACTGAGCCATATGAGGAGAGTCTTGTAACTCATTAGTTAACCTTGGAGAATAAAAAATTCCTTTATATTGAGGTATAGGTTTTGTAACAAAAATAGCAGCATCAATCCAAAAACCACCATACTCTTTTAAAAGACAAACTCGTAATAAATCACTAAAATGTGTTTTAGAGATTATTCCATCATTTACTTTTCTCAAAATATAATCTGGTAACTTAACATAATATTTATAGTTATTATAATCAAGCAATATTACTTGACGTCCATTGGCATTTCGTAATATAGAACGATAACATTCTTTTATTACAGATGGCATCGCCAATTCACCTTGCCACCAAAATACCCAAATCATTTTAGGAATCTCATACTCCGTAGAAAAGCTTACTTGCTTATACTTTGAAATAACTTTATTGAAATTTTTCCCTATGAAACAATCAAAAGCTTGGTTGTCGTTATAATTAATTCCTAACTTTCTTAAAATACGAGGAAATAGCACCAACTGCAATGCATTTTTAAGCCCCATTCCATTATATATGTCATAGAAGTCTTTTGTTAACCGACCCATAGTTATTTTCGTCTTAATAATTTCTCATTGAACAATAAAAAAAACTTTTTTCTGTCCTCTTTAGACATTATGATCAAAAATGTACATATGCATATTGCAATTGTATTGATAAAGAATATCGATATAAAAGAAAGAAAATCATTTCTTATACTATATAATAACCAAACAGATAAAAGCAAGCCAGGTGTGATACACACAATATATTTAAAGTAACCTTGTATAAATAATTGTGTCATATTGATATCTGGAATATTTCTTTTCAATATTATCAACGATCCACAAAAACAAGCAGTATATGCCAATAATACAATTAAATACGACATATCTGCAGAGCCACCTAATTTTAGTAAAATATACATTAGAGGTATTGAAATCATGAAACATGAACCTGTTACTAAACTGAATAATTTCATTCTACCACAAGCATGAATAGGTATATTTACAATATTATTTGCCAGGTTAAATACAGTGCCTAACAATACTATTCTCAAAAAGAACACAGTATGCTCTGGAATAAGACCAAGCCATAAATGTAAAATACACTCTGTTTTAAATAAAAAAGGTACAGCTATTATTGAAAATAGAATTAAAGTATATTGTGTTGCCATAATACAATATTGATTTACAGCATCTATATCTTCTTGTGCATACTTTTTAATTATTTGCGGTCTAAATGCTTGAATTACATTAAAAGCGAACGCTTTAACCGTACCCTGCACCGTTGTAGAAACATTATTTGCGGCATTTAAAGCTGGCCCAAAGAAAATATTAAGCAACATTGACAAGCCTTGAGTAAAAAAAACAACACTCATATTTCCATACAAATCCCAACCTGAAAAGCATAACATTGGCTGTATCGTTTTTTTATCCCAAATAAAACTATACTTAGTCTCTACAAAATGCTTCAAACAATATACTCTATAAACCAATGCAACTAATACAGAAATTCCAAGCGATAGCCCTGCATATAGAATTAATTTATCAAAACTACCTATTAACAACAAGTATACTATACCCAATTTCAGAAAGACATTGAGAAGTTCAACGTAAGCATAAACATCCATTTTTTCATGTGCTATAATCACGGCATTATATGGAACCTGCGTAACATTAAAAAACATACTTATTATACTGAATTGATAAACAAATTGTGCAGCAAGCATTCTCTCATCAGGTATAACCAACTTATTGTATAAAAACCACAAGCCTAGTGTCTCTGCAACTACAAGTACAAGAACAGCTATTATTATATGTATATTCATTGCAGAGCAAAAAGTCACTCTTAATTGTTTTATATCTCCTTTTCCTATTGCATAAGACAAAAAACGAGATGTAGCACCTGACATAGATGCATTAAGGAAGGAAAACATAGATACGACCCCTCCAACAACACCATATATGCCGTAATCTTCAACCCCTAAAGTTTGAAGAACCACCCTACTTGTGTATAAACTGACAATTATAGACAAAAGCATACGGACATATAAAAATGCCGTATTTTTTGCAATTCGATTATTATCTGATGTTTTATTTGCCATTAATTATTTGATGATATTTTTCAAGCACTTGAAAGCTCTCTTGTTATTAATCTCTTCTAAATATATCTCGTGTATAAACCTTGTCTTCCACGTCCTTAAGACAGTCATCAAAGCGGTTAGCAATAATGGCCTTGCTTTTAATTTTGAACTCATCAAGATTATTAACGACCTTGCTGCCAAAGAAAGTAGTTCCGTCTTCAAGTGTTGGTTCATAAATAATGACCACAGCTCCTTTAGCCTTTATACGCTTCATTATACCTTGAATAGCAGATTGGCGGAAATTGTCCGAATTCGACTTCATGGTCAAGCGATATACCCCTATTACACAATCGCCATATTCTGCACCATATTGATTGTTGCTTGAATAGTCATACCAATCAGCCTTGCGTAACACTGCATCAGCAATGTAATCCTTGCGAGTTTTATTTGACTCGACAATAGCAGACATCATATTCTGAGGTACATCCTGATAGTTTGCGAGGAGCTGCTTGGTGTCCTTTGGCAAGCAGTAGCCACCATAGCCGAATGATGGATTGTTGTAGTGTGTACCAATACGTGGGTCAAGACCTACACCTTCAATGATTGCCTTTGAGTCAAGACCTTTCACTTCTGCGTAAGTGTCAAGCTCATTAAAGTAGCTAACGCGAAGAGCAAGGTAAGTATTAGCAAAGAGTTTTACAGCCTCGGCTTCCTTCATACCCATAAACAAACAAGGGATACCCTTGTTGAATTTTGAATTTTGAATGTTGAGTGTTGAGTTAGTCGCCTTTGGCGATGAGGAATTATCCAATGTTGAATTTTCTCCTTCCTCACGGTTGCCGATAGCACCTTCCAACAGCAAGTCTGCAAAGGTATGAGCTGCTTCTTTAAGCATTTCTACATCTGTTACTGATTCGATAGCCTTATTCTCTGCCTCAAACTCTGGCTTGTTGATAATCTTGGGATAACCTACAATGATACGGCTTGGATAAAGGTTGTCATATAACGCCTTGCTTTCACGCAGGAACTCTGGAGAAAAGAGAAGATTAAACTTCTTAACTCCTTTCCGAGCATACTTCAAATATAGATTACGTGTATAACCTACTGGAATTGTTGACTTTATAACCATAATGGCATCTGGATTAACCTCCAATACCAAGTCGATAACTTCTTCTACATGTGTAGTGTCGAAGTAGTTCTTTACAGGGTCATAATTGGTAGGTGCTGCGATAACTACAAAATCTGCGTTTGCATAAGCAGACTTGCCGTCAAGTGTGGCAACAAGGTTCAAAGGCTTTTCAGCCAAATACTTTTCGATATAATCATCTTGGATAGGTGAAATTTTGTTGCTCAATTTCTCCACCTTTTCAGGAATTACATCTACTGCTGTTACATGATGATGTTGAGATAGCAATGTAGCTATACTTAGTCCCACGTAGCCTGTACCGGCTACAGCGACTTTAATGTCTTTAAAATCACGCATATTTTTTAGAGTTTTGAGTTTTGAATGTTGAGTTTTGAGTTGTTCGCTGCTACGCATGCGATTGTGAATTGGTCAATTGTGAATTGATAGTCTTTGAACACGAATTACCGTAAATTAACCATGAGATTTGTCCTTGGACCCACTGACTGTAAGGAAGTAATTTTGCCATGAATAAACTTTCTGATTCACTGTTGTCAAGGCTGGGCGTAGAGTTTGTGGTGTTAGTACTCAATTTAGGGCATAGCCCTTTGTATAGTAAGCACTCAATTGCTTCCAACCCCTTATAAACAGGGGCTGGAGAGCCATTGATTATTTTTGTTTTAACTTTTGTTTATTTGAATTTACCGTGCGACTGCACTGGGGAGAAGCTTTTCGTAGTCCTTCTCACCCTCTATAAGTCTGCTGAATACATAAGCGAAATACTCCTTCACATTGAGACCTACATTTTTGCATGTCTCAATGAGCGTATTGGTATTTCAAGTTTTACTTCTATTCAATCGATTGTTCAAATCATCACGCTCCTTGATAGTATTGTCGTATGCACTCTGAAGCCTATCCATTGACTTCTGCAACGACGCTATCGTAGCGTTCTGCGAGTTTATCGTCTGACGAAGCGTGTCTATCGTAAGCTTAAGACTACCTATCATAGCCTTAAGCTCCGTTATTGTATTTATAAAGTCTTGCCTTTCCATATCTTCAATGCTTGCCATAATCGTATTTTTATGTTTTGCAGCGCAAAGGTAACTTGGTTCATGCAAAATGCCTCGGAAGCAATTGAGTGCTTACTGATGAATTTTGAGTTTTGAATGTTGAATGTTGAGTTATTCTCGGCTAAGGCCTGCGATTGTGAGTTGGTCAATTGTGAATTGTATCACGAACTAATTGGTGATGATTCACAGTTACCCCTTCGGGGCGCAGTGGTTGCAAGTAAGGGAATTGGTATGTTTATTCCCCATACAGATTCTTCATAAATGCCATCATTCTCAAGTCTTTTGCTGATGGTCCTTTCTTGCCTTGCAGTGCAAGGTCGAGGTATACTTTATAGTCATCGGAGAGAGATTTGCGAAGTTCGGCGGGCATAAGCATGTGCCATTCTCCTTTTTCTTCATCGCAATAGGTCACTACCATGTAGTACTTTTGAAGGATATAAGGAGTCTTGCGCTCCTTACGGACAACGTAAGTCCTATCGTCTCCTTTTACGAACTCATCGAGAATCTGTAGCTCAACCTTGCTTAGACGGCTGATTATCTCATTAGGATTGTCAATAACTTCATTCGCCACACGACGCGCTGTCTCGTCTTTCTTAAGATTAGGACTGACATAAAGGTCGAACTTCTTGCAGACTTTCAGCATATTGACTTTTGTAGTGCTGCTGAGGATCTGAGAAAGACGAATAGCGTCAGCGGTATAGGTTTTGTTGGGTAATGTTATCATAATAAGAATGTTGTAATCGGCTTTGCCGGTTTGTACTCAATTTAGGGCATAGCCCTTTGTATAGGCACTTTTGCTAACCTTACAATACGCCGGGATGTTGTTTTGCAAAATCGTTTTGCTCTTCTATCACCATCTTGCTTAGTGCTGGCAGCATACGTTCTATCTTGCGACATTTTACCTTATTATAATAGAACTTCTGCTTTGCCATCTTGCCTTTCATGTTTTGTGTCATTACCCAGAAAAGGGCATGAGATAACACTATACGGTCCTCGGAAGAGTGATAGTAGAAGGAACTGTCTTCGGGCTTGTTGTCCTTAAACAGTTTTTCTTCTATTTCTGCAAACATCTGCTTGCGCATTTAATTTCTATCTGTAAGAGTCATATTTGAATTACGAATTACTCGGTGATGATTTAAAGCTGTCCTTACAGGCGCATTGTGGTATGCGTCCATTTTTTTATAATTTAAGCCCTGATTTGAGTGCTTACTGACTAAGACTCACGTAATCTTTTTGTCACGAATTACCACGAATTATCCATGAATTACTTTGGTTAATGTTAAGTGTTAAATGTTAAGTGTTAAATTGTCAGAATGCGAAACAATTCAAAACTCTCTCATAGAACACGAATCACTCGAATCACCCGAATATGACGATAGAATTTAATCAGGTTGTTCCCCATTGCAGTATCGCTCTGCACATGCCGCCAATCGGATGGGGATTTGAATGTGGAGTTATGAGTTTTATTGAATTATATAAAATAATTTTCTAAAGAAGCGGTTTGGGCTTCAAGAATAAAACTCCTTACTAAACATTTTAATTGTTCGTCAGCTATGTCAAGTTGCTGTAAAGGACCATTCTTAGGATAAATATCCAAGAATACAACTATCTCGTCAGTTTTTGATACCAAATAGATCAAACGGAAACCGTCTTTACGAGAAAGACGCTGTTTCTTGTCTGGTAATCGAAGCTTAATAACAATAACATCACCTTCAAGCAGAACCATATCATTGTTCTGCCGAATCTGATCTATTGATTTTTCTGTAAATTCACGCCGAATTTCATTTTCTACATTGGCATAAACTTTACGTCTGACTTTTAACAAGCCAGACAAACGAGACCGAAATGAGCTGATGGTTTTAAAACTAATCATGAGCAATACTCTTTAAGGCATTGCCCGCATCCGACAAAAGAGCAGTCCATTCTGTGTCTCTTGGAGCATTTATGCGGTAGTTCTTTATGTCGTTGTTCAATTCATAAAGGGCTACATAGTTCATTCTTAGTTTTTCAGTCTCATCAGCCACGCCACATTCTGAAGGCATTTTCTTACATGACATATAAAGTGCCCTGAGTGTTGTCAACATAGAGTCTAATTGTTTTTCAAACACTTTGTATTCACTTTCTGTAACATCATTACATTGTGAATATAAATACTCATAAAAAGTATCAAGGTCACGGTTTAAACGACGCAATTGACCAACACTATATTCTTCTGGAACCATTGCCTCCAAGCTGTGCTTATATGACCTTGTTCCCAGTCTAACAATGTTTTGTGATATGAATGCTGTCTGACACATGATAATGTTTTTTAATTAATACTTATATTGCAAATATACGACATATTCTCGTAATCACGTTCTTTTACAACTGAAATTAATTAAAATTAGTAGTATTCATTTCTTATTGAATACTGATTCTCATTTTTTGCTTCTATTCATACGACCGTTCAAGTCATCACGCTCCTTGACAGCCTTGTCGTATGCACTCTGAAGCCTAT
>NZ_JADYTS010000079.1 GCF_021531355.1 Leyella stercorea | reverse complement strand
AGCCCGAGCTTGTGAAAGTTCGGGCTTTGTGATATTTTAAAAGAGGGTGTGAATTTTGACACACCCCCTTTTTATTGCTTTTTATTTTCTTTTCATTCCCTTGTATATCAGGAATGCTACTACAATCGCTGCAAGTCCAAGCAGTACGTATCCTATTTCGTGGCTGTATTTCACAGCCTGTAGATAAACATCATGCGTTGTCTTATAGTTGGTGTACTTGTATATGCCCCAACCTATAAGCGCGAGCACCGTGTTCCAGCATCCGGCACCGAGAGTGGTGTAGAGCAGGAACTTGCCAAGGTGCATGCCAGAGAGTCCGGCAGGAATGCTGATAAGCTGTCGTACGGCAGGTACAAGACGACCGAAGAATGTAGAAGCAGCACCGTGTTCACGGAAGAAGGCTTCCGATTTCTCTACCTTCTCGCGGTCGATGAGACACATATGGCCAATACGGCTGTCGGCAAAGCGATAGACGATAGGACGTCCGAGCCATTTGGCGAGATAATAATTGATGAGTGCACCTAAGTCGGCACCGATAGTAGCGAATACTATTACAAGTATAAAGCTCATTCCGCTGTCGGGGTCCATGGCTTTCCATGCAGCCGGTGGTACGATCACTTCAGACGGGAATGGAACGAACGAACTCTCAATAGCCATAAACAGCGTTACAACCCAATAGTTGAGGTTGTTGAGAATCCACAGGAAAAGTTCGGCAGAATTCATTTTTGTATAGTGTTAATTATTGGTTTTGTTATCCTTGTTACTTTAATTGTTGTGTCCTTCCGACATGTGTCTAATCTCATAGTCGTAATAATCCTTCGGGTCGAGTGTTTCGGGATAAAACTCGCCAAGCACCTTCTTTGTCTCGGCAGGATTACGCTGACATGCTGTTTTAAGACATTCGATGTATTCGGCTTTCTTATTGAGCGTCTTGAGGCAGGCTGCAAGATAAGCCATTCCTTCGTCGCCTTGGTTGTTGTGCATGTCGGTGTACGACTTGAACATGCGGTAGGCGATGGCAGGATAGCCACAGTCGTATACAGAGATGGCAATGCGGAAGAATATGTCGTGCGAGAATGATGTAGACTGCAGGGCACTGAGGAAACTGCGTATCGCTTCCTTTACATGACCATTCTCCAGCTGTATATGTCCTTTCACTATCGTTATCTCGTCCTTATTGGCATCGGGTTGCTTCATTGCCTCGTCGACGCAGGCGAGCGCTTCGTCGGGTTGGTCGAGCTGTGAATACGTGAATGCGAGACATTGCAGCACTTCGGTAGTACCGAGATTCTGTTTCTTCAATGCTTCGAGTGCCTCCTTATAGTATTTCAGTGCTTCTTCGGTCTTTCCTATATTAAGCAGACAATTGCCTATGAACATAGTTGCGGCTCCTTCGTCGGGGCATAGCTGGTGGAAACGTTCGTAGAATTTGAGTGCTTCCTTGAAGTTGCCCAATGAGAAGAGGCCGTTGGCCTTGTTAAGCAGAGCTTCCTCGTCGTTGGGATTGATGGCAATGGAATATTCGCTTGACGTTATCGAGTCGTTGATGCGGTTGCCCATAAACTGCGTAGAAGCCAGAGAGTTCCAGTAGCGGCCCGAGTATGGGTCTTCGTCGAGCAACTGTTCAAACAGCTTTTCGCTCTTTTCGTAATCGCCTTTGGCAAAGGCTATACGTGCTTTGATTTCGCGATAGTCTTGCAGATTGTCTTCGTCAGACATGGCGAGCCATTCGGCAGCGATGTCGGCGAGTCCGTAGTCGATGAATATGGTAGCCACGTCGAGCACAAAGTCGGGCACATCGTCCTCGTCGATGTTGTCCATAGCGTTGCGCAGGAAGCTGTTTGCCTCCTCAGGTTTGTCTTCGGCTATCATTATTTCGGCCTTCAGATAGAGGCAGTCGATGTCGTACGCATCGCTGATGAGCGAAGCATAGTAGCGGGCTTTTTCAATGTTCTTCTCGTCGATGAGCGCTATGCGTGCCTTGAAAACAAGTGGAAGCACGGCTCCAGGGTGCAGCCGCATAGCATAGTCGAGAACGTATTCTGCCCTTGGTTTGTCTTTTTTGTCGTAGTAGTATTCGGCAATGTCCGACAGTTCGTCGCTCTCGAAGTATTCGTCCTTGCCCATTTGCAGGGAGCGTTCGTAGCGTTGCAGCAGTCGTCCGAATTCTGGACTGTCAAAATATTTCTTGTTGTTGTCCATCTAAACAATGTTTAATGAAAAATGTTTAATGTTTAATGTTATAACAGGTGTGCCCAATTAAACATTAAACATTAAACACTAAACATTAAGAAGTATTATTTATTCTGTTTTGCCCAAGTATCCTTCAGTCCGACAGTCTTGTTGAATATGAGGTTGTCGGCTGTAGAATCGAGGTCGGCCATGAAGTATCCGATGCGCTGGAACTGCAGGTATTCGCCCGGTTTGCGTTCAGCAGCATAGTTCTCCACATAGCAGTTGTCGATAGTCTTGAGGCTGTCGGGGTTGAGCAGTTCGTGGAATTCGCGCTCGTCGGCACCCAGGTCAGCCACGGTGAAGAGGCGGTCGTAGATACGAACCTGAGCCTTTTGGCAGTGGTCGGCTGATACCCAGTGCAGAGTTCCCTTCACCTTGCGGTTGGCACCTTCCATGCCGCTCTTGCTTGTCGGGTCGTATTCAGACTGAATCTCGATGATGTTGCCCTCAGCATCCTTAGTGCATCCGGTACATTTCACGATGTATGCGTTCTTCAGACGAACCTCCTTACCCGGAGTCATACGGAAGAACTTCTTCGGAGCGTCCTCCATGAAGTCGTCGCGCTCAATCCAGAGGTTCTTCGAGAAGGTAATGGTGTGTGTGCCGTCAGCCTCGTTCTCAGGATTGTTGATAGCTTCCATCTCTTCAGTTTCGCCCTCGGGATAGTTGGTGATAACGAGCTTAACCGGGTCGAGCACAGCCGAAACGCGCAGTGAGCGCTTGTTGAGGTCGTCGCGAACGGCAGCCTCAAGCAGAGCCATGTCGTTGAGTGCATCGAACTTGGTATAGCCGATTGAGTCGATAAACTTGCGTATTGACTCAGGCGAGTATCCGCGGCGGCGCATACCCGAAAGTGTCGGCATACGTGGGTCGTCCCATCCTGACACTACTCCCTCGTTGACGAGAGCCAGAAGCTTACGCTTCGACATCATGGTGTAGGTGAGGTTCAGACGATTGAACTCTATCTGACGTGGGCGGAAGTCGTGAATGTTCTCGGTCTCGCCGCGCATCTCTTTCAGGTAGTCGATAAACTTATCGTACAACGGACGGTGAGGTACAAACTCCAGGGTACAAATAGAGTGTGTAACGCCCTCGAAGAAGTCGCTCTGTCCGTGAGCGAAGTCGTACATCGGATAGGCGTTCCACTTTGTTCCGGTGCGGTGGTGGGGTGTATGTATGATGCGATAGATGATAGGATCGCGGAAGTGCATGTTGGGGTTAGCCATATCGAGCTTGGCGCGCAATACCATGCTGCCCTCTACAGCCTCCGGAGTGTTCATCTTGTTGAACAGTTCAAGGTTCTCCTCTACTGGACGGTCGCGATAGGGCGAGTTTGTACCCGGTGTAGTAGGAGTACCCTTCTGCTCGGCAATCTGCTCGGCAGTCTGCTCGTCGATGTATGCGTGTCCGTTCTTGATCATCCAGATGGCAAACTCCCACAGCTTGTCGAAGTAGTCGGAAGCATAGTATATGTTGCCCCACTTGAATCCGAGCCATGAAATATCGTTAAGTATGTTCTCTACATATTCGTTGTTCTCCTTTGTAGGATTGGTGTCGTCGAAGCGCAGGTTGCACACACCGTTGTACTTCTCAGCCACTCCGAAGTCCATGCAGATGGCCTTGGCGTGTCCGATGTGCAGGTATCCGTTTGGCTCTGGCGGGAATCGTGTCTGTATGCGTCCGCCGTTCTTGCCCTCGGCAAGGTCCTGCTCAACGAGCTGCTCAACAAAGCTGAGGCTCTTCTTTTCCTCTATCGGTTTTTCTTCTGTAACTGACATAATATATTGTTTTTTGTTTTATACCTATTAATATTATAGTAGTTTCGGGGTTGTTCTAACGTTGGATTGCAAATGTAGTCCTTTTACCCTCCAAAAGGAGTCCTTTTGCGAGCCAAAAGGGGTACATTTGCCGAGCCGTCGTTATAGGTCGGCCAAAACGTCGTTATAATTATGTGCAAAGTTAAGCAAAAAACGTGGATTGAGCGTTATTCCTGTACGATTATTTTGTTTTCATAACTCTCAATCCTCAACCCTCAACTCTCAACTCTCAACTACAGCAGTCGTCCCTGCCACGTGCCCCTTCGCTTCATTTCATTCACAAGGCGGTTGGTGAATTCATAGTTCTTCAGTCCCCACTTGGGGGCTATGAGCATGTCGGCAGGCGACTGGCTTACAAATCGTTCTACAATAATATCGTTGCGCAGCCGTTCAAGATAGCGTATGCAAAGGTCGATGTATTCGTCGGCGGAATACAGCTTGAACGGCTCGCGGCAATATTCTTCGGCAAGCTGCGTGCCCTTTATAATTTGCAGTTGGTGCAGTTTCAGAATGTCGAGTTTCAAATTTGACACCACTTCGGATTGCCTTATGTTCTCCTCAGCCGATTCGCCCGGCAATCCTAATATTATATGTCCGCATGTCAGTATGCCACGGTTGTGAGTCTCGACAAGAGCATGTCGTGAGCACTCGAAGTCGTGTCCGCGGTTGACGCGCAGCAACGTCTTGTCCGACACCGACTCGATGCCATACTCCACAATCATGAAAGTCTGGCGGTTCAGCTGCTCCAGATAGTCCATCACTTCGCTGCCTGCGCAGTCGGGTCGCGTACCTATTATTATACCCACAACATCCTCCTGGCTCAAAGCCTCTTCGTATCGGCGCTTCAATGTTTCAACTGATGCGTAGGTGTTGCTGTAAGCCTGAAAATAAGCCAGATACTTCATGCCCGTGTATTTGCGTGCAAAGAACGCCTTGCCCTCGCTTATCTGTTCGGCTATCGATTTCGATGGTTGGCAATAAGAGGGGTTGAACGTGCGGTTGTCGCAGAATGTGCATCCGCCTATGCCTACATGTCCGTCGCGGTTGGGACATGCAAATCCGGCATCAATAGATATTTTTTGCACACGAAACGGGAACTTGCTGCGTATCCAAGCCCCATAGTCGTTGTATAATTGTGGCGTCATTGACAAAACTTATTGGTTTAGGAGTGCAAATGTACGGAAAAAATTATAACTTTGCAAAATATAGACATGCGGCTCGTTGCAATGCCTCGCCAATATCTATCAGCCCCTAAAGACAATACGATTAATAATAAATAACTAAATAATTAACAACTAATGAAGCGTTTAATCCTTATCTGTACAACATTCCTTATGATGTTTGTATCTTCAGTGTCGGCGGCTCAGAAGCTCACAATAGCCGACGTTACAAGCAGTAAGTTTGCGCCTAAGGTAGTGTCGGGCATCAACCCCATTGAAGGCACCGATACCTACGCCCGCATCAGCGACGACGGCAAGCGCATTGTAACCTATTCGTTCAAGACAGGCCGTGAGTTGTCTGTACTTTTCGATGTCAACAACACCATGGGCGAAAAGATAAAATCATTTGATGGCTATACAATGTCGCCCGACGGAACACGTATGCTCATTCAGACCAAGACCAACTACATCTATCGTCGATCATACACAGCTGTACATTATATCTACACCATAGCTTCGCGCAAACTGGAGCGTCTCTCTGACGGCGGTCCGCAGCAGGTGCCCACATGGTCGGCAGACGGTCAGCAGGTGGCATTCGTGCGCGAGGGCAACATCTTCCTTGTAAAGTTGCTTTACGATAACGCCGAGATACAGGTGACTAAGGACGGAAAGTTCAATGAAGTAATCAATGGTATTCCCGATTGGGTTAACGAGGAGGAATTTGGATTCAACCGCGCTCTTACATTCAACGCCGACGGCACCATGCTCTGCTGGATACGCTACGACGAGTCGAAGGTAAAGACCTATTCGTTGCAGATGTACAAGGGTATGCGTCCCGAACATTCGGAGTATACCGACTATCCAGGATTCTACTCTTACAAGTATCCTAAGGCAGGTCAGGACAACAGTGTTGTAACAGCATGGAGCTATGACATAAAGAGCCGCAAGACTCTTCGCCTCAATGTGCCCATTGATGCCGACGGCTATATGCCTCGCATCAAGTCGACAGTCGATCCCAACCGCATCGTAGTGTACACTATGAACCGTCATCAGGATCAGCTCTGTCTCTATGCAGTCAATCCTCGCACCACAGTTGCCCAGCTCCTCATCAAGGAGTCGGTGCCCAAGTATGTGCAGGAGTCGGCAGTTGAGGCTATCAAGTTTGTAGGCAACAATATCCTTTTGCCCAGCGACCGTTCTGGTTATATGAATCTTTACGTATACAATATGAACGGTAAGTTGCAACGTACAATTGGTGGCAAGTACGACATTACCGAAGTATATGGTTTCGATGCCAAGACTGGCGACGTATACTATCAGGCAGCAGCTCTTGGTGCTACCGACCGTCAGGTATACGTAAGTCATAAGAACGGCAAGATAGAGCGACTCACCGATGCAGAAGGATGGAACTCGGCACTCTTCTCGGGCGACTATCAGTACTTCATCAATACATGGAGCGACTACAACACACCTTATGTATATACAACACGCACACGTGCCGGCAAGGTTATCTCTACATTGCAGGACAACCGTGAATTGCGTCAGACCATTAAGGACTATGGATTCTGCAAGCGTGAGGCTTTCTCGTTTACCACTTCTGAGGGTGTAACACTCAACGGATGGATGCTTCGTCCGCTCGACTTCGATGCTTCTAAACGCTATCCTGTCATCATGCACCAGTATAGCGGTCCCGGTAGCCAGCAGGTGAAGAACGCATGGAGTGCAGGCTCGATGGGTCAGGGTGGAGCCTACGACTCTTACCTTGCACAGCAGGGCTTCATCGTAGTCAGCGTTGACGGACGTGGCACGGGCGGACGTGGTGCCGAATTCGAGAAGTGTACATATCTCAACCTCGGCGATCTTGAGTCGCGCGACCAGGTGGAAACAGCTCTCTATCTCGGAACGCTTCCTTATGTTGACAAGGACCGCATCGGTATCTGGGGATGGAGCTACGGTGGATTCAACACACTTATGAGTATGAGTGAGGGTCGTCCCGTATTCCGTGCCGGAGTTTCAATAGCTCCTCCAACCAACTGGCGCTTCTACGACTCGGTATACACAGAGCGTTATATGCGTACACCTAAGGAGAACCCCGACGGCTACGCTACCAACCCTATAGAGCGTGCCTCTAAACTGCACGGAGCACTGCTTCTCTGTCATGGAACAGCCGACGACAACGTTCATCCGCAGAACATGTACGAATATTCGGAAGCTTTGGTTCAGGCAGACAAGGATTTCCGCGAACTGCTCTACACCAACCGTAACCACGGAATCTATGGTGGCAACACACGCAACCACCTGCTTCGTCAGGTGGCACAGTTCTTTATGACAGAGCTGAAGTAAAAACAGCAGCTGAACTATTAAAATACAAAAACGGCAGACTCTCTGATGGGAGTCTGCCGTTTTTGTATATAGTATGTTATTGTTTCACCAATAAATTTTCAATATAATACTTGTGTAATATCTCGAAAAGGTGTATTTTTGCATTGTAATAAATCTCAAAAAGGTGTATTACTTAATGATTGAATATCTCAAAAAGGTGTATTACTTAATGATTGAATATCTCAAAAAGGTGTAAAGATGTTACTATGAAGCGAAAAATATATCAACAACTCCTTGAGTGGAAAGAGAAAAGAAACGGTGAAGTGGCACTACTCGTAGAGGGTGCGCGGCGCATAGGTAAGAGTTATATCGTAGAGGAGTTTGCCAAGAATGAATACGAGTCATATATCCTCATCGACTTCAACAAGGCTCCACAGATGGTCAGAGACTGGTTCGACCTGTATCTGGAAGACCTTGATATGCTGTTTCTCTATCTGAGTCAGCACTACAAGGTGAGGCTATATGAACGCAAGTCGCTTATCATTCTTGACGAGGTACAGTTGTGTCCCAGGGCGAGAGCTGCCATCAAGTTTCTGGTAAAAGATGGTCGATACGATTACATAGAGACAGGATCGCTGGTAAGTATTAAGAAAAATACACAGGGTATTGTGCTACCATCGGAAGAACGCCCTATACAGATGTATCCAATGGACTTTGAAGAGTTTCTTTGGGCTACCGGTAATGACATGCTGATGGACTTAATACGGAAAATGTATGTAGAAAAGAAGCCAATGGGACAAGCTTTCCATCGTCAGGCTATGGATGCGTTTCGTCTCTATATGATAGTAGGAGGTATGCCACAAGCCGTCAAGAAGTATGTTGAGACGAAAGATTTCGATGCCGTAGATGCCGCCAAGCGCGACGTGCTGACCATTTACCGTAATGACATCTTCAATTATGCAAGTGAGATAGCCGATAAGGTGGTGTCAATATTCGATCAGATTCCTCCTCAGCTGTCTAAGCATGAGAAGAAGTTCCGGTTGTCTGCTCTAAAACCTGGTGCTAAATATCGTGATTGGGACGATGCTTTCTTCTGGCTGAAGGATGCAAGAGTCGTCAACATATGCTATAATTCGACAGAACCTAACATCGGACTGAAGATGAACGAAGACCGCACTACTCTGAAGTGCTATATGAACGATACGGGCTTGTTGATCAGTCACGCTTTTGATGAAAAGGGTATTGTATCGTCAGAGATTTATCAGAAACTTCTCTTTGGAAAGCTGGAGGTGAATGAAGGGATGCTCATTGAGAATATTGTGGCACAAATGTTGACAGCCAGCGGCAATAAGCTCTTTTTCTATAGTAAGTCATCAGAAGAAGCCGAAAATCGTATGGAGATAGATTTCTTGCTTCAAAAGGACAAAGTGACAACACGCCATAATATTCGCCCGATAGAAGTCAAAAGTGGCAAGAACTACACGTTGTCTTCCATAACAAAGTGTATGAAGAAGTTTGGAGAATATATGATCTCTCCTACTGTTTTACATGCAGCCGATTATAAGGTTGTTGATGGTATCACCTATCTTCCGCTTTATATGACGCCCTTATTATAAGTGTAAGGAGCATAAAATATATAGAAATAATGGTAATATATTCCGCAATCGTGGTATAGCATTAATGTAATAATGTTAGTATCTTTGCAGCGTAAAACTGTAACGAACAAACAAATAAACCAATAAACGATGTATATAGAGAAGATTCAGAGTCCTGCCGACTTGAAAGGCATGGACATCGCGACACTTAATATTGTAGCCGACGAAGTGCGCCGTGCCGTGCTCAATCGTGTGAGCAAGCATGGCGGACACGTAGGTCCTAACCTTGGATTTGTAGAAGCAACGGTAGCCTTGCACTATGTGTTCAATGCTCCAGAGGATAAGTTCGTATTCGACGTCAGCCACCAGTGCTATCCGCATAAGGTATTGACAGGTCGTGCAGCCGGATTTCTTGGCAACGTAGACGATATGAATGCCATATCGGGATATTCTTCTCCGGCAGAGTGCCCGGAGTATGACAACTTTGAGGTGGGCCATACTTCCACATCCATCAGTCTTGCAACCGGACTGCAGAAGGCACGCGACGTAAAAGGAACTAAGGAGAATATCATAGCCATTATAGGCGACGGTTCGCTGTCGGGCGGTGAGGCTTTCGAAGGACTTGATGAGGCTTCGGAGCTTGGTACGGGCATCATCATCGTTGTAAACGACAACGAAATGTCGATAGCCGAGAACTATGGCGGTATATATAAGAATCTGCGTGCGCTGAGAGAGAGCCGTGGCGAGTGCGAGCACAACTGGTTTAAGGCATGGGGATTTGAGTATAAGTATCTGGAGGAAGGCAACGACATAGAACGCCTCATAGAAGTGTTCCGTAGCGTCAAGGATACCGACCGCCCTACAGTTGTTCATATCCACACAGAGAAAGGTCATGGCTATGCTCCTGCCGTAAACGACAAGGAAGCTTGGCATTGGGGAATGCCGTTCAATCTTGATGACGGTAGTCGACCGGTTCGCAATGCCGATGGAACAATGCCCGAGGTAAAACCATGCGAGACATATCCCGAACTCTTCTCTGACTGGATGCTGAGCGAGATGAAGAATGACAAGACACTAATCGCCGTAACAGCAGGAACGCCTACAGCAGCAGGCTTTACTGCCGACAAGCGCAAGCAGGCTGGCTCGCAACACCTTGACATGGGTATTGCCGAAGAGCAGGCTGTCGCTATGATTTCGGGTATGGCTAAGGGTGGACTACGTCCCGTATGGACGGTATACAGCACGTTCATCCAGCGCACTTACGACCAGATAGCACAAGACCTTTGCATCAATTCCAATCCAGCCGTAATCAATGTAGTAGGAGGCGGAGTGAACTCGATGAACGACATCACCCACATCTGCCTCTTCGATATACCTATGCTTTGCAGCATTCCGGGACTCATCTATCTCGCTCCTACCACATGCGAGGAATATTTCGCAATGATGCGTTGGGCAATACTTCAGGACAAAAAGCCTATAGCCATTCGTGTGCCGAGCAACGGAGTTGTTCATACAACGGAGAAAGTGGATGAAGAGTATTGCTACGAGTCAAAATATAAGGTGATGCACGAAGGCTCCAAGGTGGCAATCATTGCTGCCGGTTCGTTCTATCAGAAGGGCGAGAACGTGGTACGTCTGCTTGCTGACAAGGGCATTGACGCTACGCTTATCAATCCTCGCTATCTTAATGAGGTGGATGCCGATACGCTCGAAGCCTTGAAGACGAACCATAACCTTGTGGTAACACTTGAAGACGGCTGCAAGGATGGTGGCTTTGGCGAGCGCATAGCCTCTTATTATGGTACGTCAGATATGAAGGTGCTTGTATGTGGCGTTAAGAAGGGACTCTACGACAGATACGATGTAGAGCAGTTGCTTAAGAACAACCGTTTGCTCGACGAGCAAATCGTGAGCGACGTTGTCGCTAATGTTGAATGTTAAGTGTTAAATGGCGAGTGTTAAGAAATAATATAGCATTATGGCATTATCAAATATAGAGAAACATTACAATAAGCATCCCGAAGACCTTCGCTTGCAGCGTAGACACGGTATAGTAGAGTTTGAAACCACAATGCATCATTTGCGTAGGTTCATAACTCCCGACATGCAACTGCTCGATATAGGTGCAGGAACTGGTCGCTACACTTCGGCTCTTATGGCAGAAGGCTATAAGGTGAAGGCAGTAGAACTGGTGCGACGCAACATCGAGGTGTTTCTAAAGCGTGAACCTACTGCCGATGTTGTGCAGGGCGACGCACGCAACATGCCGTTCCTGCCTACAGCAATGGCAGATGTTACGCTGTTGCTCGGTCCGCTCTATCATCTCATTGGCGATGAGGAGAAGCTTAAGGCTCTTAACGAGGCAAAACGCGTCACCAAACCTGGCGGACTGATATTCGTGGCTTACTTGATGAACGAGTACAGCATACTGTCGTATTGCTTCGACGAAGACCGTATAGAAGGATTGTTGGAGCGTGGTGCTGTTGATGAGAACTTCCACATACAGGCCCAGCCCGACGAGTTATACGACTATGTGCGTATTGATGACATCAACCGTCTGGACGAATGTGCAGGTTTGGAACGTGTCACTATCTTCTCGCCCGATGGAGCTTCCGACTATATGCGCACACGACTCAATCGCATGAGCGACGAGACGTTTGCCCGTTTCATAGAATATCAGAAGTGTATCTCAGAGCGTGCCGACCTTATCGGAGCTGGCAGCCATGTGGTGGACGTAGTGAGGGTTCCGTTATAATATATATGTATACGAGTCAATGAAAAAAGCTATAGTAATAGGTGCCACTTCGGGTATAGGACTCGAAGTGGCTCGTCTCCTTGCCGAGCGAGGATACTTTGTTGGTGTAGCCGGACGACGTGTTGATAGACTTGAAGAGATAGTAAGGTCTAACGAGAACATAAAGGCTTATCGACAGATAGACGTTACGGATGAGGCTGCGCCCAAGCATCTTCATGAACTTATAGCAGAGCTTGGCGGTATGGATCTCTATTTCCATAGTTCGGGAATAGGGTGGGAGAACTGCGAGCTTGACATCGACCGCGAGATGAAGACCGTGGAGACCAACGGCATGGGATTCACACGTATGGTTACGGCAGCATACAGTTGGTTTGCCAATAATAATAAAGGTGGACAGATAGCTTGCATCACCTCCATAGCACGCACACGTGGATTGGGTGCAGCACCGGCTTATTCTGCCACCAAGCGTTTCCAGTCGCACTATCTTGAATGTCTTGCACAGCAGTCGCGCATGCGCCGACTCGGTATCCATATCACCGACATCCGTCCCGGCTTCGTAGCTACCGACCTTATAGCTGGAAGTCATTTCCCCTTGCAACTCTCGGCTAATAGTGTTGCACGATCTATAGTCAAGGCTGTGATGCAAGGCAAGGAGACAGTCACAATCGACTGGCGCTATCGCATGCTTGTAGCAGCATGGGCAATGATACCACGATGGTTGTGGACAAGACTGAGGTTTGTGAAGTAGTTTTATTGTATGATTTTGAAAAAATACAAAATAGATTCTTTCTTTTTATATACACAAAAGTGTAATTCTTAAGCCATTTGTATCAGAAATACACTTTTGTGTCAAATACTTTTTTATCATTTCCTTTACTTTTGCCCTCAGAAAAACATAAGTAAAGTGATTATGAACAAGAAACTTATTATAACAGCGTTGTGCCTCTCGGCTATGACTCCGATGATGGCGCAGAATATCACCGGCAAGGTGATGGATGCTAAGGGAGAACCTTTGTCGTTTGCCAATGTAGTATTATCCCAAATCGGTCATTAGAAAATGACAAGAAGCTTTTTCTAATGACCGCCATTAGAAAAACAGCTTTGTA
>NZ_JADYTS010000078.1 GCF_021531355.1 Leyella stercorea | reverse complement strand
TTGCACACGCTATACATTATTATTTAGCAGTGTTCTTTGGCTTGTTTACATTATTTTATTAATTTTGTCGCTAAATCAAAACGATTAAACTATGGATAAACAATCAAGATACCGTGAACTTCTCTCGCAGATAGAAGTCTTCGCAAATGCTGACGACAATCCAATCAGCGTATTGTCGAATTGTGCGGCAGTGATGAAAGTAGTCTTCCCAAAGGAATATTTCTGGGTCGGATTTTATATTGTAGATGATGACGAACTGATACTCGGTCCGTTCCAGGGCACTCCTGCATGTACGAGGATAAAGTTCGGACGCGGTGTTTGTGGCACTGCATGGAAGGAATGTCGCAGTCTTGTTGTAGAGGATGTGGAAGCTTTTCCTGGACATATAGCGTGTTCGTCGCTCTCAAGATCAGAGATTGTAGTACCATTATTTTCTGACGGAATAGTGGTAGGCGAGATAGACATCGACAGCACCGAACTTGCTACATTCGACAATGTAGACAGAGAATATCTCGAAAAGGCAGCAGAGATGATTGCTACGTTTATGGCAAAGCTTGCAAAAGTAGATTAAGTTTTATTAAAGTAATATAGTTATGGATAAGTTCACAAATAATACATTCCTTATGTCAGCCCTTGCCGATGGCAATGAGATGGCATTTGACGCATTGTTTGTGGAGTATTATCCCAAGGTATTACAGTTTGTAATGCGTTTTTGTCGTGAGAAGAGTGAGGCTGAGAACATAGTTCAGGATCTTTTTATGGAACTATGGATTAAGCGTGAACGTTTTTTGAAGATAGAAAATCTCGACAATTATCTTTTCATTTCTGCTCGTAATGCTGCCATACATTGTGTGAAGCAGTCGCTTGTGTATTGTGATGATGAGTCGGCATGTGACATTCAAGGCAATGATGTGACGGGTGATATGAAGTTGTGCTACGAGGAACTTTATGATATAATAATGAGCGAGATAGACTCTATGCCCGAGCAGCGTCGCCGTGTGTTTGTTATGAGTCGTGTAGATGGACTGAGCAATGCTGAGATTGCTGAGCGTCTTGGCATAAGCAAGCGTACTGTAGAGACGCATATATCTGCTGCACTTGCCCACTTGCGTAAGATTTTGCCGTTACTTGCAATATTAACATTGATTAACTATAAGTAGCTACGTGTGGTTGCCGGTTTTTTACTCTTATTAGTAGAAAACCATAAACAGCTATGCAACCAAATAGTACTAAATATACAGAATCAACACCAAAGGACGATGCACTGCGTCGCTTGTGGAATCAAGATGTATCAGACATATCAGAGAGTGAGATGTCGGATGCTCTTGCCATCTTCCGCAATCGCCGTACGGCATACAATCGTGCAAAGCGTCGCAAGGTGCGTGTGCTAAGCATAATGAAGTATGCTGCACTATTCATTGCGCCTATAATCACTGCTTTTGTTGCTTGGAATTATTCGGCAGAATATCATGTACAGGAAACGGAGTTGACACAATTTTATGTTCCAGAAGGGAAGATAGACAGTCTGATACTCTCGGACAATACTTGTGTAAAGCTTGATGCAGGTACGTCAATAATATATCCGGCAAGTTTTAGTAATCGCACGCACAACCGTAATGTGTATGTCAACGGTAAGTGTCATTTTGCTGTGACTAAAGACCGTATGCATCCATTTGTGGTGAATATGGGTAGTCTGAAGGTTAAGGTGATTGGAACTCATTTCACCGTAGACTCTTACAACGAAGATGATAATATCATTGTGACACTTGAGGAAGGATTGGTTAAGGTGTTTGACAATAAACAATCAATGACACTAAAGCCCAATGAGCAGGTAGTTTACAATCGTAGGAATGGCACTATGCACAAGAATACCGTTGATGCTATGGCTTACGGTGCGTGGGTAGGAGGAAATGTTGATTTTGCATCGCAGCCTCTTTCGGTGATCGTCAAGACCTTGGAACGTAAGTATGATGTATCAATAACAGTGGCACCAGAAGTCAATTTGGGTAAGCGTTATACTATGAACTTCAAACGAGAAGAATCAGTAGACCGAGTAATGAAAGTTTTGTCAATGATATCTGGCAATATAGCATACAAAATAGATGGCCGTAATATACGGCTCTATTTAAAAAATACCACCAAATAGTTACACCTAAATATTAATATAAACTAACAAAACAATGAAGACCTTATTGAACAAGAAGACAGCAGCCGCACTTGCACTCTGTCTGTCGATGTCGGTGAGCACATTCGGACAAAGTCAGGTGATTCATCTGACTCAGAACAAGGCTACGGTATCGTCAATTATCAAGGCTATTGAGAAGCAGACCCAAATGTCGGTTGATTTCTCACAGAACACTATCAATCTTAACAAGACAGTGTCGTTGAAGTCGAAGTCGGAAACGCTTGGCGAGTTGATGAATCAAATCTTGAAGGGTAATGGCAACCTTACCTACAAGATTGTGGACCGTCACATCATTATTGTTAAAGCTGGACATAATGGAGCGCAGCCAGAACAATCAGTACGCCAAGGTGTAGGCAAAACTAAAATAACGGGCCGTGTGCTTGACAATAATGGCGAACCCATCATAGGTGCATCTGTTGTTGAGCAGGGAACAAAGAATGGTACAGTTACGGATATAGATGGAAATTTCGTGCTGAATAGCAGTAAGGAAAATCCAACGCTTGATATTTCTTATATTGGTTTCCTTTCTCAACAGGTTAAGGCTCGTAGTGGTGCAACTACAAATGTAACAATGAAGGAAAATGCACAGAGTCTTGAAGAACTTGTAGTTGTGGGCTATGGTTCACAGAAAAAGGTTAACGTTATTGGATCTATCGCTACTGTCGATTCTAAATCGCTTGAAGCCCGTTCTGCAAGTGATGTCAGCAATATGCTTACTGGTCAGATGTCTGGTGTAACCATCACACAGACGAGCGGTAATCCAGGTCAGGACGGTGGTACAATCCGTGTGCGTGGTGTAGGTTCTTTTGGTGCTACCCCAAGTCCACTTGTGCTGGTTGATGGTATGCCAGGTTCATTGAGTGACCTAAGCCCGGACGAAATCGAAAATATCTCAGTTCTTAAGGATGCTTCTTCTGCAGCCATCTACGGTTCGCGTGCAGCCAATGGTGTTGTGCTCGTTACAACTAAGCGTGGTAAGGAAGGTCGCACAAAGGTTTCTTACAATGGTTCGGTAGGTTTCAGCAAGGCTGCTGAACTACCTGAAATGGCACACTCTTATGACTATGCAAAGTTCTACAACATGGCTATCGGCACTGACACATATACTGCTGAGGATATCCAGAAGTATAAGGATGGTTCTGATCCCGATAACTATGCAGACGAGAACTATCTTGAGAAGTTGTTTGGTGGACACTCGTTCCTAACAAAGCATACTCTCAATGTAAATGGTGGCAACGACCGCATACAGTATATGGCTACTGCTGGATACCTTCGTCACGACGGTTTACTTAAGAATAACTATTATAATAAGTACAACGTACGTCTCAATCTCAATGCTAAGATAACTAAGGGTTTATCCATGGGTATACGCCTTAATGGTATGGCAAGCGACCGTCATGAGCCTTCTACTCCTGGACAGCTCGATTCAGCAGGATATGCAGGTATCATGCTTGCTGCTCTGCGCTACCCGGGATTGCTACCTTCATATATGTCTGATGGCTCCAATGGCAATGGCCTGAAAGGCAGCGGTACGCCTGTGGCTTGGGTAGAGAAGTGTGCATCATTCTATCGTCAGGACTTCGACAAGTTCGGTGGTAACCTAGATCTTACTTATAAGCCGATCAAGGGTCTTACCCTTAAAGGTATTGGTGGCTACAATTACTCTTTGCAGCACGTTAGAAACTATCGCAGTGAGTTTGTTACAACAAGTGGTCGAAATAATGGTCCGTCGTCGCTTTCGGACGACATGTATCGCACCGTGTACAAGACATTCCAGGCAACTGCCGACTATAACACCGTCATCGCCAAGAAGCACGCTATCGATGTGCTCGTTGGCTATACTTGGGAGGATGAGAATCAGCGCTCTGTAGGCGGTTATCGCCAGAATTTCCCGTCGAACGACGTGCCATACCTTACAGCGGGCGGCGCCGATGGACAGACCAACTTTGGCGGTGGATACGACTGGGCAATACAGTCTATTTTCGGACGTCTAACCTACAACTACGACGAGCGCTACCTTTTTGAGGCAACAATGCGTTATGATGGCTCGTCACGATTCCCGACAGACTCTAAGTATGGTTTCTTCCCATCGGCAGCCTTGGGTTGGCGTGTAAGCGAGGAGAAGTTCTGGAAGAACTCTTCTGTAGCCAAGTGGTTCACCAATCTCAAGATAAAAGCTTCTACCGGTGTACTTGGTAATAACAACATTGGTAACTATCCGTATCAGTCAGTTTATACACTAGGCAGTAATCAGAACTATGTATTTGGTGGTGTATACACAACTGGTGCGTCTATCACTACATACGTAGATCCGAACCTCAAGTGGGAGAAGACACGCACATCGGATATAGGTATTGAGACCGGATTTTTCCAGAATCGCCTTACACTTAACGCAACATACTTCTACCGTAAGACTACTGACGTGCTTTATAAGCCATCAGCAAGTTACTCTTCTATATTCGGTCTTAATGTATCACAGGTCAATACAGGTGCTGTAGAGAACAAGGGCTTTGAGTTTGAGGTAGGCTACCGCGACAAGGTTGGTGGATTCAACTACTGGGTAAATGGCAACTTCTCTATCATCAAGAACAAGGTACTAACACTTGGTATGGGTAATGTTACACAAGCTAATGGTATGGTAGGTAACGGTAGTGACCTCTTTATTGGCTATCCAATGCAGATGTACTATGGCTACAAGACTGATGGAGTGTTCCTTACTGACGAGGAAGTTGGTGAGTGGTACGACCAGAGCGCTATTGCCAAGGGTTCGAAGGCTGGTGACATCCGCTACGTTGATCTCGATGGCGATAAGAAGGTTACACCTAAGGATATGACTTACCTTGGTTCTTCTATTCCAAAGTATACTTTCGGTTTAAGCTTTGGTGGCGACTATAAGGGATTTGACTTCAGCGTGCTCTTGCAGGGTGTAGCAGGTGTAAAGGGCCGCCTCAACGAGTGGGCAGGCTTCGCCTTCTTCCAGGAGGGCAACATACAGAAATGGCAGATGGAGGAATGCTGGAACATGAACCCAACAAATCGCTATCCTAAGTATCCACGCCTTGAGGTAATGTCTAACGCAGGCAGTAACAACACCTTGTTGTCCGACTATTGGATTCTTGATGCCTCATTCGTGAAGGTGCGCAACATACAGTTTGGCTACAAGTTGCCCAAGAACATCATCAGCAAGGCTGGTATCAGTAGCATGCGTGCATACATTTCTATGGACAACCCATTCTCATTCAAGGGCTATCGCAAGGGATGGGATCCTGAGAACACCAACAACCGCGGTTCTTACTATCCCGTTATGTCTTCGTACACATTCGGTCTAACTTTAGCTTTTTAACAAATTATGAAAACCAAATTATTATATATAGGCATCGCATTGGCATCAGCTTTATGCTTCAATTCTTGCGATCTGGAGCGCTCGCCGCTCACCGACTTGCCAGACAACAACTACTGGAGTGGATCTGACATCGAAAATAAGGCAAAACTGGCCCTTACACCACTCTATCGTGGTAATATTGCAAATGGAGTAGAATATAATCCAAGCGACTTCTGGTCGTATCACGGACTGCTTTTTACCGAGCATCTTACCGACAACGCTTTTGACCGACGTGGCGAGAACAATCCATTCTTCAAGATTACAAGTGGACAGTTGCTTAACAACAATGCCTTTGTAGGTAGATACTGGTCGTCGGCTTATGCACGCATAGGCAAGTGCAACCGTTTCCTTGAGGGTATCCAAAGTGGTAATAACTTTGCCCAGCGCAAGCGTATGATTGCAGAGGCACGCTTCCTAAGAGCAACACAGTATCACTATCTTGCCAGCTACTTCCATGATGTACCTCTTGTTACAACTGTGCTAACAGGCGAAGAGGCAAATAACGTGAAGAAGGAGACACAGGCAAACATTCTAGAATGGTGTGAAAAAGAATTTAAGGAAGCTGCTGTTGACCTGCCACGCTTTAAGGACCTGGGCTCGTCGGAGACTGGTCGCGCCTGCAAGCAGGCTGCTTTGGCTTTCCTTGGACGAACACTTATGTTGGACAAGAAGTGGAGCGAGGCTGCTGAGACCTATAAGGAGATAATAACTCTCGGAGATAACGACATTGAGCCTAATTACTCGGATCTATTCCTCCCAGGTTCGGGTGTTGGCAATAAGGAGAACATATTCTACATAAGCTACCTTGAGGGCTACTTTGGTTGCGGTTTGCCTCAGCATGGTCTGCCTGCAAAGGATGGCGGTTGGAGTTTGTCTAATCCGTCTGCTGGATTGTTTGAGGCTTACGAGTTCAACGATGGTACACCATTCAGCTACGATGACCCAAGATACGATCCAAACAACTTGGGTAAGAACCGAGATCCACGTCTAGACTATACCATTTTCTATAATGGTGCTATGTTCCGCGGTACTGAGTATCGCATGAGTCCAGACTACGAGGCTGGTAAGAAGGAGCGTCTTGATTACTCGTCGGAGGCTTCGCGCACAGGCTTCATGTGGCGTAAGTACTATACAGAGGACCCTATAGCTGACATCACAAGTTACTCGGCCGTTACTCCTATCATTCGCTATGCAGAGGTGTTGCTTAGCTACCTTGAGTGTATGATTGAGAGCAACCAGACCATCGATCAGGCTTTGCTTGATGCTACTATAAATAAGGTTCGCGGACGTGCTGATGTGCATATGCCTGCTATTACGGAGACTAATGTCGACAAGCTGCGTGAGATTGTACGCCACGAGCGTCGCGTTGAGTTGGCATATGAGGGTATACGTCTTTGGGATATATTCCGTTGGCAGATTGCTGACAAGGTACTTGTAGGCAAGATTTGGGGTGCTCCTTATCCTAATGCAGCGAAGTACTCTAGCAGCAAGGAAATAGATCCAACGGGCAAGTGCCGCTGGTATGTAGGCAAGCGCAGCTTCCGTGCTCCGCAAGACTACATATGGCCTGTTCCATTGTCAGAACAGAACATCAACCCAAACTTGAGAGAGGATTAAAAAAATGACTACAAATACGACAGGAGGCTTAACGCTTTAAGGTACAGCCTCCTGTCTGTTTATAACATCTAATAATAAACATTAAGTATGAAGAAATCATATTTGGCATTATCGCTTCTTGCACCGTTTGCTACTCAGATAGCTCATGCTGCAAAGAAAGCAAAGCCTAACACTGACCCTAATCGTCCTAACGTTATCATTATCCTAGCCGACGACCTTGGCTACGGCGACTTGGGATGCTATGGAGCAAAGAATGTGGAGACTCCTAACGTTGACCGTCTGGCGAGTCAGGGAATACGTTTTACTGATACTCATGCAATAGCCGCTACGAGTACTCCGTCGCGCTACTCTATTCTTACTGGTGAGTATGCTTGGCGTCGTCCTGGCACAGATGTGGCAGCAGGTAATGCTGGCATGATAATTCGTCCAGAGGACTATACAATGGCTGATATGTTCCGCAGTCAAGGCTACCGTACTTGCGCTATTGGCAAGTGGCACCTTGGTCTTGGCGACAAGGCAGGTACACAGGATTGGAACGCTCCGCTGCCGGCAGGTCTTGCCGACATAGGTTTCGACTATCACTATATAATGGCTGCAACTGCCGACCGTGTGCCTTGCGTTTTTATCGAGAATGGTAGCGTTGCCAATTGGGATGAGAACGCTCCTATTGAGGTAAGCTACAAACAGAACTTCCCTGGTGAGCCTACTGGCAAGCAGAATCCGGAACTTTGCTATAACATGAAGTCAAGTCATGGACACAACATGTCTATCGTCAATGGTATTGGTCGTATAGGTTATATGAAGGGTGGTGGCAAGGCTTTGTGGAAGGACGAGAACATTGCCGACTCTATTACATCGCATGCTATCGACTTTATCAAGGCTAACAAGAACAATCCGTTCTTCATGTACTTTGCTACAAACGACGTACATGTGCCTCGTTTCCCACATCAGCGTTTCCGCGGAAAGAGTAGCATGGGTGTGCGTGGTGATGCTATCGTACAGTTCGACTGGTCAGTAGGTCAGATTATGGAGACTCTCGACAAACTCGGCATTGCTGATAACACTATTATTCTTCTTACCAGTGACAACGGACCCGTTGTTGACGATGGCTATCAGGATCAGGCTGAGGAACTGTTGAATGGTCATAAGCCTTCAGGGCCGTGGCGTGGCAATAAGTACAGTGCCTTTGAGGGTGGTACATGTGTTCCGGCTATCGTAAGATGGCCTGCAAAGGTTAAAGCGGGTCAGACATCAAATGCTCTTGTTTCACAGATTGACTACATTCGTTCGTTCGCAAGTATGCTTGGCGCACGTATGCCGCAGGGTACGGCTCCTGATAGTGAAGACTGTATGTCAACATTGCTTGGTAAGGAAACTAAAAACCGCAAGTATGTTCTTGAGCTTGCCTCTAACCACGTGCTGTCTGTTCGTACGAAGCAGTGGAAGTATATCGAGCCAAACAATGGTCCGAAGATGATACAATGGGGACCGAAGGTTGAGACGGGTAATAATCCTATGCCACAGCTCTTCGATATTTCTGCAAGCGAATGGGAAAGCAACAACCTTGCTAACCAAAACCCACAGATAGTATACTCTATGCAGAATATTCTGCGTGATGAGCGTGCTAAGACTAAGAAATAAAAAACTGGAGGTGAAAGCCTAAAGTTTAAAATGATAAAGCAACAATAAAAAAGTCTGCGTTCAATTATTGACGCAGACTTTTTTTGTAACTAATTCTTTTCAGTATCCATAATGCTGAGAATATCATTGCTATGCCGAATATCCATGAAATAGCGGCACTTGCTATTACGCCTAATTGCTGTGTGAATCCTGCCACTACGAATGTCAGGAACGATACTGCGGCTACTGTCAGGGCGTATGGTAACTGCGACGACACGTGATGTACGTGCTTGCATTCTGCGCCAGCCGATGCCATAATGGTTGTGTCGGATATCGGTGAGATGTGGTCGCCGCAAACTGCACCTGCCATACATGCCGATATGGAAATGATGCGCAGCGGTGCTGCTGCCGGAAATACGGCTATGCATATAGGAATGAGTATACCGAATGTTCCCCATGATGTGCCTGTTGCAAAGGCAAGCAATGCTGCCACGATGAATATTATTGCCGGTAGCAGCATCTGGAGTCCTGAAGCACTACTTGCAACTACGCCCGAAACGTATTCGGCTGCACCAAGCGAGTCGGTCATGCTCTTTAGTGTCCATGCGAGTGTGAGTATCA
The DNA here is from genome assembly GCF_021531355.1 of Leyella stercorea. Classification (GTDB taxonomy): domain Bacteria; phylum Bacteroidota; class Bacteroidia; order Bacteroidales; family Bacteroidaceae; genus Prevotella. The sequence continues at coordinate 3,611 of NZ_JADYTS010000078.1, read as the reverse complement.
GTACGGCAGGAACCATGGCTTCAAAACCCTTGATAAGGCAGCTCATGGCATTGTCGAACTTCAATGTGCGACGTGCAACAAACATTGTTATTGTAAGAATCAATGCTGCAAGCGAACCTATAACCAATCCTACTGAGGCGTTGCTTGCTGCAAAGGCATCTACGAAATTGTGATAGCAAGTGCTTGTTGTGTCGAAATATCCGCCTGAGTAAAGCATGCCAGCCATGCAGAAAACGATAAGCATCAGTATCGGCACTACAAGGTCTACGACCGAACCGTTGGTAGTTGCAGGTTTCTTGTTGTCTTGCTTGGCACCCACACCATGCTCTACAATATGCAGCTTGGTGTCAATCACCTCATCCACTTGTCCGCCTGTGCGCTCGTACCATTCCTGCAGGCGTGCGTCGTACTTGCTCATAGCTTTGAAGTCGAATCCTGACACTACAATCATAAACATGAAGATAATGGTGAAGAATGCGTAGAAGTTGAACGGTATAGCCTGACAGAACAACGCCAGTCCATTCTCTCCGCCCGACACAAATCCCGAGACGGCTGCAGCCCAACTTGATATGGGCGATATGATGCACACAGGTGCTGCTGTAGAGTCGATGAGATAGGCGAGCTTTTCTTTTGTCACACCATGGCGTACGGTTATAGGACGCATTACTGAGCCAACTGTCAGACAGTTGAAATAGTCGTCAATGAAGATGAGAATGCCGAGAATGATGGTGGCTATCTGTGCGCCTATCTTTGTCTTGATGTGTTTTGATGCCCAACGTCCGAAAGCAGCCGAGCCTCCAGCCTTGTTCATGAGCGATACGATTGAACCAAGCACAACAAGAAAAACGATAATACCCACGTTCCATGGATCTGACAGGCATGAAATGAGTCCGTATTGTTTGGCATCTGAACCAGTTCCTACTGTGTCGTTAAGCAGATGTGTCAAGAAACCTTCAAAGCCAGTGCCCATAGACATACTGTATAAAATAGCACCAAGCACAATGCCGATGAACAGCGATGAATATACCTCCTTGGTCTTCAATGCCAATGCAATGGCTACGACTGGAGGAAGAAGGGACCAGATTGTCCCAATAAAATTGAAGTCCATAATAAATTCTTATCTCATGATTTTTTCGGAGTGCAAAGGTAAGGCTTTTGCTGCAAAAAGTAAAACTAAAAAGTGTAATTGTATGAATAATCATTAGTTTTAAGTAACTTTGCATCATTGAATTACTTTTGAACTAATATTAATAAACCTCTATAACAATGACACCAAAACGAAACCTACTGATTGCTTTCATGTTTTTTATTGCATTGCAATTGTTTGCTGCTACCCCTATTGAGGGTTTGCTTGAACGTATTGATAAAGGTGCGTCGCGCAAGATTATGACTGAAACGGTGCGTTACGACTGTGATTTCTTTGAGATTACAAGCAAGAATGGCAAACCGCTTATCCGTGGAAACAACTACGTCAGCATAGCCTCGGGTATAAACTGGTATTTGAAGTATAGCGTGGGCGTACACCTTACATGGAACTCTATGCACGCTTCGTTGCCCGCTACGCTTCCGCTTGTGCAGGGGGTGGAGCGGCATGAGACAGACATCAAGCACCGCTATTATCTGAACTATTGTACGTTGTCTTACTCAATGGCGTTCTGGGACTGGAAGCGTTGGGAACAGGAACTCGACTGGATGGCTTTGCACGGCATTAACCTATGTCTCGACATCGTAGGCACAGATGTCGTTTGGCGTAATGTGCTGCTGAAGTTGGGCTATACTAAGGATGAGGCCAATCAGTTTATAGCAGGTCCGGCATTTCAGGCTTGGTGGCTTATGAACAACCTTGAGGGGTGGGGCGGACCCAACTCCGACAACTGGTATCAGCAGCGTGAGCGTCTTCAGAAGCAGATAATGAAGCGTATGAAGGAACTTGGCATCAACGCTTGTCTGCCTGGCTATTCGGGTATGGTGCCACATGATGCCAAGCAGCGACTTGGTCTTGACGTAGCCGACCCAGGCAAGTGGAACGACTATAAGCGTCCGGCATTTCTGCAGCCTACTTCAAAGCGTTTTGCTGAGATAGCCTCAATATATTATAAGGAGCAACATCGTCTTTACGGCAAGGCAGACTTCTATAGCATGGACCCCTTTCATGAGGGAGGTAATGCCGGAGGCGTAGACTTGCGTAAGGCTGGTGAGGCTATAATGGGAGCCATGAAGGCTGTCAATCCAAAAGCTGTCTGGGTGGTGCAGGCTTGGGGCGCATGTCCTTATCCCGCTATGATAAAGCATCTGAATAATGGCGACATGCTTGTGCTCGACCTCTATTCGGAGAACCGACCGCAATGGGGCGACCCTGAGTCGACATGGTATCGTAAGGAAGGATTCAACGGACATGATTGGGCTTTCTGCATGCTCTTGAACTTTGGTGGCAACGTAGGAATGTTCGGCAAGTTGCAACATGTTGTCGACGAGTACTATAAGGCACGTTGCAGTTCTTTCAACTCAACTATGAAGGGTGTCGGACTGACAATGGAGGGAATAGAAAACAATCCTGTGATGTACGAACTCGTGTCGGAGTTGCCGTGGCGCGATGCTAAGTTTTCATGGAAGGAGTGGCTTCATGATTATGTTGAGGCACGTTATGGCAACATCAATAATGCCAAGGTGCACGATGCTTGGTTGCTGCTTGCACGTTCGGTATATGGTGCTGGGGCAAAGATAGTAGAGCAGGGATGTCATGAGTCTGTGTTGTGTGCCCGTCCGGCATTGGATGTATATCAGGTGTCGTCGTGGTCGGAAATGGAAGAGTTCTATAATCCCGACGACGTTATACGTGCCGCACGGCTTATGGTTGAGGCTTCGCATGAAGTGAAGGCGAACGCCAACTTCCGTTACGACCTTGTTGACGTAACGCGTCAGGCGATAGCCGAGCAGGCACGCTATGTATATGATGAGATAGTGGCTGCATACAAGGCGAAGGACCGCAAGATGTTTGATTATACCACAAAGCGCTTCCTTGACATTCTGTTGCAGCAAGACCGTCTGCTCTCGTCGATGCCCGACTTTATGGTGGGAGGATGGATTCGTAGCGCAAGAAATCTTGGACAAAACGAACAAGAGCGCAATCATTACGAATGGAACGCCCGTGTACAGATAACTACATGGGGCAATCGTAGTGCAGCCGAACGTGGCGGACTGCGTGAGTATGCCCATAAGGAATGGAACGGTGTATTGGCTGACTTCTATTATCCGCGTTGGAAGGCTTACTTCGAGGCTCTTGCTGCCACACTTGACGGCAAGCCAATGAAGCAACTCGACTTCTATGCAATGGATGAGAAGTGGACGTTGCTCCACAATGTCTATCCGTATGAGGCGCAAGGCGATGCTGTGGAGTTTGCGCAGACTGCGTTTGAAAATGTATTTGGAAAGTAATATCTCCAGGCGGATAATTGTTTCTTCGGCAGAGAAATGTCAATTATACGGGCTGAACCAACGGTCACTGGCGCATAGCGAAAAAGGTAAAGCCCAATAAGCTCATAGCCCAAGGCAGCGCCTTGGGTGTACGGATTGAAAATAGCAAAACGCCCTGCAAGGGCAAAAGCATTGAT
>NZ_JADYTS010000077.1 GCF_021531355.1 Leyella stercorea | reverse complement strand
TTGGTGGTCAAGCGCATCAATACTATAGGTAAAAAATGCGCAGGATTTTAAAGCGATTTTGAACACCCTACCCTACAGGGCGCATTGGTGTTTGTGATACTTTTACCCAGGGCGGTGCCCTGGGCTATGTGCTTCTGCCCTCTTCGGGGCGTGTTGCTGTGACTTTTGAGGCTCCCTCTTTTTTATTTAATATCCGAAAATATCTTCTGTAGAAATTCGCTTGATTGGAGCGATTTTCTCAAGAGACTTGATGTCAAGATTCTTCTCATCGCCGAGGATGAGATAGCGCCACGGCTTGCGTGCCATGTTTTCGTTTTCAAACTTCACGATGTCTTCGAGAGTCAATGTAGGCAACTGCTCGTAAACCTTGCGACGCAGGTCGTAGTCGATGCCACGCTGCTTGGCTGCGAGATACGAGTAGATGATGTCGTCCTTGGTGATACGCTCTGAAGCGATGCGCTTTATTGTAGCCTGCTTTGCCAGTTCGAAGGCAGCTGGAGTCTGCGGCAGAGTGTCGAGAATGTTGCTGAACACGCGGATGCAGTCCATCATCTTGTCGTTCTGTGAGATGATGTAAGTGAAAGCGTAGTTAGGATTGCCCTTGCGACGTGGTGTGGAGTAGTTGGCAAATGCGCTATAGGCAAGTCCGCGGCTTTCGCGCAGTTCCTGGAACACTACTCCGTTCATGCCACCACCGAAGTACTCGTTGAACACTTCGATTTTAGCTTCGTCCTCCGGGTTCCACTTCTGTCCCTCGTTGTGATACTGCACCATATATATGTTCTTTGCCTCGTAGGGTGCAATCCATATCTCGTTGGTCGGGGTCTGCTGCATAGTGTAGGGACGACCAGCAGGAACATCAGCCGGCGACTTAGCCACAGCATGGTTCTTGTCGATAGTGGCTACGAGCTGCTTCTCGCTCAGCGGACCGTAGTAGACGATGCTGTGCTTGTAGTTCTTCAGATTGCCAATCATGTCGACGAGAGTCTGCGGATTGGTATTTACCAATTCGGTGCTGTCGGGTATGTTGCGGAATGAGTTGTAAGCACCGAATTCGCCATACTGCTGCAGAGCACGGAAGTTTGCTTTCTGGCTGAGCTTGTTGTCGCGACGCGACTTGAGTTCCTGCTCAACAAACTTGCGGTAAGCGTCGCGGTCGACCTTTGCGTGGTTGATAACACTCTCCATAAGGGTCATAGCCTCCTGCATATTGTCGCCCAAACCACGGAGTGAGATGACCATATTGCTATTGCTTACGCTAATGTTGTACTCGCATGCCAACTGATAGAAACGCTCCTGCACCTGCTTTGCCGACATCTTGTCGGTGCCGAGATAGTCGAAGTAGTTCTTGGCATAAGGCAACCACTTGTTGGCTTCTTCGCCCATTTCGAAGTAGTAGGCCAGGTTGAACAGCTGGTTCTGCTTGTTCTGAATGTAGTAAACGGGCAGCGCACGCTTGGTCTTTGTCTGTGTGAAGTCGGTCTTGAAGTCGAGGAATCGCGGCTGGATAGGCTCCACCTTCGAGTCCTTTATCTCCTTCACGAATGCGCTCTGCATGTCGCGGTTGGTAGGGATGGCTGTGATTGAAGGCTTGTCAATCTTCTTCTGCGAAGCGTCCTCGCCCTGCTTCTTGTACACGATGGCGTAGCCGTCAGTAAAGTGGCGGCGTGCGAAGTCTACAATCTGCTGCTTGGTCATAGCGGCAATGCGGTCGAACTTCTGCACTTCAGTCTGCCAGTCGCGTCCGTTGACGAATGTGTTGACATAAGCGTCGGCACGCTTCTCGTTATCGTCGAGCGATTGCAGGAATTCGAGTTTCATGTTGTTGACGATAGCAGGCAGCAGCTTGTCGCTGAATTCTCCCTTCTTCAGCTTCTCTATTTCAGCAAGGATGAGGTTCTTCACTTCGTCAAGGCTCTGACCCTCGTTAGGCATTCCGGCTATGATGAACTGCGAGTAGTCGCGCATGGCATAGTTGAAAGCCTGGGCAGCCTGGCAACGCATGGGCTGATTGATGTTAAGGTCGAGCAGTCCTGCCTTGCCGTTGTTCAGAATAGACGAAATCACCTCAAGCGTATCGTTCTGCAGAGTAGCTGCGCCATCCATCTTCCATGCCATCATGATGTTATCAGCCTCTTTGCCTATAACGGTTGAGCTGGCAGGCGATGTGAGATTCTTCTGCACGGGGAACTGCGGATAGACAACGTTGTTGCTCTTCTTCCACGAACCGAAATACTTGTCGATGGTAGCCACTACCTTGTCGGGGTCGAAGTCGCCAGCCATACATATAGCCACGTTATTGGGCACATAGTAGTGGTGGAAATAGTTCTTGATATTGGTGATTGACGGGTTCTTCAGATGTTCCTGGGTTCCGATAGTGGTCTGTGTGCCGTAGGGGTGGGTAGGGAAGAGCAGCTTGCCTATGGCAGCAAACTCCTTGCGTGTGTCGTTGGTCAGCGAGATGTTGAACTCCTCGTACACAGCCTCAAGCTCAGTATGAAAACCACGGATGACCATATTCTGGAAGCGGTCGCCCTGAATGCGTGCCCAGTTTTCCACCTCGTTCGACGGAATGTTCTCCACATAGCAAGTCACGTCGGTAGAGGTATAGGCATTGGTGCCGTTGGCTCCTATTGACGACATCAGCTTGTCGTACTCGTTAGGGATGAAGTATTTGGCTGCAATCTGCGATACTGAGTCAATCTCTTGATACAGCACTCGGCGCTGAGCAGGGTCGGTCACAGTACGATAGTGCTCATATCGGCGCTCGATGTCATCGAGATAAGGCTTCTCCTTGGCATAGTCGGATGTGCCGAACTGGTGTGTACCCTTAAACATCAGGTGCTCCAGATAGTGGGCAAGACCGGTAGTCTCGGCAGGGTCGTTGCGCGAACCCGTACGCACGGCTATGTACGTCTGTATGCGCGGCTGCTCCTTGTTTACCGACAGATAAATCTTGAGTCCGTTGGGCAGGGTGTAGATGCGTGTCTGCATCGGGTCGCCCTTAACGGTCTCGTAGTTGTAGGCTGATGCTTTGGAAGAAAAACAAAGTCCCAAAGTCAATACTGTAAAACTAAATAAATGCTTTATTTTCATACTTTTGATATATATATTATAGTATTTCAATCCAAGAGGTATCAAATCCAATAGATTCCAATGCTTTCTCTTGTGGCAGCAATTCTGGCTTACGAACTTTAAATTTCAACGCATCGTCAGGTACATGTGAAATTATAGTGAATTGTGAGCCATGTGGTTGCCATACAAACTGTTTAATGCCAGTGTGCTTGTTTATTCCTTCAAGATTGCTATTTGTGTTTTCTCTCCATTCAAAATCGGAAATATTAAAATGCTCAAGATACTCTTCGTAAAGAGTGAAATTTGTCAATTCGTCATTGCGAATAAGCACACTTACTCTAACACGTGGATAATGACAGAGAGCGATGTCTACTCGCGAATTCCATATTGACAAAACTGCTTCACCTGTTTTTTGTATGTCATCATGAGGGTCTTCTATTCCATACGAATAGTCTGGTGAACATCTTCCACTTATCAATCTTACAGCCTGTGAATTTAATGGATTTGTTGACTTTACTGTTTTCATTGACCACGCAGTTTTGTCTTTGGCTACATCAACTATACCAATGGGCCGGCTAAGATGTGTTCCTTCTACTGCTTTGGCAAAAATGTCTCCCCAGTCGTTTCCGGTAAGATCACGTCTACCTGTATACATCATATACACAATATCAGCTCCAAGTTTGTTTATAACATCCCTTGGTACTTTGTTGATCGGATATAGTTCTGTTATGAGATTGCGTGAATCTCTTAGTTTTGGCTGTTTCATATTAGTTTTATCATTTTTTGTGCAACGGCACGTATCATAGGAACTGCAACGCTGTTTCCAGTCTGTCTGCGTATTTCAGAATGTGGCACAACTATTCTAAAACTCTCAGGAAATCCCTGAAGGCGCAATAATTCTCTTGATGTCGGACGTCGATAGCCGTTAATTAATAAATAATTGTAGGATGCTCCAGTACGTAGAGCGCAAGCGTATGGTAAGACAGAAATATTACCCGATTTATTTTCATGCCATATAGACGGGTAAAACACTTTTTTGCCAGCAACGCTTTTCATTCGCTTTTCGCGTATCATATCTGAAGCCATTAGTTCTGGTGCAACTGTTTCTTCTGGCTCTAATATATCTGCAAGATTGTATGGCATTTTTTCAAAATCGAAATTAAAGGCCTCTGATGCTTCCTTGTTTAAGAAACCGACAATTATGACCCTTTCGCGTTTTTGAGGCAAGCCGAAATCAAGAGCATTAAGAATTTTCCATTTTACATAATATCCCAATTCAGATAGTGTTTCCAAAATAACTTTAAATGTTTTCCCTTTATCATGCCCAACAAGTTGTTTTACATTCTCTAACAATATAGCTTTTGGATGATGGTGGGCAAGAATTCGTGCTACCTCAAAAAACATAGTACCTCGTGTGTCTTCAAAACCACGCATCTTACCCATTATTGAGAAAGCTTGACAAGGAAAGCCTGCAAGTAACACATCATGAGAAGGAATGAAATCGGCCTCAATCTTTGTTATGTCTCCAAATGGAACTTCTCCAAAATTGCCAGTATAAGTTCGACATGCTGCAGCATCCCATTCCGAAGAAAACACACATTTGCCTCCTAATTCAGTAAATGGTAATCTAATACCACCTATTCCAGCAAAAAGATCGATGAACTTAAATTTTGAATTTACTTTATTATGAAAAGGTACATCTTCCCATTCTTTGAAAAGATTTAATTGGAACGGATTCTCACACAACATGTCTATTTCTTCTTTGGTTGCATTAGAATCCAATGAGTGTATATATTCCCGAAGGCAATAATTGGCCTCTTCTTTTTCTTGATAAGATGTAAAACCTTTATTGTTGAAATAGTGTGAGATTAGAGCCATACGGTCCTGTTCAGACCTTTCTCCATATATTCTTATACGATAAGTGCAGTCGTGTTTTTTATGCACGACTGTCTCTTCTGGGTATCTTTCTGTTTCGAATTTTACTTTTGTCATTATTACATATATAGCTTTTGGTTTTCGAAGTCCACCTCCTTATCAAGCTGTTCGTTGAAGTTGCGTAACACTTCCTCTTCAACGTCGCCCAGCTTGTATTCCTTTGCTGCGTCCTTCTTTATTTCGGCTATCCATGCCCGGCGGGCTGTGATGTAGTCGCTCTTGACGCGCTCCACATTCTCCTCTGTAAGCGATGTAAAACCATAGTAGTCCATAATCATGCGATACGACCATGCCCAACGGTATTCTGAGTACATGGCGTTGATTTGTTCGAAACGTTCGGTCAGAGCCTCAGTCGTGTCGATGTCGCCTGATATTATGTCGTCAATGATGCGCTGCTCTTCCGATTCGGGCAGAAGCAGACCTGATATGTCTGTCCACGATCCTGTGCCGACAGTAGTGGTAGGTTCTACCGGAGCGTGGCGTTTCAGTACGGCACCCATATATATGCGTAGAGCGATGTCGTAATATTTGATGCCCTTGCGCAGCGATGAGTTCTTGATGACATATTCGTGATAGTTGTATGTCGAAACGTCTTCGCCCGAAGCTTCGCGCAGATCTTCCAGTATTTTCTTGCCACGCAGAATCTCGCCTACGGTAAAAGGCGACAGCCAGTCGAAGTTGACTATGCTCTTGCGTGCGCCGTCTGGTCGCATGTCGCGCTTGGGCCATTTGCGTATGTCGCGGTATAGGCCAACTGTAGTGAGGTTGCGTCCCGGCACAAGATACATGGTGTCGTTGTAGGCAATGAGATAAGAGAAGGGCAGCGAGCGTGTGTCGGGATGATACATCAGTTTGCCGAAGCACACCGAGAAGGCTCCTATGTGTGCCGGCATCAGTATGTAGGCACCGCTGGCAGTCTTGGTTCCGCGCTCCAGGGTGCCGTAGTGCATGGGTCCCATCTTATAGGCATGGTTGGAGAAGTTGGTGGCAGAGCCAGCGTTGTAGAACGAGAACTGTCCGCCAATGAGCAGCGAGCTCTTGTGATGTGATGCTGTGAACGGACCGCAGAATGCTGCGCACGCCTCGCCGTTCGACATATACGAGTTGGCGAAGAACACGCTTCCGGCAGCCGTGAATCCGTTGCTCAGCTTGCACGCCTCGCCCACGAAGCAGTCCTGCATCTTCACGCTGTTGATGATAGACGATCCGTCGCTGATGATAGAGTTCTCGCAAATCACGCCTGTACCTATATATACCGAAGCGTTGCTGTTGCTCATTATGGTGCAGTCGCTCAGTCGCGAAGCTCCCGAAATCTCGCAGTCGTCGTATATTACTGTATTGGTTATCTCCTTGGTGTTTACTATCTTCACCCTATTGCCTATCGTAGCCATTTCGGGCGATGTACGTTCTATCTCCTCACGTATCAGTCGGCGTATGGCATCCTTCAAAGCACGGTTGTGGAAATGCTTCACCATTAGCGCAGCCACCTGACTTGTCAGTCCGTGATAGAGTATCAAGTTGCCTTCGCCCACCTCGTTGAGTACCGAAATGAGGTTGCCCTCGCCATATGTGGCTCCGTCTGTAGTCTCCATGGTGCATACGTTTGAAATGATGCAGTCGTTGCCAATGACGTAGTTGTTGATAAATCCCGAGATGTTCTCTATGAGACAGTTGTCGCCAATGGTCACATTACGCAATGTGGCGTTGTTCACGCCTGAGTGTTTCATGAAGCCGCGGCTTACCTCCACGTTGTTGTTGAATGCTCCGAGGCTTATGTTGCCGTAGAACATTACACGGTGGAAGAAGTTGGGCTTGAAATCGTCGCTCACTTCAATTCGTTGCCAGTCCTCTGCCCAGCAGCTGTTGGCTTGGAGAGCTGAGATTTCGTTGTCGGTTAAGTTTCTTTTTCCCATGTCGTTTTGTTCTAAAAGATTATTATGGTGTGGTGTTGCCTCCTTTTATTCCACCTCATACAAGAAGTCGTTGTACGGATATTTCTGTACGTGCAGTTCGCGCACCTTCTTGTATATTGTTTCGCGAAACTCGTCTATATTCTCCTTTTCCTTTGCCGATATGAACATGCAGTTTTCGTTGAGGCGTGCCATCCAAGTGCGCTTCAGTTCGTCGAGTGTGATGTTCTCCTTAGTGGCAGGAGTAAGGTCGTCCTCCTCCTTTTCGGTCCACGAATAGTTGTCAATCTTGTTGAACACAATCATCGACGGCTTGTCGGCACAGCCCAAATCCTTCAGAGTATTCTCCACTACATTTATCTGTTCCTCAAAGTCGGGATGTGAAATATCTACTACGTGTAGCAGCAGGTCGGCTTCGCGCACCTCGTCGAGTGTCGACTTGAACGAGTCGACCAAGTCGGTAGGCAACTTGCGTATGAATCCTACAGTATCAGCCAGCAGGAAGGGCAGATTGTCAATCACCACCTTGCGCACGGTAGTATCGAGCGTAGCGAACAGCTTGTTTTCGGCAAACACCTCGCTCTTCGACAGCAGGTTCATGATGGTCGACTTGCCCACGTTGGTATATCCCACAAGAGCCACACGTATCATGCGTCCGCGGTTCTTGCGTTGTGTGGTCTTCTGCTTGTCTATTTCAAGCAGTCGTTGCTTTAGCAGGGTGATGCGGTTGAGGATGATACGACGGTCCATTTCGAGCTGCGTCTCACCCGGTCCGCGCAATCCCACACTACCCTTACCGCCACCCGAACCAGAGCCGCCTCCTTGTCGCTCAAGGTGAGTCCACAGACGTTGCAATCGTGGCAGCATATAGCGGTATTGAGCCAGCTCCACCTGAGTCTTGGCGGCAGCCGTCTGAGCACGCATGGCGAATATGTCGAGAATGAGCGATGTGCGGTCGAGAATCTTCACGCCCAGCTCCTTCTCGATGTTGCGTATCTGTTTGGCAGAGAGTTCGTCGTCAAAGATAACCATTCCCACGGGGCGTTCAGCATCCTCTTCGTCCTTTATATACTGGGCTATCTCCTCCAGCTTGCCCGAACCCACATAAGTAACCTGGCTCGGTCCGCCCACGCGCTGCGTAAATCGCTTCACGGTAACTGCACCAGCTGTGTCGGCGAGGAATTCCAGTTCGTCAAGATATTCTTTGGTCTTAGCCTCGTCCTGATCCTTAGTGATAAGTCCGACGAGTATGGCGGTTTCCGCCTTAACTTCTGATATTACAAATTCTTTCATCCAGTATGTATAATCTTTTAAAATACAAAATTATACAAAATACTTCACATCCGCAATTTACTGAATGTCAATTTGCTTTGCGCCCTTGAATTTTTGTTCAATAATAATAAGTGTAGGTTTAATTATGATAGTAGTTGCGGCATCTATGGCTTGTCTGTGCAGATTTTAAGTAGGTCGTTGGGATACATATAGTTCTGTTTGCGTAGTTTCGAAAAGCAGAAGCACTTGTTTGCTTCAAACACGCTTACTACCATTTCCGTACAGTAAAGAGCATTGGGAGTTGTATGGTCGAATTTAAAATCGAAAGGCACACAATTCCTTACCAACGTTTCCACCGATTGTCTTATGGCAAGAGTGTCGACTGTGCGTGGAGCTTTCCTTGCATATATACAATACGAACCGTTGTTGCGCAGATATTCCTCGGGTGTTTCAAGCACTATCTTCTTAGCTACCGTCGACGCATGTGCCAGCTTCACGCCGTCAGCAAATCTTATTACCATTCCGCAATGAGAAGGTGTCGAGTCTGCCACCTCGAACGATGTAGAGCCCGACAGCGCCCTTACTGCCACCGACTCCCACGAATCGCCCACGCTGAAGAAGATGTCGCCCGTACGGAACATCGTCGTGTCCGGCATTAGGTATGGTGGGCGTTTAAGCCAGCACACGCCTATCCATACTGAGGCAAGTAGAAAAATAAAAGCGCACCCCCATATTGTGATACAGAGGAAGCGCTTGATGTTTTTGTTCATTCGTCACGTTAGTTTTTGGTGAACATTTCAATACGGCATACGACAACGCCCAGTACGCCTGTCAGCATATACAGCCAACTGCCCCATGCAAGATTTGCGCCAGAAGGCAGTGCTAATGCAAACAACAGGCACAGAACAATGCCTGCCACGAAACAAAGGGCGCTGAAGTTTTCAGCCAGTTTGCCTGTCAGTTTCAGGTCGACCGATCTGCCTAAGGCAACGAACATTGGAGCCAGTAGCACGAATATGGAAAGGAATCGTGCAAATCCCAGTCCGCTACCTTCAAACAGCAGTTTCAGTCCGCCGATTTTAGCCTTTCCAATAATGTCTATGGCCGGGCAAAAACCAAAGAGGATAAACATTAGGATTGCGAGAGCAATCACTATTGTTTCCTTGTGTTTCTTTATTGTCATTACAAATTCGTCCATAATGTTAGTTTTTGTATTGGTGTATATACTATTTTGCACGCAACAATTCGAGCTTGAAACTCTTCACGTTTTTGTCGCTTTCCAAATCCGATTCGTTGAATATGATAGAATCGAATTGAATAGGCGTATTGGCCTTTATAAATATCTTTCCATCAACATTCTCTACAGCGATGTGGCCTATTCTGTTTTTGTTGATTTGTTTTCCTTCAGCATCGTAACCTACAATATTGACAGGCTCTTGATTCATGACATAATCAACGTCGGTGTTTATGTCAGCAGCAGCCTTCGCCTCGCCGTTTACTTTGAATGAAGGAATCAGCCTTGCCTCGCTATGGAAATCTTTAAATTCCAATGAGATGGGACTTGTAACGCTGAACTGGCATTCTGCAATTTCAATAGGTTTGCCATCAAGTTCTTTAGCGCTTTGTTCAATCTTGGCTTTCCATTCCTTATTCAACTTCTCTGATTTCTCAATCAATTCCTTTTTCTCGGCTTCCGACTTGATGTTTTCTGCCTCTTTCTCTATTTTAGCCTTTTCCTCAACATATTTTCCATAGTTGTCGGGAAGTGAGCCGAACATTCCTGATGACGAACTGCTTCCTGAGCACGAGAACAATAGTGGCATGAAAATGGCAACAAGTGCCATGAGCTTAATGATTTTCATAATGTTTCTGTTAGTTAAGTGATTAATAATTGTTTTTAGTTCTTCATTCATTTACAAAGTTAAACATGAAGAGTATAATTTAAGTTGTCAAACTATCAAATTATCATTCACAATACATAAAATTGATGTGTCAATACGTAAAAATATAATTAACAACTTTCCTAACCTATTGTTGTTCAGTCGTTTTGCTGTTTTCGGTATTTGGTGGGCGAAGTATGCTTTATCTTGCTGAAAACACGTATGAACGATTGCGAACTGTTGAATCCCGACTTCTCGGCTATCAGCACAATGCTCTCATCCGAACTTACGAGCAGCTTGCAGGCATACTCAATGCGCAGTTTGTTTACATAGTCGTAGAAGGTGCAGTCTGCTTCACGATTGAAGAAAGCGCTGACGTACGTACGGTTGGTGCCAATAGCCGCAGCAATGTCCGACACCTTAAGATTTGGGTTGAGGAATATCTGTTCTTTGTCAAACAGATAGCTGATACGCTTGCCAATCTCCGACATCTCTGTCTCTGTAGCCTCTGTAGCCTCCGGTGTGTCGGCACACGTGCTGTCCGACAGTTCGTCGAGCACCGACTGATGTTTATATATGAAGTAGCTCAAGAACATCCATACCACCAGCGAACTCGTCATGTACAGAGCCTCTGTTGCGTAATCAGCACGCATACAATCTACAATCCAAAGCACGAGTATAAACAGAAACGATACGAAGATTACACGGAGCCAGTTGAGGTTTATGTTCTCTGTGTAAGAGAAGCGCTGTTTCAGTTGGGCGTGGTATTTCGGAATGGCGAATACCGTCCACATGGCATAGCCTATGCCGTAAATGGCAGCCTCCAGCACCTCGGCATAGTAGAACACAATGTCGTCGGTGATGGCGAAGAGAATGAAGGGCACCACAAACAGCAGTTCATGAAACACGATGGCACGCCGCGTAATGCTTGTAGGGCTGCAAAGCTCAATCAGCACAAAGGCATACAGCGGTACGGTCACCATATCGGCTGCCGTAGCGAGCATCCAGTTCAGTTCGTCGAGCTCTACAAGCGGCTTGATGAAGAACAGATCCTTCAGACATTGCACACCAGTGACAAACATTAGCACCGTGACAAGCCTCGACAGCAGCTCCTTGTCCTTGCGGTAGAAGAGCCACGACATCATGAAATAGAACATGACGCACAATCCGTATATAAAATAAATGGCGTACAACATATTTTTGCAAAGATAGCGCAAATTGAAGATATGGCAAAATAAAATCGTCTCATTTTTATTTTGCCAGCTCTACTCCTAATGCCGAGTATCACTACACCATTACCGACACTGATATGGCATCGGATGCGTATAGTAAGGACGGCATAGTAAAGCTTTCGGCTGCTTACAACATCTCGGCTTACGCCACAGCCGACGGTTACAAGGCTTCTGACAAGGCTACGGCAACCCTCTATTGGGTGGAAGCCAATCTGCAGAACACCACTACCAATATCAATCAGACAGCCACTCGTGGCATCATCGTTACTTCAAACGACGGTATCGTGACGCTCTCTGGTCTCAACAATGACGAGACTGTACGCTTCTATACAGTAGACGGCAAGCAGCTGGGTGCTGCCAAGGCTGTCAATGGCGCAGCATCGCAAGCCGTGTCCGAATCTGTTGTCATTGCCAAAATGGGCAATCAGACCATCAAAATTGTAGTAAAGTAAAAAAATAAAATATTACGAAATACCAATCCCGAAGATGTTCCATGTAGGAATGTCTTCGGGATTTTTGCATTGTACCGTCTATGTCGAATACGATATGTTTATTATGTTTTATTTATTAGTCAAATAATACTTGCCAGTTTCTATCGTAGTAAGCAGAAAAGCACATTTTCTTACCCCCTGTTGATTCTTTCCACCAATTCGTCTGGTGTAAGTATCTCCATCTTTGAGAAACCGAACCACTTCTTGCCTAAGTCCTTAATGGATGCACCTATGTGATATACATCATCGTCTATACAAAGGAAGCGGTCATGTGATAAACGGAATGTTTCAACATCAATCGGTGCATATTGAGCATTATGACGGTCTATGTCGAGTTGGAACTGACGGCTTATCTGCTGAGTATAGATGACCGCAGACACGCCTTCTGCTCTTTTATCAAGCAATGTCAGTACAGTCTCGTCAATATAGTTGTCGATAAGGATAATACGTTTCTTTGCACTCTTAATCAAGTCGGACACGAAAGTATAGGCATCATAAACTTGCCCATTGTAGAACACACCTTGTTTCGGCTTGGCATTGCCCTCGTCCAATCTACGGAACACTTCTTCTATACGCTTGTCGGATTCTTGCAAGTGTTGTTGCATTTCCAATTGATGGTATTCCATAGTCGAGAGACGCTGAAACACTTCGGCATTTGTCACCAAGAAACGTCTCATTGCAACAAATGCATCCATAATACGTATGCTTACACGAATAGCCGTTTCACTTCTGAGAACGGTAGAGAGCATTGCTACTCCCTGTTCTGTAAAAGCATATGAGCGAACTGTTGAGTGCTTCAAACTATTGAACCGATCACAATTTGTGACCAGTTCATTCATTTCCTCCTTTGTCAGTTGAAAACGGAAACGCTCAGGGAAACGTTCTATATTACGTTTTACAGCTTGATTTAACACCCTGGTTTACCGTAATCTGAAAGCAGACAAGATACGCAAGCGCATATCGCATTACTTTGGCTTACAACCAATCGTCTTAGAATCTTGGATAACGTCTTTGACACAGTTGCGAAATGCCTGTTGCCGCCCAACATCATACACTTTTGGGTAATATCGGTGTGATGGAAAGTTAAATACGTTAAATTATTACCTTTTCGTATCGTAAGCGTATCCGCGTTGCTAATAGATACACGTAAAAAAATATCGCTCGAGCTTTTATTCTTGAGCGATATTTTTTCGTTTCCATTTGTCCGGCAGCAATTCCCGGTACTTGCTTAGCGGTGTTCTTGGCGGCAGTGTTCCCCACTCATTGAGCATATAATGCACGGCTTCATGCTTATCGGTCTTGGGTAATAGGAAGTTAATAAGGCGTACGATAACCTTGGCATCGAAATCGTCCCCGCATGGTATATCTTCTTGATGAAGCGCATGGGGATGAGTTCGTAGCGTGATACAATGTGAAACCATCCGTATCCCAACGCAGGAGCTTTACCTGCTGCCGGTTCTTACTGAAAAAGATGAACACAGCCCCGCTTAGTGGCGGCAGATCCATCTCCTGCGACACTAACTTATAGAGGCCGTTTATCCCCAGGTTCATTCCATTGGTAGGAACAGAATATCCGCAACTTCGGGTATAGGTGGTATTGGGTTTTCTGTCACATATCGTTTTGCTGCTATCATATTAGATTTTTTATTCACGCAGCAAAGGTAAAGAGATAAAAAATATGGACAACCCGTTGGCGGAATTAATTTAAGTTGACAAATATGAGTAAAAGGTTGTATATATCGCTGATTTTTAGTAAC
>NZ_JADYTS010000076.1 GCF_021531355.1 Leyella stercorea | reverse complement strand
CCTTGGCGTCTGTGGGTACGAACTTATTCGTGAATTATTCATATTTATAAAATTAATTTTGAACAGTTACTTAGAAATTATGGTTACAAAATTAACAATAAAAATTCACACAGACAGCCTTTTTCCCGATTTTTATTGGTTTCATCCTAAATTTAAAGCAACGAGTTACAGCACTACCCTACCGATGGAATCTTTTCCCCTTCCGAGGGAATAATTGTTTCCTCGGGAGAGAACAAAATTTTCCTCCCGAGAAAACAAAAAATCCACACCAATCGGAGTGGCAAGCCCATACCAAGCGGCCTGCTATTTCATAGGTCATCAATTTCAGATTTTGACATTTTGACATTTTGACATTTTGACATCCTCCAACACCATTCGAGGCACAAACATCTTTATAACGAGCTTTGCGTCTGCATCATAATAGGCCTGGATTCCGCTTCCTCGCATGCCGGTAAAGTCTCCTATGTCGCGCATGATCTGACAACACACGAGATAGTCGAAATCGTCGGTATATGGAGTGAACAGCTTGTGGCAATCCACCCTTTCCAAGCATCTGTCCAACGTTGCGGTCAGCAGAACATAGGAATTGCCATAGGGCGTGGTGGAACGCAGAGGAGGAACGCCTCCGTTTTTCCGCTTGAGTATGGCAAACAGATAATTCATCATCGTAAGTATTTCGTCCATCGAACCTATATGGTAACGGGTGTGTACGGTCTGGTTGATGAGTGCTGTGTAGAGCATGCGGTAGTAATTGGCAAGCTCGCGCAAGGAGACGAGTCCTTCCTGGGTCAATTCGCCACCGTCGAGCACCTGTCTGATTCTTGACGGATAATACATAGTCTCATGCTTGAGCGACGAGAGGCAATTGTCTACCACACTATTCGAAACATAAAGGCGGTCGCACTCCATAGTCTGACGACGCAAAGCATCCTTGGCGAGCTCTTCCTGTTCATGCATTTCTCTCTCACGGTTCAGGTCTTCCTCCACGCTATTACGTATGGCTTTCACCACATTGTGCAACTCCTTAGGTCGGCGGTCGGCAGTACGTTTTGCATTCTTACCGGGCGAATCTTCGGGCCATAACGTGTCAATACGTTTCAGTTTCTCCTCCGATAGTATTGTCTCGTCTGTCAGCACACGGTTTATTTCTGCTATCTTGTCTACACACAACCGGTAATACATACGATGCCGGTAATAGAGCAGATAGTAGGCGGGGAAGATGCTCACAAACATCACTATAAGCATTATCATAGCCACACTACGGTTGCTTTCGGCCTGCTGCATGGTCTTCACATACGACGCTATGGTATTGTCGGCACTACACTCTCGGAAGAGCTGTATATAGACGGCATTATTGTACGAATACAGATTCCAGTCGCGTAGCGCCAAGGCAGCTACGGCAGTCTCGTTACGCACGTCGAGTATCGTTCCGTAGTTGGCTTTCACACTGTCGCGAAACCATTGCAGTTCGGCTGCAACAGCAGGATAGTCGCCGTTGAGTTTCATCAGCCTCTTCCTTCGGGATGCGTTCGGGATGCGTTCGGGATAAAGTCTGTTGAGCAGGCTTATGCAACTGTCGGCAAATGCAACAGTACGCTTATACTGACCCTTAATGTTGCAGTTGTAGGCGCTGTCGGCATAGGCTCTAGCTCTGGCTTCCATATCTGGAATATTAGTGAAACGTTCGGTTGAAGCAACCGCTGCAACACATTGACACACAACAAGCGCAGCAATAGCCAGCACACGCTTTACACCCTTGGGCAGACGGAAGAAGAAGCGGCTGCCCTGCCCCACTTCGCTTTCTGCCGAAATAGAGCAAACGCTGAATATAGAACTTGTCTTGCGATACTTGTCGATAATTCCCTTACAGTTGATAAGTCCGAAACCGTGTCCGCCTTCTGTCTTGTCATTGGTTGAATCATTTATGATTTTTCGGGTAAAGAGTCCGTCAAGCTGTTCATTCGTCATTCCACTACCATTGTCGGCTATGGATATTTCCACATAATCGTCGGCTTCCTCGGCTGTGACCTTCACCTCTCCACCTTCAGGAGTATAGCGGCGTGCGTTCTCAGCTATGGTATTGACCATGAACAAGGTAAGTACTGGGTCGGCTTTAACTACTGCATCATTATCGTCGACATGAAGCGTTATTCCATGGCGCAGATAGTCGGATGCGTTTCGTCTGATTACGTCAAAAACATCCTTAACCATAAAGCTCTTGATGTTAAGCTGCAATCCACCTTGCTTCAGGCGAATCCACTTGGTAAGCTGCTGGTTGCACTCGGCTATGGAGTCAACCAATTGGCCGGCATAAGTAAGATGTTCGTTGCGTGATTCAGGAGAGCATTGGCCTTCAGACAGCACGTCAAACTCACGTGTCAATCGGTTGATGAGCGGAACCACGCTTGACGCTATCATTATCTTGGTGCGCTGTTCAACGCTTATTTCGCCATAATGTTCTTTCTGGCTCTTCTTCATGCCCGCCTCGTCTTCGGTTTCTTCTATCTCCTCCTGCTTCTCCGCATACTTGGCCTCGCACTTCTGCTTCCATTCGTCCAGAGGAGCCAGCAACTTGTCAGTCGACACCATTCTGCGCTGTTTGTGGCGCAGGTAGCCGAAATATGACAGCAATCCTATGATAATGGCTATCAGTACTATTACGGCAACAATCATAAAGTCGAGCTGGCGCAGAGAAAACGACAGCTGCTCGGCTCGCGCCTCAAGCAGCCTATCCTGTCGGGTGCGCTCCTGAAGGTCGAGATAGATATTACGGTTGTAATCGCTTCGCGGTTTGTCGCCCATTGCCGAGCACACAATCGACATCTGCTCACGTATGGAAGCCACAAGGTCGGGCGCAGCATTTATTGCCGTGTCCTTCTCCAACGCATTCGTAAGGCAGGCGTAAGCTGAGTTGTAGTCGCCAATATTACGATAGGACGTAGAAAGCGTACGCCATGCTCCAGATGTCTGATACACGTCGCCATAAGCTTCGAAAAGTGTCAAGGCACGTTGTGCCAGATTGCCCGAAAGCAGACTGTCTGGCATCTGGTCGACGTTGACAAAGTCTATCTCCTGCAAGTTGTCGGCTGTCAGCCTGTGTCTGTCGTCATCGTTCTGCAGGTGCTCGCTTATTGCCTGAAGGGAGTTTGCCTCCCAATACGGGTAGTGATACTGTCGTGACAACAGATAGCACCTCATAAGATTATCGAATTCGGCCTGCACAACCCGCTCGTGAGTCGTGCCCGAAAGAATTCCTCCCGAACCTACATTATAGTAATAAGCCAGCAATTGAGCAGTATCCCTAACCACATCGCCTCCCGCATCAATCGACATCAAAGCCTCGGTAGACAGGCGTAGCTGACCTAGGTAATAAAGATAAGCCGAATAGACAATGGCGAATTCGCTTCGGGCGTAGATGAGTCGGCCACGCTGGCGCTCGTCGAGCAATTTTTCGTCCTCATGTATCCGTTTGAGACAGTCTTGAGCATGCTGCAGATAATGATAGAAGTTCTTGTTCTCCGAACGGCGCTGGCACAGGCGCATAAGCTGAACGTCACTCACGAGTTGTTCTATCTGATTGTCAGTCTGTTCGGGTATGCTCTTAAGTATCGTGAAGGCCCGGGAATAGTTCATACGGGCTATCTCTACAAACGCCAGATTGTTCAAGGCTTCGGCACGCCCGTCGTCATAATTCTGCGAGAGCTCAAGCGCACGTTTAGCGTACGCTCGTGTAGAATCCAAATTGCGGTAATGATAGCTGTACGAAACCTCGTTCAGCCTGTCCACCTCGGGACGATTGCCTGTGTCGGAACACGCCACCGATAGCAAAGCCACTACCGCCAACGGCAATAACGTCAGGATGGTATGAATATATCTGTAGGGTTGTGTCTGCATCTGCATAAGTTGTTATAGGAAAGCTTAAGTTGTAATAAAACAAGCGTTCTTGGCCATTGGACCTTTAATGCAAATTTAAGTATAAAAATCGGAAATGACATTATGTTATTACATAAAAAACAAGGTTTCCAATATGTACGACACGGAATTTGGGCTTTTTTTACTAATTTTGCACAATCGAACACTATTAAGACATTATATATTATGGATATAAAGAAATCGGAATTCACAATATCGGCAGCTACAGTAAGCCAATGTCCTAAGGACACAAAGCCCGAATTCGCCTTCATCGGCCGTTCTAACGTAGGCAAGTCGAGCCTTATCAATATGCTCTGCAATCATAAGGGACTTGCCAAGACTTCGGCTACTCCAGGCAAGACTCTGCTCATCAATCACTTCATAATCAACAACGACTGGTATCTTGTCGACCTTCCTGGCTACGGATTTGCCAAGCGCTCAAAGACCGTACAGAAGAAGCTCGACCAGATGATAACGTCGTACATACTCCAGCGCGAACAGCTCATCAACACGTTTGTGCTTATCGACATACGCCACGACCCGATGAAGATTGATACCGACTTCATAAACTGGCTTGGCGAAAGCTCTGTACCCTTTGCCATTATCTTCACCAAAGCCGACAAGCTCGGACCCGTCAAGGCAAAGCAGAACGCAGCCAAATGGATGAACTCGCTCAAGGAACAATGGGAAGAGCTGCCACCTTACTTTATTACAAGTTCGGAGAAGAAGATCGGACGCGATGAGGTGCTGACCTACATCGAAGACATTCTGAAATCACTTAAGGAGGGAGAATAACCGAAATGACACCAATACTTGACGTTCAAAATGTGTCGAAAGCCTTCGGGGCACACGTACTCTTCGAGAACATCTCGTTCTCGATAGGCGAAGGCCAGCACGTAGGACTCATAGCCAAGAACGGTACGGGCAAGACTACCCTACTCTCGCTCTTGTCCGGCAAGGAGCCCGTCGATTCGGGAAGCATCATATACCGCAAGGATGTGCGTGTGGGTTTTCTTGAGCAGCAGCCCAAGTTCGACCCTGAAGAATCTGTACTCGATGCCTGCTTCAACCACAACGGCGATCCCGACAAGATTCTCAAGGCAAAGCAGATACTTACGCAGCTGCGCATTACCGACCTCAATCAGCCTATGGGCCAATTGAGCGGCGGACAACAGAAGCGCATCGCCCTGGCTAATGTCCTCATTACCGAGCCCGACTTGCTGATACTCGACGAGCCTACCAACCACCTCGACCTCGAGATGATAGAATGGCTCGAAGGCTATCTCTCAAGGGGCAACAAGACGCTCCTGATGGTGACACACGACCGCTACTTCCTCGACCGCGTGTGCAACCTCATTCTCGAACTCGACAACCATACCATATATTCCTATCGCGGCAACTTCCGCTACTATATGGAGAAACGTCAGGAGCGCATCGACGCCACACGTGCCGAAATAGAGCGTGCCAACAATCTGTATCGTCGCGAACTGGAATGGATGCGCCGACAGCCACAGGCACGTGGACATAAGGCACGCTACCGTGAGGAGGCGTTCTACGACCTTGAAGCCAAGGCAAAGCAACGCATGGAAGAACGACAGATGCGACTCAAGTCGAAGAACGTGTACATCGGTTCGAAGATATTCGAGTGCCAGTATGTGTCGAAAGCCTTTGACGAGAAGATGATACTCAAAGACTTCTACTACAACTTCCAACGTTTCGAGAAAATGGGAATCGTAGGCAACAACGGCACGGGAAAGTCCACGTTCATCAAGATGCTGCTTGGCGAAGTAGGTCCTGACAGCGGACAGTTTGATGTAGGCGACACAGTACGGTTCGGCTACTTCTCGCAGGACGGAATGAAATTCAACGACCAGCAACGCGTAATCGACGTGATATCCGACATAGCCGAATACATCGACTACGGCGGAGGCAAGCACATCACGGCAGGACAACTGATGCAGCATTTCCTCTTCACCCCCGAACAGCAATACGACTATGTGTACAAGCTCTCGGGAGGCGAGCGACGCAAGCTCTACCTCTGTACGGTACTGATGCGCAATCCAAACTTCCTCGTGCTCGACGAGCCAACCAACGACCTCGACATACAGACGCTTGAGGTGCTGGAGGAATATCTGCAGGACTTCCCGGGATGCGTCATAATAGTGTCGCACGACCGATTCTTCATGGACAAGATTGTCGACCACCTGCTCGTATTCCGTGGTAACGGTGATATAAAGGACTTCCCCGGCAACTACACCCAGTTCCGCGAATGGGAGTCGCTCAAGCCCAAGGCCGAAACAGCCGACAAGTCCAACGCCACCTCTGAAAAGAAGGAGAAGAGAGAGTTTGTAGGCGAACAACGACGCAAGAAGACGTACAAGGAAAAGTGTGAATTTGAGCGTCTCGAAAAGGAAATAGCAGAACTTGAGAAGGAGCAGAAGCAGATTGAGGAGGAACTTTGCAGCGGAACGCTTTCTATAGAACAGCTCACCGAGAAAAGCAAACGACTGCCCATCATCAAGGAAAGCCTCGAAGAAAAGGAGATGAGATGGCTCGAACTGTCTGAAATTGACTGACAATCTCCCTTTTTTCAGAATTATTTAAAAATAAAAGTGCTTAAAGATTAACGCATATAAATATTTTTGTGTAAGTTTGCAACTGTTACCAATAACCTGACGAAATTACACATTATAATATGATATACGTAGCTTTAAATAATACCAAACCAAAAAGAAGACTAACCTTCTATCTCGCCATGGAAGAATACATTGCCCGCAATCTCGACAAGGGCGAGTATTTCTTCATGTGGCAGGTTGACCCGACTGTTATCTTCGGACGCAACCAGCTAATACAGAACGAGGTGAACATAGAATATTGCCGACAGCACAACATACAGACCTATCGTCGCAAAAGCGGAGGAGGATGCGTCTATGCCGACATGACAAACATAATGTTCTCGTACATAACACCCGACGAAAATGTGAGTATGACATTCAGCAGATATATAGATATGGTGTCGGAAATGCTGCGCAAGCTCGGAATACCTGCCGAAACAAGCGGACGCAACGACATAATGATAGAAGGACGCAAGGTGTCGGGCAACGCCTTCTATCACATACCCGGACGCAGCATAGTACATGGTACCATGCTCTACGACACTAACATAGAGAATATGGTAGGCGCAATAACGCCATCGTGCGAGAAACTTGTGTCGAAAGGAATACAAAGCGTGCGCCAGCACATCACACTCCTGAAGGACCACATCAGTCTTGACATCGAAGAGTTCAAGGATTTCACACGACGTAACCTTTGCGACAGTCAAATCATTCTCGACGACAAAGCAATAGACGAAATAGCACACATCGAAGAAGAATACCTCACACCCGAATTCATCTACGGCAACAATCCAAGTTACAACATAACCCGTAGCGGACGCATTGAGGGCGTAGGCGACTTCGTGGTTAGCATGGAGATGAAGAACGATGTGATAAAGGACATCGACATCAAGGGCGACTTCTTCCTCGTGGGCGACATCGGACAGCAGATCATAGCCAAGCTGCAAGGCACAGCCTACACGGCAGATGCCATAAACGCAGCCCTGCCAGAGCAGCTCGACAACGTGATACTCAACCTGAAGAAGGAAGAGTTTGTCAACCTTCTGACGAAATGCCCCAACAACTAAAATAAAGAAAAAACATTAAACCTTACAAATACTAATCTTTTATGGAAAAGAAAACGTGCCTTTATGACAAACATGTAGCTCTCGGAGCCTTGATGCAACCATTTGGCGGTTTCATCATGCCAATCCAGTATTCAAACATCGCCGACGAGCACAACGCCGTACGCCAGCATTGCGGAGTGTTTGACGTTTCACACATGGGCGAAGTGACTGTAAAGGGTCCTGATGCCGAACGATACGTCAACCACATCTTCACCAACGATGTGCGTGGAGCCGAACCAGGCAAGATTTTCTACGGAATGATGTGCTATGAGAATGGCGGAACCGTCGACGACCTGCTCGTGTACAAGATGGCAGATAACGACTTCTTCCTCGTAATCAACGCAGCCAACATCGACAAGGACGTAGAATGGATGGAAAGCCATCTGGAGGGATACGACGTGGAGTTCAAGAACTGCTCGGAACAATACGGACAGCTTGCCGTGCAAGGTCCTGAGGCAGAGCAGGTGGTAGAGGAAGTATTGGGACTGGCATGCAAGGAGCTAATATTCTACACAACCAAGACTATCGACGTAGCTGGCGAGACAATCATCATCAGCCGCACGGGCTACACAGGCGAAGACGGATTCGAAATATACGCTTCACACGCCTACATCAACGAGCAATGGGACAAGCTGCTGGCATCAGGTCGCTGCAAGCCTTGCGGACTTGGATGCCGCGACACATTGCGCTTTGAGGTAGGACTTCCACTCTATGGCGATGAACTTTCCAACGAGATTTCACCCGTAATGGCAGGGTTGAGCATGTTCTGCAAGCTCGACAAGCCCGAATTCATCGGTAAGGAAGCACTCGTAGAACAGAAGAACAACGGTGTAAGCAAGCGAGTGATTGGCATCGAGCTAAGCGACCGAGCCATTCCACGCCACGGCTACAAGATTCTGCACGAAGGCGAAGAGGTTGGCGAGGTGACCACAGGCTATCATACTATTTCTACCGACAAGTCGGTATGTATGGCTCTTGTTGACGCACGCTATGCCAAGCTCGGCACAGAACTTGAGGTACAGATCCGCAAGAAGACTTTCCCCGGCGTAGTGGTGAAGAAGCGCTTCTACGACAAGCATTACAAGAAATAATTAAAACTAATAACTTATATATAAACAACTAACAACTAATAACATTTATGGCAAAAGTAATTGAAGGACTCTACTATTCTGAGTCACACGAATATGTAAAGATAGAAGGCGATTTCGCATATGTAGGCATCACAGATTATGCCCAGAACGCACTCGGCAACGTGGTTTACGTCGACCTTCCCGAAGTGGATGACGAAGTTGAGGCTGACGAGGATTTCGGAGCCGTAGAGAGCGTTAAGGCAGCAAGCGACCTTATCTCACCCGTAACAGGTACTGTAGTAGAGGTGAACGAAGCCCTCGAAGACAAGCCTGAACTGATCAACGAAGACCCGTTCGAAAACTGGATCATCAAGGTTCAGCTCTCTAACACAGCCGAGCTCGACAACCTCATGGACGCACAGGCCTATGAGGATTTCTGCAAGGCTTAAAGAAATCTGAAATCTTACCGAAACAACAAATCAAGAAGTAGGGAATCAGGAGAACAGCGGAACGTTTTGCTCAAACAAGCTCTCCGCACTCCTGATTCCCAGCTTCTGATTTACTGTATACTCCCTATTTCTAACTATTAATATTCCCTACTCAAACTATGAACTTCAAGTATTTTCCACATACCGAGGAAGAGATAAAGCAAATGCTTGCGAAGGCCGGAATGGAGTCGCTTGACGACCTCTACTCTGACGTGCCCGAACAAATACGTTTCAAGGGAGAATATGACTTGCCAGAACCCTTGAGCGAAGCAAGCATACGCACTTTCTTCGAGAAATTAGGCAACAAGAACCAGCGTCTCACGGTATTTGCCGGAGCTGGATGCTACGACCATTACACTCCGGCAATAGTGCCAAACATCATATCACGCTCTGAATTCCTCACAAGTTACACCCCTTATCAGGCAGAAATTTCGCAGGGAACACTCCATTACATATTCGAATATCAGAGTATGATGGCAGAATTGACTGGTATGGATATTTCCAACGCGTCAATGTACGACGGATCTACCGCTACAGCCGAGGCTGCAATCATGGTTATGGCTTCGACAAAGAAGACCGATACTGTGCTGATTTCAGGCACAGTAGACCCGAAAATAGTAGATGTAGTGAAAACTTACGCACATTTCCACGGATTTAACGTAGAAATGATTGCCCAAAACGAGGGCGTTACCGACAAGGCGCAGATGGACGAGCGTCTTGACAAGGGTGGCGTGGCTGGCGTAATCGTACAGCAGCCCAACTATTACGGCATAGTGGAAGACTATGCAGGATATGCAGATTCATGCCACGCCAACAAGGCGCTGTTCGTAATCAATAGTGTAGCTGCCGACCTCGCTCTGCTCAAGACACCAGGCGAATGGGGTGCTGACATAGCAGTAGGCGACGGACAGTCGCTGGGCATACCAATGGCATTCGGAGGTCCGTCAGTAGGCTATATGTGCTGCACAGAGAAGCTGATGCGCAAGATGCCTGGACGTATCGTCGGACAGACTCTCGACAACCGCGGACAACGCGTATTCGTACTCACCCTGCAGGCTCGCGAACAGCACATACGCCGCCAGAAAGCCACATCAAACATCTGCTCAAACGAGTCGCTCATGGCTCTCTTCGTCACTATTTACATGTCGGTAATGGGCAAGGAAGGACTCAAGGAGGCAGCACAGATGTCATACGACGGAGCACACTATCTGCACGACCAGCTGATAGCTACGGGCAAGTTTGAGGACAAATACCCACAGGACTTCTTCAACGAGTTCTGCGTAAGCTATAAGGGCAATGTCGACAGCCTGCAGAAACGCTTCATCGAAAACGGAATATTGGGCGGCATAAAGGTTGACGATGACACCCTGATGTTTGCCGTAACCGAGAAACGCACAAAGCAAGAAATTGACCAACTCGTAAACATTGTAAAGGAGGAAACGCTATGAACAACCGTCTTTATGGAAATCTGATTTTTGAATTGTCGCATCCTGGGAGACGCGGTTATTCCCTTCCCAACAACGAGTTCGGACATCACGAAGTGCCAGAAGCTATGCGACGTAATGCCGACGCTCAACTGCCTGAGTGCAACGAGCTTACCGTTATACGCCACTACACTAATCTGAGCGCCAACAACTTCGGCGTGAACAACGGATTCTATCCACTGGGAAGCTGCACGATGAAGTACAATCCTATCATCAACGAAGAGGTGGCAGCCATGCCCCAGTTTGCCGAACTACACCCCTTGCAGCCAGAGCAGACTTGTCAAGGAGCATTGCAGCTGTACTACGAGATGCAGAAGAGCTTAGCGGCGATAACCGGTCTCGAAGAGTTCACACTAAACCCCTTTGCAGGTGCTCACGGCGAGCTAACCGGACTCATGACCATACGTGCCTACCATCAGAGCCGTGGCGACATGAAACGCACAAAGGTGATTGTACCAGACTCAGCACACGGCACCAACCCTGCTTCAGCTGCTGTATGCGGACTGGAGATTGTTGAGGTGAAATCAACAGCTGACGGCGTTGTTGACACAGAAGACCTGCGCGGACTGCTTGACGACACGGTGGCAGCTATGATGATGACCAACCCCAACACACTCGGTCTCTTCGAGTGCAAGATTCCCGAAATACAACAACTCGTACACGAATGTGGCGGACTGATGTATTACGACGGAGCCAACCTCAACCCGATGCTTGGCGTATGCCGTCCGGGCGATATGGGATTCGACGTGATGCACATCAATCTGCACAAGACGTTCTCAACACCTCACGGCGGCGGAGGTCCCGGTTCGGGCCCTGTAGGCGTTCGCAAAGGTCTGGAGCAGTTCCTGCCCGTACCTAAGGTAGAAAAGGATGGCGACACATACAAGATAGTAGGCTGCGACGAGGACAACATACACGTAGGCGAATTCTTCGGCAACTATGCCGTAATGATGCGAGCTTACGCCTATATTCTCTCGCTCGGCAAAGAGCACATACGTATGGTAGGACCACTCGCAACGCTCAATGCCAACTACGTGAAGGAGTCGCTAAAGGATGTCTACGCCCTGCCAATTCCTACCGTATGCAAACATGAGTTCGTGTTCGACGGACTCAAGGACAAGTCGACTGGAGTAACTACTATGGATGTGGCAAAGCGCCTGCTCGACTACGGCTACCACGCTCCCACCATCTACTTCCCGCTTCTCTTCCATGAGGCCATGATGATAGAGCCTACCGAGAGCGAAAGCAAGGAGACGATCGACGCATTCATCGAAGTGCTCAGACAGATTGCCGAAGAAGCCAAGAACAATCCAGAGGAGGTGAAGACTGCACCTCACAACACTCCTGTAGGACGTGTTGACGACGTATTGGCAGCCAAGCACCCTATTCTCACTTGGAAACAGATGAACCAATAGCATTCGAACCAACAACAGATATGATACATTCGGATTTAATTATCATAGGCTCGGGTCCGGGCGGCTATCGTGCCGCCCACCATGCTGCCGTGCACGGACTATCGGTTGTAATCATCGAGAAGGCAGAAGCAGGAGGTACATGCCTCAACCGTGGCTGCATACCCACCAAAACACTCTGCCGCAACGCCGAAATAGTAGACACACTACGCCATGCCGACACATTCGGACTTATGGGCGAAGGCTACTCACTCGACTTCGGCCGCGTGATGGAACGTAAACAAGAGGTTATTGGTCAGCTGCGAAGCGGAGTGGAAACACTCATGCAGACACCTGGCATTACGCTCGTGCGAGGAACAGCCTCATTTACTGATGCTCATACGATAGCTGTTGGCGACGATCAGTACACGGCCGACAACATAATAATAGCAACAGGAAGCGACTCTAAGTGTCCGCCTATAGAGGGAACCACATTGCCAGGAGTTGTCACTTCAACCGAACTGCTTGATGTCGACCACTTGCCCAAGCGCCTGTGCATCATAGGCGCAGGAGTGATAGGCATGGAGTTTGCGTCGGTATTCAGCAGCTTTGGCAGCAACGTAACGGTAATAGAGTTTCTTAAGGAATGTCTGCCCGTGCTCGACTCTGACATTGCCAAGCGCCTGCGTCAGACCATCTGCAAGCGTGGTGTAGAATTCTACATGCAGTCGGCTGTAAAGTCGATAACACAGACTGATACAGAAGACAGAACCAAACAGTTGACTGTAAGCTTCGAGAAAAAGGGCAAACCTGTTAGCATAGATGCAGATATGGTGCTTATAGCTACCGGACGCAAACCCTGTACAGAAGGTCTCGCACTCGAACAGGTAGGCATAGAACACTCGCCTAAAGGCATAGTAGTAGACGATGATCTCCAGACTAACGTTAGTGGCGTATACGCCATCGGCGATGTCAACGGACGCTGTCTGCTGGCACATGCAGCCACATTCCAAGGTCTGCACGTGGTCAATCGCATACTCAACCGCCCCGATGACATCCGCTTCGACGTAATGCCATCTGCCATATTCACCAATCCCGAGGCAGCAAGCGTAGGATTGAGCGAAGACCAGCTGAAGGCCGAGCAGCGCCCCTACGAGTGTCGCAAGGGTTTCTACCGCTCCAACGGCAAAGCACTCGCTATGAACGAGACCGACGGAATGATAAAACTCCTCGTTGATACAACCAACGACCAGAGAATAGTAGGATGTCACGCATTTGGTGCCCACTCAGCCGATATGGTACAGGAGATTGCAGCATTGATGAACAGCGGCACTACACTTCAGCAGCTGGCCAACATCATACACATCCACCCTACCCTGTCTGAAATTTTGCACGACATGGCTTTATAATTAAAAGCTATAAAATAATCAAGTAGGAGGTAAATACTAATTATAGGTGTTTACCTCCTATTTTTATATATGATATAGCCTCAGTACTTGTGCCAAGTACTGCAAAAATCCAACGAAGATATATAGTATCTAAAGTAAGTAATAAAGCGTTATAAACCCAAATCGGTCATTAGGATTTCTCTGTGTCGTACGGCAAAGAGAAATCCTTTAATTTTTCCCATATA
>NZ_JADYTS010000075.1 GCF_021531355.1 Leyella stercorea | reverse complement strand
CAGACAATACAATAACCATTCCCGTAAAGAAAGGCATAAGCATTGATATGGTTCGTGTTGAGGCAGGAACGTTCACTATGGGAGCGACATCAGAGATGGAGGATCCGTATGATTGGGAAAAACCTACTCATCAAGTGACTCTGACCAACGATTATTACATAGGTAAATACGAGGTTACACAGGCTTTGTGGAAAGCCGTAATGGGTAATAATCCTTCTAACTTTAAGGGTGACAACTTGCCAGTAGAGAAAGTTAGTTGGGACGACTGTCAGGAATTCATCAACAAGCTGAATAGAATAACAGGCAAGACGTTCCGTCTCCCCACTGAAGCCGAATGGGAATATGCTGCCCGTGGTGGAAAGAAGAGCAGAGGTTATCAGTATAGCGGTAGTAATAATATCTCAGATGTAGCATGGTACAGCGACAACAGCGGTAATATGACTAATGATGTAGGTTCAAAGCAAGCAAATGAATTAGGCATATATGATATGACTGGTAATGTGTGGGAGTGGTGTCAGGATAGGTATGGACGATATGATAGTTTTTCACAGGTAAATCCTACAGGTGCTAATAGTGGGTCTGACCGCGTGTACCGTGGGGGTAGCTGGAGCTACACTGCCAGGTACTGTCGCTCGTCATTCCGTTTAAGAATCACGTCTGGCTACCGTCGCAGCTTCCTTGGGTTCCGCCTGGTCCTCTCCGAGTAACTATTTATTATTTCGAGTTTCCACTCTTTTTATTGATATCCTAAGCCCTCAAACAAATATAAATTTCATGCATAAAATACTTCTATCTTTCGTCTTGCTCTTTGCAGCAATATCATCAGTCTTTGCGCAGAAGCTCACAGTCGAGTCCTTCAAGCTTGCCCCAAGCGACCTTACAGCCCATACTCAGCCACGCAAGGACCTTAATGACTGTAACTGTGCACTAATAAAAGTAGGTATAGCTCTTGATGGTGTGAAGTTTGATGGTGGTATTATGGGGAAACCAGTTCAAAAGATTGGTGAATATTGGGTTTATATGCCAAAAGGTGTTTCCATGCTGCAAGTTCTACATAAGAACTACACTCCTCTTATGGTTAACTTTTACGATTATGGTATTGGTAAGGTGGAGAGTGGAGCAACGTATGTCTTGACATTGAAAAAGCCAAATACTATTACTGAACGACAAACCCAGAAGTTGAGAATAAAATATTCACCAACTTCGGCTTCCGTTCTTGTTGACAATAAATTTGTTAAAGGAACGAATGGTATTGCAGAAACAACATTGACGGTTGGTCAACATTCATATATTGTTGCTTGTGATGGATATGAGTCGGAGGAAGGGACTGTAAAACTGAAAGCATCTTCTCCAAGTACTATTCAGATATCTTTACTAAAAGAATCTATAGTAGACAATGGTATTTCAGAAAACAATAACCAACATATTGAGGATATAAATGAAACAACAGATAATGACAGAGTTGCGAAATTATTAGAAAAACTCAATGATGATATGGTGTATATTGAGGCAGTGGAATTCACTATGGGAGCAACAAAAGAACAAAAAGGAGAAGCTAATTCAGATGAAAAACCTGCTCATCCAGTTGTATTGAACTGTTTTAATCTATGCAAATATGAGGTAACTCAAGAACTCTGGGAGGCAGTGATGGGTGATAATCCTTCACATTTTAAAGGTAAAAATCTACCAGTAGAAAATGTAAGCTGGGATGATTGTCTAAAGTTTATAATGAAGTTAAATGAACTTACGGGTAAAAAATACAGACTTCCCACTGAAGCGGAATGGGAATATGCTGCTCGTGGAGGAAGTAACAGCATGCATTATAAATATAGTGGAGGAAACTACTTGGAATATTTATCGTGGTGTTTCCGCAATAGTATGGATAAGACTCATACGGTTGGAATGATGAAACCTAACGAATTGGGACTTTATGATATGTCGGGTAATGTATGGGAGTGGTGTCAAGATTGGTATGGATCATACGACAAAAAAACGGCATATTATCCAACTGGACCAATAAAGGCTTACAATAAAGTTTTTCGTGGTGGAGGCTATGACAATGGTGAAACGTATTGCCGTTGTTCGTATAGAAACGGAACGGCTCCACAAAATAAATTTAAAAATCTTGGACTTCGACTTGCCCATTCAAAATAAGATTAATGTATGATATAGAATTATGCAAAAGAAACTATTATTCATATTAATGCTCTTTATGGCAATACCATCCACATTTGCCCAAGAGCTGACAGTAAAATCGTTCAAGATAGCTTCAAGTGACTTGACTGCTCAAACTCAGCCACGCAAGGATACAAACAACTGCAACTGTGCCGTTGTCAAAGTACTGTTTGTTGGCGACATTATTGATTTCGGTGGAAATATAGTCAAGCCTGTTGTTAAGTACACGAATGAGACTTGGGTGTATATGCCACAGAGATCACGGCAATTAAAAATCACAACCAAAGACTATCTTCCGCTTATGGTTACATTTGAAGACTACGGAGTGGATAAATTGGAGAGCAACCGCACGTATGTGCTTACGCTTTTGGGCAATAAAAAAATAGACGAGAGGTTGATAGCCCTACTATCGTCTAACCAACAATTTGCCCAACCACCAGTAAAAACTGTATCTATAAACGTAAAAGATGGCATAAATATAGAAATGGTAAAGGTAGAGGCAGGAACGTTCACTATGGGAGCTACTGCTGAAATGGAATCTCCAACAGACGATGAAAAGCCTGCACATAAAGTTACAATAACTAAAGATTTTTATATCGGTAAGTATGAGGTAACTCAAGCCCAATGGTATGCTATAATGGAAGAAGAACCTATACCTGGGTTTTATATGGGCGACCAATATCCTAAAGACGATGTCCGTTGGATTGATTGTCAGAAATTTATAAGCAAATTGAATCAGATTACAGGCAAGAATTTCCGTCTACCAACAGTCGCAGAATGGGAATATGCAGCTAGAGGTGGAAGCAAAAGTCGAGGCTATCAATATAGTGGAAGTAACAACCTCTCTGATGTAGCATGGTATCGAGCTAACAGTAATAACACCATGCATCCCGTGGGTACAAAACAAGCAAATGAATTAGGTATATATGATATGTCTGGCAATGTTTGGGAGTGGTGTTTACTCCCAATGGGGAAATATCCACACAAGCCACAAAAAGACCCTATAGGTAAAAAACAATGGAATACTCTTGAACTCCGAGGTGGAGACTGGAACAGTTATACTAAAGACTGTCGGTCATCTAACCGTAAATTTCTTACTAATTGGAACCTTACTAATGGCATTGGCTTTAGGTTAGTATTAACAGAGTAACACATATACCTCAAAACCGTCAAATTAACATCCATTACACCCCCACTCCATTTTTCATTTTAAAATTTCTTCTATGCTACACCATTGTTTTTTCTCTCAACTTGGCAACCGCCCGTCTCAACAAGACTGTCTTTCACCAACAGAGCTAACAGCCCATACATCTTTTTTTGTTGTATGCGATGGTGTTGGTGGCAGAGACCATGGTGAGATAGCCAGCAGTCTTGTTTGTCAATCGTTCGAACAAAATCTTGCTAATAACGACTGTTGCAATTTAAAAGCAGCAGACATTGTAAGACTTACAAACGAAGCATACAAGACATTATACAAAAACAGGGCAGTTTGTGCATCAATGGCTACAACACTTGCTTTTATGGCAAAGACCAATGAGGGAATGCTCTTGGCACATCTTGGCGACAGCCGTATCTATCAAATACGCAAGGGCGAAGGAGTGGTATTTCAGACCAAAGACCATTCGCTCGTAAACGATTTACTCGACAATGGAGAGATAAAGCCAGAGGAAGTCAAAAACCATCCTAAAGGTAATGTCATAACAAAATGCTTGTTCGTTACCGATGACAAAGACCGATATATGACTCCGACAATAACCTTGATACGCGACATAAAGCCACATGACGTGTTTATGCTATGTACAGATGGAGTATATGGCATGGTCGACAACGACGACTTGGCTGAGATACTGACATCCGACATTTCTCTTGAAGAGAGAACAAAAGAGTTGGCGACTATATGCAGGAACAGCCACGACAACAACACGGCTTATATCGTAGAGATAGATGACATAGACGATGACGGCACAGACAAGAAAGAGAACATAACCTACACAATAGAGAAGCCAAGGGAAACAATAAAAAGCCGATTTTTCGACTTCGTCAGAGAAACCCTTGGTTTCGTCAAAGAAACTTAGCCATTGAAGCAACATGAAGAAAAAGACTTGGCTGAGATATAAATAAGTCCTATCTTTGCATCAGAAATAAAAACAAAACGGAATTATAAACCCTATAAAAACATTGATTATGGAGACACAGGCTTTGAACATCAACGAAAACTCAAAAGAGAACTTGAAGAAAGGTGCAGCATTAGCTGGAGCAGCTATGGCTGGTGCAGGTGTTATGGTAACTGCCGATATTATAAGAGGAGAGGAAGACATAGATATTGTGGATTCTATAGATGACAACCCTACTGCCCCTATTGCAGGAGAGACGAATGCCAACAATGCAACAACACAGTCTACAGACACTCACAACGCAGCACAAGACAATGCCGCAAGTGCAACAACACAAACAGCAGAACCTGCTGCAACGGCATCTACCACAGAGCCACAACCACAGGCCACTGTAGAAGAACCGACTCAAACCAATGGACCATCGGCTAATGAATCTTCTACTAATGAGGTGAACACAGAAGTCAACGTAGACGATATTCCTGATGTTGACCCTAACCTCGTGGCACAGAACCTGACCGACGACGTTATAATGGTTGACCCTACCGACATCGACATGGCGAACATGGACATTGCAGCGGTGGGAACAGTGGAGACCGTTGACGGCGAGGTGTTGACAGCTGCACAGATTGTAGGTGACAATGGCGAAACCCTGTATATGGTGGACGTAAACGGAAATGGCTCGTATGATGTTGTTACCGACGATACTGGCAATGTGTTGGCTGAGGTGCCTTCTACTCTTACTGTGAGCGACACCGAAAGCATCATTGGCACAAACAATGATGACTATGGCTATTTGGCACAGAACGATAGCGACAACCCAACGGATGCTGTTGTGGACAATGCTATGGACGACGTTGTAGACCTTGGATAATAAAGGCATGTTAAATCAAAAGACCAACAAAAACTATGAGATATAAATGTATAATGCTGACTGTGGCAATGACTTTATTTACTGCCTATAATGCCACAGCTCAGAAAAAAACAACCCCGAACAGACAGGCAAAGCCTGCGGCAGTGAATGCTGACTCTGTAGAGGTGAGGAAGTTGACCGATGCTGCCAAGAAAGGCAACAGCGAGGCTCAAAACACTCTCGGCACTTACTACTACTCTGGCAAGAAAGTGAAGCAGAACTATGATGTGGCTCTGAAATGGTTTAGTATGGCTGCCAAGCAGAAACATGTGAAGGCTATAGCTAACATGGGACTCTGCTACCAATTGGGACGTGGCATTAAGCAGGATTCTGTGATGGCTGTGAAACTCTATAAGGAGTCTATAAAGGCTGGCAACGCCGAATTGGTGAAGCAACGCGAAGAGAATGTGGCAAAGAACAAGTCGGCTTTCGACATAAACCTGCTTGCCGACATCTACTACAATGGATGTGGAAACACTGTGAAGAAGAACAATGAGCTTGCACTGAAATACTTGAAGATGGCAGCAGCCAACAACTCGATTGAAGCTGCGGTAAGAGTGGCAACCATCTACGACCAGGCTAAGATGTATACCGAGGCTTTACCTTACTACCAAAAGGCGGCGAGCAAAGGCGACGCTGTGTCGGAATATAAATGTGGCGATTATCTCTGCAATGGCAAAGGCACTAAGGTGAATAAGGCTCAGGCTGCGACATATCTCGACAAGGCTGCTAAAAAGAATGTGCCTAATGCGATGATGATGCTCGGCGACTTGCTGTACAAGGGCGACGGCATTCAGCAGGACTATGCCAAGGCTATGGGCTTGTATAAGCTTGCGGCTGCCAAGAACAATCCTGTGGCAGTATGGAATGTGGGAATAATGTATAAGAACGGACAGGGCGTGAAGCCGAACTATGTCATTGCACTGCAATGGCTTGCCGATGCTGCCTCAAAGGGAATGAAAGCCAACTTCCAAAAGTTTCTCAACGAACCTAATGTGGAGATAAAGAACGGATGGAAGAACACCGACTTCTACTCGTTTGTACATGCCATGACGTTTATGGAATCGACGACACCCGATTATGCTACGGCTGTGAAGGAGCTTACTATTCTCGAAAAGAAAAACATTGCCGTGGCTTCTACATTGCTCGGATTCTGCTATGCCGACAAGTCGTGGAAAAAAGCCAACGAGAAGAAGATGATGGCTTATTACGAGAAGGCAGCAAAAGCTGATGACCCTTATGCCAACTATCTGCTCGCAAAGCTCTACTTTGAAGGAAGTTATGCGGTGAAGGCTGACAAGAACAAGGTGGTGGAATGCTACGAAAAGGCATCTGAGGGTGGATATGCACCTGCAAAATGTGAACTTGGCAACTTGTATTTCACTGGAAAGATTGTCAACAAGGACATATCGAAGGCTATAGCCTATTATAATGATGCCTTGCTGAACGGTTATCTCTCTAAGGAGGCTGCCGACAATCTTGCTTCATGCTATCAGCAGGGACTTGGCGGTGTGAAGAAAGATGCCGAGATGGCAAAAGAGATTGCCAAGCGCGGAAAAGTGGGCAACGTCTGGACTGCTTTGCTGCGTGGTATAACGTTTGAACAAAAAAACTAAACATATATGAGAACCATTTTATCTGCCATTGTCCTTCTGTTGTGTATTGCAACAGAAGGCATGGCACAAAACATGTCGTTCAAGACGGAAGAACTGAAAAGGGTTGCTGCGGAACTGAAGCTGGACGGTCTGGACACTCTTAAGGTTGGCTATTCTGTCTTCCAAAAGGACAAATATAAGATTGTTGTCAGGAAGACTGACAATGGTATGGTGGAGCATATAGGATTAAGTCTGTTCCGCAATGCCTACCGCCAGAAGGACAACAATGCCGTGCTTGAGTTTATAGAGAGCGGACTGTTGTGCCAGACATTTAAACTGACAAGAAACAATCTGAAGTATATGGACGCCAAGTTTGTTAAGGGTGGATGGAGCAATTTGCTCGCCATTACCGACTCGGCTTCGTTCACTATAGGCAAGATAGACAACAAGGCGTATCAAGCAGTATGGAAAGAAGGCAAGACGGAAGTTGTCAACATGCTTATACCCATAAAATACGACCTATTGCTGAGTGCGCCACGCAAGGAACTTGAGCATAACTTTATGCGCGACCTGAAAGCGTATAAGCCTAAGCAGCAACCTGCAGAATGCGACATTGACGTGGCTGACCTAAGAACGATTAGAGATCTTGAGGATACTCTGTATACTCTACCTGGCAAGAACTATATACTGCCTACCGTAACCAACACAACATATTATAGGCTCAGCGGAAAGCAGGACTATGTGCCAGTGATCGACACAAAGTATCCTGTGCAGACTATTGCTAACACTATGTTGCTTAACTGCAAGAGTATTCCCGAAGCCAAGATGTCGATAACGATGATAGCAAGCGACAAGAAAAATGAGACAGCTACCGTCAGTGTAAGACAGTTTATGGAGTTTGTAAAGAGTCAGGGTTGCATTCCTTATTTCAGTTTCGAGGAGATGAAGGATGGCAAGTTTTATGGAGCCATGTTTATATATAATAAGGAGACTGGCTACGACCATATCTTTAGTCTGGAATGTGATGTGAAGGATATTGCCACAAACAAGTTGGTGATTAATTCCAAAGCATATCTCTACACTCCAACGACAAATGTGAAGAACCTCTATAACGACATTAAAACAAAGAAAGCGAAATGACATTAAGACGATTATGCACATTTGTTGTGGCACTGGTTGCTTGCGCTCTGTCGTGCTTTGCACAAGATACAGTTGAGGCTATCAACGAAATAAAACTGTCGGGCAAATATTTCACTGCTGAGGCTACTGCCGCAAGTGTTGACGAAGCTAAGAACATTGCGTTCAGTTATCTTAAGGAGAATATTGCCAACTACTGTGAGGAAATGGAGATAGAGGAGGTTGCCGAGGACAAGATAATGGCTAACTTGCAACAAAAGAGCGTAAACCGTGGCGATGCTATAATGGTGTTGGTGTATGTGGCTAAAACCATTGTTGAGAAGAAAGAGGCTATGACTTTCCATCCCAACACAAGCGTGAACACAAATACTAACAACAATAATACAAATACAACTCCCGTCTTGGGGTCGGCTAACTGGCCTGACATAATCAAGAAGGTTTGTGACGTGAGCTCCTTCGTCCAGTTGCAGTACTTACTTGACATGGCTATGGACAACAACCTTATTGACTCGTGGGGCAAATTCAATTCCATGCTCAATCAAACCGAATGTTATCTTGTGATGATGAACGTTGACCGACAAATAGTGGGTGTTCTATCACCAGTGAAAAATGGCGCAAGAACGGACGTGAAGACAGGAATGGTTGTTGACTCTGAAGGCATGAAATCTTTTAAAAACTGTGCACCTATATGTGTGCGTGTAAAATAATCTGCATATAAAATAATCAAAGCTTTATGAAAAGATATATTCTTTTACTTTATGTCGTATTGGTTTCATCGTTGATGTCTGCTCAGGTGACGTTCCAGTTCAGCGACGGCATATACAATGAATCGCTTAAGTCGCATGTCGAAAGAAACGTGTCGTCGTTGCTGAGCGAGATAAACAAGGCGGAAGCCAACCATCGACAGTTGAACCTAACAAATGTTGACATTGACGATATGGCTGCGAGTGGTTTGAAAAGCCTTTGGACAAACATTCATTTTCGTTGTGAGTGGAACAATAATGTGCAGTCTTGCCTAAAGGACTTCACTGGATATGAGATAAGACAGATTCCTGTGGAGATGAAACCCATCGACAATACTTACAAGGGCGAGATACATAAGGAGTTGACTATCAGCTTCAATAAGAAAGGTGTAATCACGGGTGTTAGAACAGCCATCGACAACAACTCGTATGTAGCTCTTCTGCATGGTAGCAACTCTAACGTTGACCTTAGAATGAGAAGAGAGATTCTGAACTTTGTGGAGAACTTCAGAAGCTACTATGTGGAGAAAAACATCAATGCTCTGCAAGAAATCTTTAGCGATGATGCTCTTATCATTACTGGTCGTGTTATCAGAACATTAGGCAAAAACAACATTGACGGTGTCTCGCAAAAGGTGAATGAGAAAGTGGTGTACAGTAAACAAAACAAACAGCAGTATATCAATAATCTTAGGAATCTGTTCAAAGGCAATGAATTCATAAATGTTGACTTTTCGGACATAGAACTTATGCGTCATGGTTCAAATCCTAACATTTATGGTGTGAGACTACGCCAGAAATGGAGCAGTCAGCAATACAATGGCAGACAATACTCCGACGATGGATACGTGTTCCTGCTTTGGGATTTCCAAGAAGAAGGCAGTCCGAAGATTCATGTTAGAACATGGACACCCAAAAGAGCAAACCAGACAAAAGACGACTTCTCGCCAGAGGATTTCTTTATTCCGAATAACTAAGTGGAATCATTAGTGTCCCGATTTTAATGGAACACTAATGAGATTCATCAATAACAAGAATCAGCGTTGATAATCTAATAGCAAATTGTTACTTTCCAACTCTATATCCCATAAACATACAAAATAACAAACTTAAAAGTTGTGCCCGTCACGGATTAGGGTATTGAGATATGAGATTTTCTTGTGACTTTGATAACGTAAACAAGTGAAAATTATGATAGGAAGTATTATAGGAGACATTGTGGGAAGCATATATGAGTTCCACAATATAAAGACGAAGGAATTCCCTTTGTTTTCAGACCGGTCTGACTATACGGATGACAGCATTTTGTCGATAGCTACTGCAAAGTGGATTCTTGAAGGTGCAAGTAAGAGTGATAGCGGTAGGTATTATTATAGATATGGGACAAACTATCCACATCCATTGGGTGGATATGGCAGCGGTTTTCAGAAATGGCTTTGGCAATCTGAAAATGGAGATTTTGAACCATATGTAAGTTGCGGTAACGGTTGTGCAATGCGTGTTGGACCTGTTGGATGGGCTTTTGATACCATAGAAGATGTTCTTGTGTATGCAAAATGTTCGGCAGAGTGTACCCACAATCATCCAGAAGGAATTAAAGGTGCACAGGCTACGGCACTTTGCGTGCTTATGGGCAGGAAAGGGCTAAGCAAGGAAGAAATAAGGAGTGAAATATCAGCACGTTTTGGCTATAACCTAAACTTTACTTGTGACGAAATTCGTAACACGTATAAATGGGGAGGTACTTGTCAGGATACAGTGCCACAGGCTAT
This sequence comes from Leyella stercorea, assembly GCF_021531355.1. Classification (GTDB taxonomy): domain Bacteria; phylum Bacteroidota; class Bacteroidia; order Bacteroidales; family Bacteroidaceae; genus Prevotella. The sequence goes on along the minus strand of NZ_JADYTS010000075.1, from coordinate 3,274 downwards.
TGTCGCATTCCTCGATGGAAAAAACTTTGAAGATTGCATACGCAACGCTGTAAGTATAGGTGGCGACAGTGATACTATTGCCTGTATTACTGGCTCTATTGCTGAGGCTTATTTTGGAGTACCCGAAGAACTCTATGTAGAAGCTTTTAATCGCTTAACTCCACATTTTAAGAATGTTGTTACAGAGTTTGAGGAAAAATTTGGCAATAACTTTTTGTAACAGCTAAGATATCGTCCCGCAGCTTGCTATTCTCGGATATTGTAGAAATGATAGAAAAAGGTTGTATGAAGAACTATAAACATTATATATCTGTTGCTGTTATATGGCTTATATCCACCTGTTGTATATGTGCGCAGACAAATCCGTACAGATACGGAAGTCCACATTATTGGATGGCACAAAGTTCTTTGGATATTTACGCAGGCAAATTTGACATTGCTTACGAACATTTGCAAAAAGCGCAAAAGGGATACCGCGATGTTGGTGATATAGCTTTTCAGATTCAAGCCGAAGAAGCAATGGGAACATTGAACGTGGCATTGGGCGAATGGGAAAAAGCAAACAATCATTATAATGATGCTTTGCAAAAGGCTGTAGAATACAAAGATGACTTTGTTCAAGCCCAAATTGTGGCTAATTTAATTTCTTTGTATAGAACTACTGGCGACATAGTAGGCTACAACCATTATCAAAAAGAGTTAGACTCTCTTTATAATGTGTCCAATTCTGCCAAACTGAAAACCATATATCATATATATTGGGCAAAGGAATATTTTGCCCGAAAAGAGTTTGCCATGGCAGAGACTCAATTGCAGCAATGTTGGAATGTGATGCAAGATTTGTCTTTCTCTGACCGGGAACAGGCAAAACTTGATTATTACAGCAACATGATGAACTTGAAGCAACAACAAAAGGAATACAAAGATGCTATCAGATTTGCAAAGAATCATATAGAACAGACAAAAATATTGAATGGTAGAAATTGTGATCTACAGTACCTTTATTACAGTAATTTATGTAAACTCTATGCCTTGAACAATGACAGCACAGAAGCCTTTGCTTGTTTGGACAGTATGGAGCGTGGAGTTGGTCATTCATATCAAGACAAGGAGGTAATTGCCAACTTTTATAATATAAAAGGCTGTTGCTATGCCGATTTTAAGAAATACGGGAAAGCGATAGAGTATTTCAATAAAGCATACAATTCTCTCGATGGTAAAATGATAGAGGATTCTCCTTCAAAATTCACAAGTCTATTGAACAAAGCAGAAGTATACTTCGTACAAAAACGGTATAATGATGCTTTTGCTACCTATAGCAGATATGTAAAAGCATGCAAGAATAAATATGGAGAGACATCAGGTACATATTATCAGACGCTATTCACTTTGGCCAACATTGAAGGTGCTCGAGGAAACATAACAGAGGCAGACCGTCTGTTCCGGGTTTCTATGAATTACTTAATTGGAAACTTAAAACAATTATGGCGATACGCAACTCCTTCGCAAAGAGAACAGTTCTGGATAGAAACGCTGAATAATCTTAGTGGAATGGCAGCATTTGCAATAAAATGCGGAATCAATAACAATGATTTGATAGAAACATGTTATAATGCCTTGTTGTTCTCAAAGTCCTTGCTGCTTGAAACCGAGAAGTCAGTTGTCGATGTCATCCGAATGGAAGGAACTGATGACGACATTGCCTGCTATCGTAATCTGTTGGCTGTAAACAATAGAACTCTGGCATTGAAAAACAACTATGAATATAATAAGATTGAAATAGACAGTTTGACGATACAGCAAAGAGAGTTGGAACAACGGTTAAGTCGCAAGTGCCAGAGTTACAGCAAATATGAGACATACCTTGACATAAACTATGAAAAGGTTAGGAATAGTCTGGCTGATCATGAAGTAGTGATAGATTTCTCTGATTATCAAGCGGAAGATTCTGTTCGCCAATATGTAGCATATATTTATGATAAAGATAAAAGCCATCCTCTTTTGGTGAAGTGTTTTGACCAACAGCAACTGGGTGCTATGCTGGATGGTATGCAAAACTTTACACTCTATGATTTTGAGCAATTGCAGGATGGGGCTGCAAACTTGATATGGAAACCTATTGAAGCAAACATAGCCAAAGGAAGTACTGTGTATTATATTCCATCGGGTGTCATGCACGGCATCGCATTGGAAGCTCTACCTCTTTCTGATGGAACGACATTAGGGCAGCATTATGATTTTGTAAGACTGACGTCTGCAAGAGAAATTGTGAATGCTCACCATTCTAACAAAATCAATAGAACTGCTACACTTTACGGAGGACTGCAATACAGTTTAGCTCCACAAAAGATGGAAGAAGAAAGTAAGGTGTATGAAAAATCTGATTTGGCAGGGCTGGTACGTTCAGAGTATGGTGAATCTGGATTTAAGGACTTGCGCAATACGAAAGATGAAGTAAAGAAGATTGAAAAAACTTTGATGGACAACGGGTTTAGTGTTAAAGCTTACTTAGGTTCTAAGGGAAATGCTGAGTCTTTTGTGGCTTTAAATGGCAAGTCTCCATCTATAGTGCATATAGCTACGCATGGTTTCTATTATACCCCAGATGAGGCGAAAGACAAGGATTTTCTTAGTGGTTATACCGATGCTATGTCATTATCCGGGTTGGTATTTGCAGGAGGAAATGCAGCTTGGTTAGGTAAGAAGAATGTAGATGGTGTGCTTGGTGGAGTGCTGACTGCTAAAGATATTGCAAATCTTGATTTCAAAGGAACTGATTTGTTGGTTCTTTCTGCATGTAAGACAGGACAAGGTAAAGTAACTGCAGAAGGGGTGTTTGGTTTGCAGCGTGCGTTCAAAAAAGCTGGTGTTGGTACCATCATCATGTCGCTGTGGAATGTAGATGATAAAGTGACTTCAGAATTTATGGTTGCTTTCTATGGGCAGCTTACTGATAAGGCTAATAACTGGAACAAGCGCAAAGCGTTTGAACAGACCAAAGAAATCATCCGCAAGAAGCATCCTGATCCATATTATTGGGCTGCATTTGTGATGTTGGACTGATAGGAATGGTTACTTTTCTCCCTCTTCTATCATAAATAGTCAAACAAAACTATTATGAATATGAAACAGGACGAAATTGTAAATGAGATTTGCCGAATGAGCGGTCAAACTAAAAGAGAAAATAATTTGTAGAAAATAGGGCTCACCCGTAAAACCCTGTGTTTACCCAAAGATCATTGATAGTCTGTAGAGGAAGAAGTCGATATCAACA
>NZ_JADYTS010000074.1 GCF_021531355.1 Leyella stercorea | reverse complement strand
GCTTTGTGGGGCATTGTGGGGCTTATTGTTTTTTTACTTCAACCCCTCAAGTAGCGGCTTCAGTCGTGCGTCGCTTGGGCGCGGAGCGTTGTACTTGTACATACGGCCCTCACGGTCGTAGATGAGGAAGAACGGGATGCCGTTTACGTTGAGCGACTGAGCGAGCGTGCCCTTAGCGTCGATAAGCAGGTTGCCCTCAAGTCCGAGCTGTGCCACCTTCTTCTTCCATGCCTCAACATTAGAGTCGATAGAGATTGAGAGGAACACTACGTCCTCGTTCTGCAAGTCCTTCTCAATAGCTTTCAGGTGAGGTATCTCCTTGATGCAAGGCACACACCACGATGCCCACATGTCGATGTAGACATACTTGCCACGGAACTTTGCGAAGTCCACCTTGTTGCCGTTGAGGTCGTTCAGCACCACATCGGCAGGGAACATATTGCCCGACACTGTAGCCTTACGCTTCTTGAACTCGCTGAGATACTTCTTGTCGAGACCATAGCGCTCGGTGAGCGATGTAAGCTCGCTGAGTCCCTCGTCGTAGTTTACGGCATAGCGGAAGGTAGTGATGTACTTGTTGAGCAGCACATCCTCAATGCGCAGTTTGAGCAATGCATCCTTCACCGAATTCTCTACAGCCGATATGCGCTCGTCGAGACTGCCCTGCGGCAGCGACGCAAGCACCACACGTGGAGACGAATCGAATGCCGACGACATAGGGCAATCTACTGCCGGAGCTATGCGCTTAGCCTCAGCAGCGATGTCTACGCCCACGTCCTGCGGCATACGTCCTGTAGCAAAGCGCAGGTTCTCCATATTCTCAAAGCTGAAGGTCGAAGCCCACAGGCGCAGATACTGGGTTGTAACCGCCGACGGACGACAAACCCGTATCAAGCTGTCGGCAATGGCAGGATAACCAAGCACCAGACTCTTCAGAGCCTCAGCCTGCATTGTCTTGCCATCCATCCATAGCTGCTTGCTGCGAACCACACTGACATCGTTAAACGCTACGAGAGCCTTGGTGTCGGCATCGGCCTTGTTGAAGTCGATGTTGCCCTCGGCATCGATAGTCATCGACAAATTGGCAGCATCCTTCTTTACAGTAAGATGCACAGGCACAATGTTCTGACGACGGTTTGCCACAGCCACTACCTTATATATATTATATGGCGAGACTGGTGTATTGGCAAGAATCTTCTGTCCGTTTACCGATACAGAGTCGGGCTGCAACGACGACACTCCTACGGGCATCACGTAGAGTTTCAAGTCGGCAGGCACACTGCCACGGAGTGTGCCTGCTATCTTGACCGACTGCGCCATCATGCCAGCCGAAGCAAGCGTCATGAATGCAGCAGTCAATATTGTTCTTAACGTCATATTTGTATTTTTATTGTTAAGCATTCAGCATTACTGAACACTCGGTTTGAAGATGATAGACGAGATGCGTCCGGCGCAACCCTTGTGTACCTCAACCGGCTTGACATTGGCACTGTTGTCGGTGCGCACGTCCTTACAGTTGTAGATGTAGAAGTTGCCACGCTTGGTGCTCTTGTCGTAAGTACCGACGAGGAGCTGGTCGTTGGTAGCATTCAGGTCGACGAATGTCACCTCCTCGTTGCTGCCGAAATCGATGGCATACTGGTCCTTCTGAGGCAATGACTTTGTAGCCACGTCGGGCAGATAAGCGTAGATGCAGCTGCCGAGCGCATAGAAATAGCGCTTCTGATTGAACGACACTACAAACGGAGTACCCTTGGCAGGAACAGCTGTGTTGGCGTCGGCTTCTATCTTCTGCGACTGAAACTTATCGGGAGTACCATAATATGAGTTGCCTGCAATAAACTCCCAGATGTATACGTCGCCTGTCGACTTATCCTTTGAGAAGGTGTATACCGGCAGATTGTAGTTGGCATCGTAGCCGTAGTTGCAGAACACGGTAAGCAGCTCTTGACCTTCAGGCAGATTGCCCACAGCATCAAATTCGCCGGTGTTCATGTTTTGAGCCTTGGCTACGTTGGTATTGTAGTCAACCAAGTAGGTGTTGGTAGAAACCGATCCCCACATGCTCATCTTTGATGGGATGAAAGCGTCGGCTCTTAGTCCCTTGAAGGTATCCTTGCTGTACGAGAACATGTACTGTACATTGACATGTACAAACTCGCCGGTGGTCTTGTCGTAGGCGTAAGGTGCATACGAATCGGGCAGGAACGACGAAGCACGGAATGTCGACGATGTCTCACCGTAGTTGATAGCGGTGATTACGGTGAAGTTGTTCGGGTCGATGACATAGCAGTGGTCGTCGGTCGACACCATTACACGTGTAAGCGACTTAGGCCATGTAATGCTTGCAAGCACGGCATTCACCAGATGGTCTTCCGACACGTCGGGATTCATCTTGTTCAGACAGTGTTCAATCACAACCTCTTTCTGTCCGGCTGCCATCTCCTCAGAAGTGAGTGTCTTGACGAAGCTCAGATTGCCCTTGCCGTCGGCATCGGTCGATGTGATGAGATAACCCTTCTCGAAGGTACGGTTCACATTGACCTTATACTCTATCACCTTGCCCACCTGTCCGTCAGTAACAGCCAGATGAACGTAGTATGTGCCACCCGATGTGAACTGATAGTTGAGCGTTGGCTCGGTGCTCACCTCTTCGAGCTTGCCCTTTGCGCCATTGATGTATGTGCCCACCTGCCACTTGTACTGCAGATTGGCAGCGTCGCCCGAGTACGACACCTGCGGGTCGATGACACAATCATTGCCAAGATACAAGTTGTATTCGGGCATTTCGCTACCGTTTGCGTTCTGTATAGTCAGCGTGGGCAGTTCTCTTGTAGCCTCCGTACTGTCATCGCTGATACACGACACCATACCAAGCGACAGACTCAACGCGAGGGCTATTGCTGTAAATATGTTTTTTCTTTTCATTTTGTTCGCTTTTTATTGTTTCACCTCATCAGTTTACAGAAGGCGTCTTCTGCCACTCTATGTCGTCCTTGTGGTCGTTGTACATAGGTATGAGCACATACTTGGTCAGGATAGATTCGTACATGGCAAACGGGCCCTGCATGGCCTTGGCCTTGACAAAGTAGTCGCCGTAAGCAGTAATAAGCTCGTTGTACACGTCCTTGTTGGCCTTTGGCATAAGCTCATAGAAATACTTGAAGAAGAGCTGTGCGTTCTCAAACGAGTATTTTGGCAGTCCCGTATAGGTAGACCACCAGTCGGGACGTTCTGTAATGCGGAAGTCGGAATAGCGCACGGTGAATGTCTTCTGACCTGTAGGACGAAGCTGGTCGTTCATGCCAATCTCAATGCGCAGCTTCTTCTCCTTGGTCTGAATTTCATCGTCGTGACCGCGCAGAAGCATTATCTTCACGGTGTCCTTTGTAGCGTTGGCTGCTATCTCGGCACGGGCGATGGTAAAGTTCACGCCTTCTACCATGTCGGTAGAATCGGCCACCACCTTGATGTCAATCTTGCGGGCTTCGCTCTTGGGCACACCCATAAGCGTCACAGGTATGGCAATCTCGTGCTCCTGTGCAATGTCATAGCCGAAGTTGTAGGTTATGACCGAGTCGGCAGAGTAGTTGCTGTTGGTGTAGTTGAACGATACCGAGTCTATCTGACCCGTATCATACAGCTTATAGTCCTCCTCGCAACTCACAGCCACCACTGCGGTGGCAGCAAGAGCAAGTGCAAATATCTTGTTTTTCATTTTTATTGTCTCCTATTATAACTTTAGTTTCTATAGTTAAACTCGTCTACCGGGATAGGCAGCACGTATATATTCTCGCTTGCCGGAATGGTGCGCAACTCTACGTTCGACTGGATGTCGCGGTTCAGACGCTTCATGTTGTACCATACCTGTCCCTCGCCGAACATCTCCTTGTGATACTCGTTGAATATCATCTCCTTGGTCAGAGTCTTACCGGCACGCAGTGCGGGCAGTCCTCTCGACGATGTCTCAGCCTGGAAGTATTCGAGTGCCTTGTCATAGTTCTTGTCGAGCAGAGCCTCGGCTGCTATGAGATACAGCTCCGACACGTGCAGGATGTTGATGCCGTCGATGCGGTTTTTCCAGTCTTTAGGTGCCATCTCACGCTCGTCGAGTGTATAAATGTCGACGGTCTTGTAGAGATTGACAGTCTGGTTGCCCTTCTTGAACCACTGCAGACGGAAGTCCTGCGATGTGGCATCGATGTCCTGGGCATAAACCTTGTCGTAAGGCATCGGATGGCTTACACCCGACTCGTCGGTGTAGGGATTGAACGAGTGGAACGACTGGAAGGTGTACAGATAGCTCTTCACGGTCTGCAGATAGCTTGTAGAGTAGAGTCCCCACAGTGTCTCGCGGTCGGACAGTTTGCCGGCGAAGACATTCTGCACCTCGTTAGGCTCTACCAACGGGAACTTCTTGCTGTCGATGACCATCTGTGCATACTTGGCAGCATTGTCCATGTCGCCCTGCATCCAGTATACTTTGGCAAGCATGCCGAGCACTGCGTAGTAGTTGCAGTGGGTCTCGCGGAAGTTCTGGAACTTGAAGTACTGGCCGTTGTTGCGCGGATAGACTATTGCATCCTTCTCCTCAGCGAGCAGCTGCTCAGCCTCCTGGAGGTCCTTGATGATAAGGCTGTACACCTCGCCCACCTTCTTGAACTCATTTATCTTAGCCTCATAGGTAGTGGTGTAAGGAATACCACGCTTGGTAGGGTCGGTTGAGCAGAACAGGCGCAGCAGGTCGAAGTGCAGATAGGCACGCACAGCCAGCATCTCGCCCTTGTAGAGATTGTAGAGCGGGAAATCGGCTTTCTTCTTCTCCTGAAGATTCTTCAGCACGTTGTTGGCGTAGCCGATGGTCTGATAGGCTGTAGCCCAGACGCTTGCCAGACGGTTGCGCAGATAATCGTCGTCGTTATACTGATACTTGGCGAGGGCGTCCGAGCCTAATGCGTCGTTGCTGTTAGCCAAGTCTTGCGCCATCACGTCGGTAAGTCCCCAATAGAGATCCATGCCGTAGAGCGAGCCCGACTGCATGGTGCCGTACACTCCATATATGGCAGCCTCAAATCCGGCAGGAGTCTTAAACTGGTCGGCTTCAAGATTCTCGCCTTTCGGACGAACATCCAGGAAGTCGTTGCACGATGTAAGAGCGGTGGTGCCCAAAAGGAGGGCAAACGCCAGTCGTGCTATATGTTTGTTGAAATGTGTCTTATACATTATAATATATGTTTTATTGTTGCAATATATTTATATGGTATCCCTATTGCCAGCGGCTTAGAATGTCAGACTTGCCGACATGTTGATGCTGCGGCTGAATGGGTAAGATGTACCACGCTCGTACTTGGCCGATGTGATGCGGAAGAGATCCTCGGTGCCGATGCCCAGATACATCTTCTGGATGTGCAGCTTCTTGAGGAATGTCATCGGGACGTTGTACTGCAAGTAGAGGCTTGAGAGCCACAGCTCGTCGTCCTTCTCTACGAAACGGTCGGTATATACGCTTGTGTTGCCGGTTGCCTTAGCTATGTCGATGTATGGCTTCACGTCGCCCACGTTGGTCCAGCGGTCGGTGAATGCACGCACGTCGCAGTTCTTGCGCGGGTTGACATTCTCAACCTTCAGGGCACGTGTAGAGTTGTACATCTCGCCACCGAAACGATATGAGAAGCTTGCTGTGAGCGAGAAGTTCTTGTACTGCAACATTGACGAGATGCTACCCTGCAATGTAGGGTTGGTATCGCCACACGACACCTGGTCCTTCGAGTCGTACTTGTAGGTGTAGCTGCCGTCCTTCTTGATGAATATCTCGTTGCCGGTAGCGGGGTCGATACCTGCCGAGCGCACAGCATAGATTGCCGACGGCGACTCGCCCTCACGATACTGGAACAGCGGCGACGACGACGCAATGTTGGTAGAACCGTCTGAAGAGGTAAATCCTGATGCGTTCTGCTCGTTCATACGCTTCATGGCGTCAGAGATGTTGTTGATGGTGGTCTTCGAGTGCAGGCCGTTTACCGAGAGGCTCCACTCCCAGTCTCTTGTCTTGATAATCTTGCCCCACAATGAGAACTCGATACCGTTGCTGGTCTGCGAACCGAGGTTAGCCTTCACGCTTGTTGTTCCTGATGATGGCGGAAGCGAACGGTCGATGAGCATGTCGGTGGTCTTCTCGTTGTACACGTCGAAGTTGACGTTCAGACGGTCGCCGAACAATGAAGATGTGATGCCGACGTTGAGCTTCTTGGTAGTCTGCCATTTAAGGTCGGGGTTGGCCATACCCATAGGTATTGCGCCCACTCCGGTGTACGACAGATAGTCGCTGTTGTACTTGTATGTGGTAACGGCCTGATATGAGCTGAACTTAACGCTACCTGTGTAGCCGTAGCTGCCACGCAGACGCAATGTGTTAATCCAGCCAAGCTTCTTTGCGAACTCTTCATTATGAATGTTCCATCCGGCACCTACCGACCAGAACGGAGCATAGCGGTTGTCGCTACCGAACTTTGACGAACCCGACACACGGTAAGAGCCGTCGAGTACATAGCGGTTCTTCCACATGAAGTTGGCTGCAAGAAATCCACCCAAGCTTGCCGAGAGGTCCTCGCTTCCCGACGGTTTGCCGCCGTCAGGATAAGTTGTGGCGTATGCAATGTCGTTCTGCTCGTCGCTCAGGAAGCCTGTAGCAACGAGTGTGCTTGATGTCGACTTCGAGCGCTTTATCTCACCGCCAAGGTTGAGGGTGAACATGGTGCCGTCATTGTCGAAGTTGTGTATATAGTTGCCCACGAGCTTGGCAGCCCACTGGTCGGAACCGGTGTTGCCGAGTGTGTACTTGCCCTTCTGCGAAATGTTGGTCACGTTCTTGAAGTCGTGCGAGTCGGGCGAGCGGAACACGTCGCTTGTGCCACGGCTTGTATTGTACGATCCCTGGGCTGTAATGAAGAAATTTGGCTTGATGTTGTAGCGCACGTCGAGCGAAACCTGCTGTGTGCGCGACTGCGACTTGTCGAAGCTGCTCAACGATGCCTCATACAGAGGGTTGTTCATGTCGTACGACAGCTCTGAGCGCAGGTTGCCATACTGGTCGTAGGGCGAATCGTAGGGGTTGCACTCCAAGTAGCTTGAGAATGAGCCGTACTTAGACGAGTTGGTGTTGAGCTGGTCGTGCGAGGCACGGAGCGTGATGACGAGGTTGTTTATGGCTGTATACGAAAGATATACGTTCATGCCATAACGTGTACGGCCGTCGTCCTTCATCACACCCTTAGTGTTCTGATAGTTGGCGTTGACGTTGTAGTCGAGACCCGAACCGCGTCCTGAAATAGAAAGTGAATGGTTGTGCGAGAAGCTGTTGCGTACGGGCTTCGACTTCCAATCGGTGTCGATGCCGCTTGTCACCAAAGCGAGTTTCTCAAAATAGCTCTCGTCGAGCTTGCCTGTCTCGCTCTTGTAGAGTCCGGCACGCTTCTCAAGCTCCAGCTTCTGCGCTGCGTTACAATAGTCGTAGCTGCTCAGATCGGCAAAACTCAACTGAGGAGTTACGGTATAGCGAATGCGTACGGGCGACTGGCTTACGCGCTTGCGCTCGATTACGATAACGCCGTTGGCAGCGTTCTCACCGTAAAGTGCTGTAGCCGAAGCGTCCTTAAGAATGTCTACACGCTCAATGTCGTTGATGTCCATGTCGTAGAGTGCCTGAAGGCTCTGCTCCACACCGTCAATCACGATAAGCGGTGCGTTGAGTCCCACCTCATTGCTTGTAGAAAGCGATGTGGTGCTACGTATTACGAGGTCGGGCACTGCGTTAGGGTTAGAACCCGCAGCATTGTTCTGCGCAATATTCAATGACGGGTCGAGAGTGGCAAGTGTCTGCAAGATGTTGTTAGGCGCAACCTTCATAATCTCGTCGCTTGTAACAGTCTTGGCAGCACCGGTGAAGGTCTGCTTCTTACGTGTGAAGTAGCCGTTGACCACAACGTCGCTAAGAGTCTTGGAGTCGCGCTTCAACACGACCTTCATCTCATGACCCGCTGTCACAGTCTGGGTCTCCATTCCGATGTACGACACCTGCAGTTTCTGTTTCTTCAGTTCTACTGACTTGAAACTAAATCTACCGTTTACGTCTGTGATAGTAACTACATTTGCGCCCACGATTCTCACCTGAGCACCGATGAGCGGTTCGTTGTCATCCGCAGAATAGACTACACCGCTAATGCTGTTACTTTTTACCTTACCATCATTAACCACAACAGTCACGTTGTCTTGAGCTTGGGCAGTAGTGGGAGAAACCATTCCCCCTAATCCCGCCAAGCCGATGGCGAACAATACTTTCTTTTGCATTGGCTGATTTTATTAGTTTATACTTTAATGTTTGCAAAATTATACAAAACCTGCTTAAAACAATAATAAAAGTCTACAATTCTTAAAAATAAGGTACATTTTTATGTAGAAGAGGTAGCCGTTGGCTTTAAGTGGCATAGACGAGGTATTGCGAAATACTCAATTATTTGTATGTTTCGTAAACATATTTGAGTATATTTTACCTTTTCTAAAATTATTTTCGTACTTTAGTAAGCGTATTTACTTATTTTATGATAATGTATAGCAAAGAATGATGGACGATATATTGAAACAGATAAAGGCTGGCGAGGTGTCGGGGATGCAGTTCAAGGAACGCATTCTCGACAAATATGATATTGCCTGTGAGTTAGTGGCGTTCAGTAATTCACATGGTGGCAAGTTGGTAGTTGGTATAAAGGATAAGACCGGAGAAACCAATGCCTTGTCGTATTCTGAGGTACAAGAAACAACTAACTTGTTGAGTGACATTGCTTCCGAAAACGTAGTGCCATCCATTCTGATAAAGATAGATACTGTTGAGGTCGAGGATGGCAACTTGGTTATTGCTACTGTGAAGGAAGGAGTCAACAAGCCTTATCATGACAACAAGGGAATCGTATGGGTGAAGAATGGTGCCGACAAGCGTAAAGTGTTCGATAATGCTGAACTTGCAGAAATGATGACCGACTGCGGTAGTTTTGCACCAGACGAGGCAGGTGTTAGGGATGCAACTGTCAACGACCTTGATGCAACGACTATCAAGCAGTTTCTTGGCAACCGTTTTGAAAGAGTGTTGGAGAAGAAAGGCTTAATAGGTGACGCTTTTAATGAAGCATCACTTGATATGATATGCTCTGCCATAGCTAAGGGGCATGACTGTGAGAAGATACTTCGCAACCTGCGATTTATCCGTCCCGATGGTACACTGACCGTTGCTGCCATGCTTCTATTTGGCAAATATACCCAACGCTGGATGCCAATGATGACAGCCAAGTGTATCTGTTTTGCTGGCAACAGTGTTGGCAGCAAGGTGTTCCGTGACAAAGTGAATGATGCAGATATGGAGGGAAATCTGCTTCATCAATATGACACTATCATGGATTTCTTCACTCGTAACCTGCATAATGTGCAAGTAGGAAATGAATTCAACAGCATGGGTAAGTTGGAAATACCTTACACCAGCTTGGTTGAGTTCACTGTAAACAGCCTTGTACACCGTTCGCTGAACATGAAGGCACCTGTTCGCATTTTCATTTTCGACAATCGTGTTGAGATTCACAGTCCAGGTGCATTACCTAACGGACTCACTATTGATGACATCAAGGCTGGAACTTCCATGCCTCGCAATATGTTCCTTTTTAACAATGCTATATACTTGCTGCCATACACTGGTGTAGGTAGTGGCATCACTCGTGCACTGGACGAAGATATCAATGTCACGTTTATGAATAATGACAAGGCACAGGAATTTGTCATCACAGTTTGGAGAGGAGAAAGTAACCAAGTCGAAGACTTAGATACCAGACTTAGACACTCTGACACCGACTTAGATACCAGACTTAGACACTCTGACACCGACTTAGACACTGGACTTAGACACTCTGACACCGACTTAGACACTGGACTTAGACACTCTGACACCGACTTAGACACTAAAAGGGTAACATTGACGAACAAGGAAAAGGATATTGTAAACTTCTGTTCCGTACCTCGTACAACCAAAGAGATACTTGACAGAATTGGTGTCAGTATGCATTCCAAGAATCGTGAACGTTACATCACCTCCCTTGTTGCAGCCGGATATTTGCAGATGACTAATCCGGATAATCCTACGGCAAGCAACCAGAAATACAAGAAAGTAACAACAAAGTAGAAAATACAAATGATGGACTCCTTATATCGAATGTTGGGGGAATGAAAGAAAAATCGCTCATATCTTGCTTTTTTTAGGGCAAAGATATGAGCGACTTAGTATGAAGTAAAAGACAAGGCTACTCCAAAATCTTTTTAAACATTACATCAAGATAATTATCATCATGTTGGAATATCACATGGCTATCAGTAAACTCTGGACGGGAAGCCCAAAAACTTACATCTTTATAATCAGTATTGCTGACAATATAACTATCCAAAACAATATCCGGGTCACCGAGTGACGGCTGCACTTCTTCTTGCAATTGTCGGAACAATTGAATCTTAGGATCTTTTAATCCTTGCAAATTTCTAATACCCTTAGGGTCGATGAAGGTTACATGCTGTTTCACTCCGTCGTTTACCCAAAGAATGAAATCTGGATAAAAATTGCTGGCTTCAAAGAAGCCTATGCCTTTACGACTTTCGTTGCGAAGCAAGTAGACATCCTTACCTTTCAGCGTATCCTCTTTATGCTCATTGTAGTATTTACGCACATGCTTTACAAATGTGTTTTCTCCAACATTGAGTGCCACGGGTGATATTTTTAATAAGCGGTTCATTAGTATCTTTATCCACAAGAAGCAACCACTTTCTTGTCCAATTCTCCCTCATCAAAGATGTTCTTTAGATGTTTGCTTATAGCAGGAACCCCAACTCCAAAGAGTTGTGCCATAGCCTTTTGCGTACACCAAAGTGTTTCATCCTTGATAACAACCTGCACTCTGCCGTCGGCATCAGGCATGTTGTAGAGAAGAAACTGTATTTCGTTACTCATGTCACTTCTTTTAACTTAAAAAGCACCAATCACCCGAATAAATATTCAGATGATTAGTGCTTTATATATTGACAATCAATCTGTCTGATTAGTCCTGGATGTCCCAACCTACAGCCGATGCACCGAGCACAGCTGCTGATGAACCTTCGAGACCGCTAACGAGGAACTTGGCCTTGCCCTTGAAGATGTTGAGCACTGTCTCGTCGTAAGCCTTCTTGATAGGATTCATGATGAGATCACCAGCCTTTGTCAGTCCACCGAAGAAGATGAATGCCTCGGGTGAAGAGAAAGCTGCGAAGTCGGCGCAAGCCTCACCGAGAATCTTGCCTGTGAACTCGAAGATTTCGTTGGCAATCTTATCGCCCTTGCCAGCTGCCACAGCAACATCGTACGATGTAATCTTCTCTGGATCGAGCTCGCGCAGCAATGAAGGCTCGTCGCTGTTGGCGAGGAACTCGCGTGCCGAACGTGCAACACCGGTAGCCGAGCAATATGTCTCAAGACATCCCTTGCGACCGCAACCGCACTGACGACCATTCTCCTTAACGATAACGTGACCAAGCTCGCCTGCGAAACCGTCGCAACCGTATACCAACTGACCGTTGATAACGATGCCCGAACCTACACCAGTACCGAGAGTGATAACGATAAAGTTCTTCATACCGCGTGCCACGCCGTATGTCATCTCACCGATAGCGGCTGCATTGGCGTCGTTGGTAAGAGCTACTGGTATGCCGAGCTTGTCAGAGAAGAGCTTTGCCAAAGGCACAACGCCCTTGCGTCCCCACTCAAGGTTAGGAGCAAACTCAATAGTGCCGTTATAGTAGTTGCCATTAGGCGCACCGATACCCATAGCCTTAATCTTATCTATGCCACCGACCTGGTCGATGATAATCTTCAGAGCCTCAATGGAAGCATCGACATAAGCCTCAACATTGTCGCCATAGCCCTGAGTCTTGATAGCAGTAGTGGCCTTGATGTCGCCACGGCTGTCAACAATACCGAAAACTGAGTTTGTACCACCGAGGTCCAAACCGATTACATAGGGTTTAAGAGAATCTTCTGTCATAATGATTTTTGTTATAATTGGTAAATTAATATAGTTATGGTTAGCGAGCGCACACAACTCAATGGTGCACACTACATTATGGCAAAGGTATTAAAAATGTTGTAAAACAACAAAGTTTTAAGTATAAAATTTGTCTATATCGCATAAAATTCCGAATTTTGCAAGCGTTATGCAATTTCCTATTCAATTAGATATTTTAGACTTTGTATTCAAAGGAATACTCATAGGCATCATGGCTTCGGCGCCAATGGGGCCGGTCGGAGTGCTTTGCATACAACGCACGCTTAACAAGGGGCGCTGGTATGGATTTGTCACAGGCATTGGCGCTTGCGTAAGCGACATCATATATGCACTGTTCACTGGTCTTGGCATGAGTTTCATGATGGACATAGTGGGCAACGAACGCAACCGTTTTCTGTTGCAGATAAGTGGCAGCGTGGTGTTGCTGCTGTTCGGTATTTATTGCTACCGCTCCAATCCGACAAAGAACATACACCAAAGCAACAAGGCGCAGAAGGGTACGCTCGTACACAACGGTATAACGGCTTTTCTCGTCACGCTGTCCAATCCACTTATTATATTCCTTTTCATATTCCTCTACGCACAGTTTGCCTTCGTTGTACCCAACCGCCCTATCGAGATGTCGGTGGGATACGTGAGCATCGTGGGCGGTGCTATGCTGTGGTGGTTCGGACTGACGTGGCTCATCGACAAGGTGCGCGGCAAGTTTGACAACACCGGCATCCTGCTCATCAATCGCGTCGTAGGCTGCATAGTGGTAATCTTCTCGATTATCATGCTGCTCGGCACTGTGTTCAACCTTTATAAATTGCCTTATTAAAAATATGTTTATAGCTCAAGATTTACGCAAGAAGAGCACTGCCGAATTCGTGCTCTATATGTGGCAGGTGGAGGACATCATACGCGCTTATGGCTGTCAGCTGTCACGCATCAAGAACGAATACATAGCCCGCTTTGCCGACTACACCGACGAGCAGCGCGAAGAGATGGTCGACTGGTACGGCGACCTCATCACAATGATGAACTCGGAGGGCAAGCGCGAGAAGGGACACCTCACTATCAACCAGATTGTGGTAAAGGACATGAACGACCTGCACAACCAGCTGCTGCAAAGCTCTCGATTCCCCTTCTACAACGCCGAATACTACAAGGTGCTGCCCTTCATCGTCGAACTGCGCAATCGTGGCGACAAGGACGTGAGCGAGATTGAGACCTGCCTCAACGCACTCTACGGCACAATGATGCTGCGTCTGCAGGGCAAAAAGATAAGTCCCGACACCGAACACGCCGTAAAGGAGATTTCCACCTTCCTCGGCATGCTCAGCGACTATCACATCAAGGACAAGACCGAGGGTCTGCGTTTTGACGACGACGAGGAGTTCTAAAGCGTCAGACACTACATAACACACGCCCTGTAAAGGCTAAAGTACACATTATAGGAGGCTATGGCGTCCCCGCCGTAGCCTGAGCAATAAAACAGCGCAAACCAAATGAGGGAGTAACATCCTAACATTTGAAATGCCAACCAACTGCTCAGGCTACGACGAGGACGCCGTAGCCTCCTATTTTTTTACACTGATTGTCTTTATCCCAAATCGGTCATTAGGATTTCTCTGTGTCGTACGGCAAAGAGAAATCCTTTAATTTTTCCCATATAGAT
>NZ_JADYTS010000073.1 GCF_021531355.1 Leyella stercorea | reverse complement strand
GATTATTCATGGCACAAAGGTATAAATTTTCTATAGAATCAAAGCGTCTTCCCCCTAGTTTATCGGGTGAGCCCCTTTCAAGCGTAGCGTCACATTATTAATATCTACCAGCCCTACATTGCGGAAATACATTCCCCAACACGGGAACACCGGCCACTCGCTTGTAGAACGTCCTTCAAACCAAGCAGGCAGATTAGGGTCGTCAATGCCGTCAAACTCCAAGTCACAACGACGCATCACTACCTTCTCAGTAGGTGCATTGCCCCAACTCTTTACCGACATTGCCATACGTGTAATGCCACGAGCCACCATATCCTCTATAACAATACGTCCGCAGGTATTGTCATCGCTGAGCGTTACACACAAAGGAGTAAGCACCTCGCGCACACGATTGCGCTTTATCACGATACGGTCCATACGTCCAGGTGCTTTACCCCAACCACCCGGTTCGAGATTTATGGCAGCCTCCGAACGTGTACGGTGCGACGTGATATGCTCGCACTTGCCCGGACCGTAAATGTCACAATCGGAAATCTCAAGTCCCACCGAAGGCATAATCATACGCACGCCATTGCACGATGAGTTCAATACACATTTATTTATAAGCATATCCTCCCAGTAACCACCAGCAATCGCATCGTCACCGGTATGCATCTCACAACTTACAATCTTCAAGTCGCGTCCTCCACGAATATGAATACCGTCCCATCCGCCTTCTATGTGCAGATTGCTAAACACCGACTTGTCTACCTTATAACCCAAGAAGGCATAGTTGGCTGAATGCTTTACCGAGAAACCTGTAAAATGCATGTTGCGACATCCAGCCATCAGTATAGTATGCGGACCACGCATATGTTCCTCGCCAAGCGGATTTCGCACATCCGCTCCGTCTATACAGCCTTCACCTTCAATACCAGCATTGCTTACGCCGACTGCCATAATCATAGCTTTAGACCATTGCGGATCAGTAGCCGAATTATAATTGACTGTACCGCGACCGCTTTCATACATCGACAAGTCGTCAGCGGTCTTCAACGATGCGTAATCGTCCAAGCATGCCGTACCCTTAAGCGTAGCTCCACGTTCAAGACGCACAGCAACACCCGACTTCATATATACAGTTCCGGTAGTAAACACACCGGCAGGCACGGTTACTACTCCTCCACCCTTGTTGCTACATTGCTCTATAGCTCTATTGATTGCGTCGGCATTATTCACCGACTCGTTGTTCGGCACCGCACCAAACGACATGATGCCAACAACTATCGACAAGAATAAATTCATAACAATTGATTTATATCTACAAAGTTAGTACAAATCCAAGAATTTTCAACAAAAACAGAAAAAACTTTCAAAAATATTTGGAGGTTTAAATAAAAAGCTATACCTTTGCACTCGCTTTTAAGGAACAACGCTTCCACAAAGCAATAAGGTCTGGCTCCGTAGCTCAACTGAATAGAGCATCTGACTACGGATCAGAAGGTTGCAGGTTTGAATCCTGCCGGAGTCACAAACATTTCTAAAGAGGATTTTACGAAAGTAAAGTCCTCTTTTTTTGTTTATGCCATAGGAGGCTATGGCGTCCCCGCAGTAGCCTGAGCAAGCAATTATCACAACCTAACCGTTTTCTGCTACGATTTGTTTATTATCAGACATATAATCATGTAAAATTGTAATTTTTCTTTCATTTTCTATTGACATAACATTTATTTTTCGTAAATTTGCCGACACTTTATTAAAGCTTTATGTCACGACACGGTGCTGTCACGCCCCGCTGTCGCGCAGTACAGAAAAGTAGACCAAGGAGTCTTGCGCATGCCTCTCTCGTATTGAGGCATGATGCAGAAGCCAGTCTCGCTGCGCCGGCAAGCCACTGCACCGAAACACAATCCGCCTCCTTTGTATGGAGGCATTAACCAAAGAACAAGAAGAATGAAAGTATTGAAATTTGGCGGAACCTCAGTAGGTTCCGTAGAGAGTATTCTCAGCCTGAAGGCTATTGTAGAGAAAGAGGCTCAGAAGCAGCCGGTCATTATTGTTGTCAGTGCCCTTGGTGGCATCACCGACAAGCTCCTTGCCACTTCGCAGCTTGCACTTAAGGGCGACGAAGCATGGAAGGATGAGTTTCAAGCCATGGTGGACCGCCACCATAAGATGATTGACACCATCATCACCGACACACGCAAGCGCGAGAACCTGTTTAAGATTGTTGATTCGCTGTTTGAGCAGTTGCGCTCTATCTATTTTGGCGTGTTCCTTATCCACGACCTTTCCAAGAAGACACAGGACGCTATCGTAAGCTACGGCGAACGCCTTAGCTCTAATATTGTGGCTACGCTTGTGCATGGTGCCAAGTGGTTTGACTCGCGCGACTTCATCAAGACCGTGCAGAAGAACCACAAGAACACTCTCGATTCTGAACTCACCAACCGACTGGTGCGTCGCACATTCAGCGACCTGCCACGCATCTCACTTGTTCCAGGTTTTATCAGTATGGACCGCGACACCGACGAGATTACCAACCTCGGACGCGGTGGTTCCGACTATACAGCAGCTATCATTGCGGCAGCACTCGATGCTGACATACTCGAAATATGGACTGATGTAGACGGCTTCATGACCGCCGATCCACGAGTTATCAAGACAGCATACACTATCAACGAACTGAGCTATATCGAGGCTATGGAGCTTTGCAACTTTGGTGCAAAGGTGATTTATCCGCCTACGATATACCCCGTTTGTATTAAGAACATACCTATACGCGTAAAGAACACATTCAATCCTGACGCTGAGGGAACCATCATCAAGGCTAAAATAGCCAACGACTCCAAGCCCATCAAGGGTATCTCGAGCATCAACGGCACCACTCTCATCACCGTGACAGGTCTGTCGATGGTGGGTGTCATCGGTGTCAACCGACGTATCTTTACCGCTCTTGCCGACAATGGCATAAGCGTGTTTATGGTGTCACAGGCATCATCAGAGAACTCTACATCTATCGGCGTGCGCGATCAGGACTCACAGGCTGCTGTAGATGTGCTCAACAACGAGTTTGCCAAGGAGATTGAGACGGGCGCCATGTTCCCAATGCACGCTGAGAGCGGATTGGCTACAATAGCTATTGTAGGCGAGAACATGAAGCACACACCTGGTATTGCCGGCAAACTCTTCGGCACTCTTGGCAGAAGCGGTATCAGCGTAATAGCATGTGCGCAGGGTGCATCAGAGACCAACATCTCGTTTGTAGTAGACAGCAAATATCTGCGCAAGGCGCTCAACGTAATACACGACTCGTTCTTCCTTTCTGAATACAAGGTACTCAACCTCTTTGTATGCGGTGTGGGAACTGTTGGCGGACAGCTTCTGGAGCAGATTCACGACCAATATGAAGAGCTGAAACGCACCAAGCGACTGAAGCTAAACGTAGTGGGAATAGCATCATCGAAGAAAGCCATATTCAACCGCGACGGCATCGACCTTACTACATATCGCGAACAACTCGAGCAGGCACCTTTATGCAACGACAATACCTTGCGCGACGAGATTATCAGCATGAACATCTTCAACAGCGTGTTTGTTGACTGTACAGCCAGCAAGGACGTGGCACAGCTCTACCAGTCGTTCCTCGAACATAACATATCGGTGATTGCTGCCAACAAGATTGCAGCCTCATCATCGTACGACAACTACATCCGGCTGAAGGACACGGCCCTGGCACGTGGCGTGAAGTTCCGCTACGAAACCAATGTAGGAGCCGGACTGCCTATCATCGGAACCATCAACGACCTGCGCAACTCGGGCGACGAGATATTGAAGATTGAGGCTGTGCTTAGCGGTACGCTCAACTTTATATTCAATGAGATTTCGGCAGACGTACCACTGTCGGAGGCAGTACGCCGCGCCAAGGAGCAAGGATATAGCGAACCAGACCCACGCATCGACCTTTCGGGCAAGGACGTAATTCGCAAACTCGTAATTCTCGCCCGTGAGGCTGGATATAAGGTAGAGAAGGCTGATGTTGAGAAGCATCTGTTCATACCCGACTCGTTCTTCGAGGGCACAATCGACGACTTCTGGAAGAAGCTGCCACAGCTTGATGCCGACTTTGAAGAGCGTCGCAAGCGACTCGAAGCCGAAGGCAAGCGTTGGCGCTTTGTGGCAACATTCGACCACGGAAAGACCAATGTGGCACTCAAAGAAGTTGACATGCGCCATCCGTTCTATAATCTTGAGGGCAGCAACAACGTGGTATCGCTCACCACCGAGCGCTATCGCGAGTATCCGATGCTCATACAGGGTTACGGAGCTGGAGCAAGTGTAACAGCTGCGGGCGTATTCGCCAATATCATGTCTATCGCTAACGTCTAAAAAGAATTACCCATGAAACACATAATAATCCTCGGCGACGGCATGGCAGATCATGCTGTCGACCGACTCGGAGGCAAGACCCTCCTTGAGTATGCCAACACACCAAACATGGATCATCTGGCTCGCATAGGACGAACAGGACGACTCAATACCGTGCCCGACGGATTTCTACCGGGCAGCGAGGTGGCTAATGCCACTATCCTTGGCTATGACATGAATAAGGTATATGAAGGCCGCGGACCATTGGAAGCAGCTTCAATAGGCTACGACATGCGCCCCGACGACTTCGCCTTGCGCTGTAACATCATCTGCATTGCCGACGGCAAGATAAAGAACCACCACGGCGGGCACCTTACTACCGACGACAGCCAGCAACTCATCAACCTATTGAACGAGAAGCTGGGCAACGACCGTGTGGAGTTTATCAAGGGAATACAATACCGACACTTGCTTATAATAAGAGGTGGCAACAAGCATATAACATGCGCCCCACCCCACGACCATCCCAATGAGCAGTGGCGTGAATTGCTCGTCACTCCCGAACCGGGATATGAAGACAATGGCGAGAAATTCAACGAAGACGAATCATCCGACAGAATGACGGCACAACAGACCGCCGACCTGCTGAACGACCTGATTCTGAAATCGCAGAAAGTGCTTGCACAAGCTCCGCTAAACATAGCAAGACGTGCCGAAGGTAAAGACGAGGCTGACTGTATATGGCCTTGGGGAGGCGGATATCGTCCGCAGATGAAGACGCTTCAGGAGATGTATTCGCAGATAAAGCGAGGCGATGTGATTTCAGCTGTCGACCTGATACGTGGCATCGGCCATTACGCAGGATTGCACAACATCATCGTGCCAGGCGCTACCGGACTTGCCGATACCAATTATGAAGGAAAGGCACAAGCCGCTATTGACGCTCTGCGCAATGACGACTTCGTATTCGTTCATGTCGAAGCAAGCGATGAAGCAGGACATGACGGCGACCTGGAACTGAAGCTTCGCACCATCGAAAACCTCGACAGCCGTATGGTCGGCCCTATATATAATGAGGTGTCAAAGTGGGACGAGCCTGTATGCATAGCCTTAATGCCCGACCATCCCACTCCGGTGGAGATACGCACGCACATGAAAGAGCCTGTGCCTTTCGTCGTATGGTATCCCGGAATAGACCCTGACAACGTTAAGACATACAGCGAAGTGAGTTGCGTAAACGGTAGCTACGGCATGCTGCACCTTACAGAGTTCATGGACATGTTTATGGGCATAGACGTTCCTGCAATTTAACACTTAACAATCAACACTTAACATTTTAAATTCTATGAAATATTACAGCACCAACCATACAGCTCCCCTCGCCTCTCTGCACGAGGCAGTAGTAAAAGGACTTGCACCTGACCGCGGTCTCTATATGCCAGAACACATAAAGAAACTGCCTAAGGACTTTTTTGAAAACATCGATAAGCTCTCGTTTCAGGAGATAGCATACAAGGTGGCAGATGCCTTCTTCGGCGAAGACATCAAGGCAGACGACCTAAAGCGCATCGTATACGACACCTTGGCGTTCGACTGCCCCATAAAGGAAGTTGAACAGAATATCTACTCGCTCGAACTCTTCCACGGACCAACACTTGCATTTAAGGATGTAGGCGCACGCTTCATGGCGCGTATGCTGCAATACTTCATACGCGAAGAGGGAACCAAGAATGTCAATGTACTTGTAGCTACAAGTGGCGACACTGGTTCGGCTGTAGCCAATGGTTTCCTTGGTGTAGAGGGCATCCATGTATACGTGCTCTATCCAAAGGGCAAGGTTAGCAAGATTCAGGAGAGCCAGTTCACCACACTCGGACAGAACATCACAGCCATTGAGGTTGACGGTGTGTTTGACGACTGCCAGGCTCTTGTAAAGCAAGCGTTCATGGACGACGAGCTTAACAAGCACATGAAGCTTACTTCAGCCAACTCTATCAACGTGGCACGCTTCCTTCCGCAGGCGTTCTACTATTTCTACGCCTATGCACAGCTTAAGCGCATTGGCAAGGAGCACGGATACGTAATATGTGTGCCGAGCGGCAACTTCGGCAACATCACAGCAGCTATATTCGGCAGAGAAATGGGATTGCCCGTAAAGCGTTTCATCGCTGCCAACAATGCCAACGACATCGTTTACAAGTATCTGCAGACTGGCGAGTACAATCCACGCCCAAGCATTCAGACCATTGCTAATGCCATGGACGTAGGCGACCCGAGCAACTTCGCACGCATCAACGACCTTTTCAAGGGCGACTGGAAAAAGATTTCAAGTCTGATGAGCGGTGCTACATACAGCGACGAGCAGATACGCCAAACCATGCGCCAGTGCTACGACCAGAACCACTACATCCTCGACCCACACGGAGCATGCGGCTATCAGGCATTGAAAGACCTTCTGCTCGACGGTGAAGTGGGCGTGTTTGGCGAGACAGCTCATCCAGCCAAGTTCAAGGACACTGTAGAATCGGCTATCAACGCCGAGGTTGCAATACCCGAACGTCTTGCAGCATTTATGAATGGCGAGAAGAAGAGCATAGCCATGTCGAAGGAATTCAGCGACTTCAAGAAGTTGCTGATGAGCGAATAATTAAGGGCTTCTTTACTCTCCAAAAGTAACTACATTTGGAGAGTAAGGAAGCCCTAATTGCATTTTATGGTGTCTCCGATACAACAAAAGAAAACACACATTAATTATGTTTTCCCCCTAAAGTTTATTATCTTTGTAGTCTAAATGGCAATAGCCATAATTAAAAGCCCTAAAGTACAAATCGACTTTTTATTCAAAGTTAACTATAAAGATATGCCTATACAAAGTGAAGCCGCCCTCGAAAACGGACTTATAGCCACTCTTCAGAAGATGAACTACGAGTATGTTCATATTGAAGAGGAGAAGAACCTGTCTGCCAATTTCAAAAGGCAGTTGGAGAAACACAACAAGAAGAAATTGGAGGAACTTGGACGCACAGAGTTTACGGAGTCTGAGTTTGAGAAGATACTTATCTATCTTGAAGGTGGCACCCGCTTTGAAAAGGCAAAGAAATTGCGTGACCTCTTTCCGCTTGAACTGGAAAGCGGCGAGCGCCTGTGGGTAGAGTTCTTGAACCGCAACCATTGGTGTCAGAATGAGTTTCAAGTTTCCAATCAAATCACGGTTGAGGGCAGAAAGAAGTGTCGTTACGATGTCACGATACTTATCAACGGTTTGCCTTTAGTTCAAATAGAACTTAAGCGCAGAGGTGTGGAACTGAAACAGGCATATAATCAGATACAACGCTATCACAAGACCTCCTTTCACGGGCTGTTCGATTACATTCAGCTGTTCGTAATATCTAACGGCGTGAACACCCGCTATTTCGCCAACAATCCGAACAGTGGCTATAAGTTCACGTTTAACTGGACGGATGCCGCCAATGTGCCTTTCAACGACTTGGAGAAGTTTGCCACAGTGTTCTTCGACAAGTGTACGTTGGGCAAGATTATTGGCAAGTACATTGTATTGCACGAGGGAGACAAATGCCTGATGGTACTTCGCCCTTACCAGTTCTATGCCGTGGAGAAGATTCTTGACCGTGTGGAAAACTCTAATGATAACGGCTATATCTGGCATACAACAGGAGCAGGCAAAACCTTGACTTCTTTCAAGGCAGCCCAACTCGTATCGGAGCTGGACGATGTGGATAAGGTGATGTTTGTGGTTGACCGCCACGACCTTGACACGCAGACGCAAGCCGAATATGAAGCCTTTGAGCCAGGTGCCGTTGACAGCACCGACAACACGGACGAACTGGTGAAGCGTCTGCACAGCAATTCGAAGATTATCATTACCACCATACAAAAGCTCAATGCTGCTGTAAGCAAGCAGTGGTATAGCAGCCGTATTGAGGAAATACGTCATTCTCGCATCGTGATGATATTCGATGAGTGTCATAGAAGCCATTTCGGAGAATGCCACAAGAATATCGTGAAGTTCTTCGACAATACGCAGATGTTCGGATTTACGGGCACGCCTATCTTTGTAGAGAATGCGGTGGACGGACATACCACAAAGGAAATCTTCGGCAACTGTCTTCACAAATACTTGATAAAGGATGCCATTGCCGATGAAAACGTGCTTGGCTTCCTTGTGGAATATTACCACGGTAATGAGGATGTGGATAATGCCGACCAAGACCGCATGACGGAGATTGCCAAATTCATCCTTAATAATTTCAATAAATCAACATTCGACGGAGAGTTCGACGCATTGTTTGCCGTGCAGTCTGTGCCGATGCTTATCCGCTACTACAAGATATTCAAGAGCCTCAACCCGAAGATCAGAATCGGAGCTGTCTTCACATATGCTGCCAACAGCAGCCAAGACGACGAACAGACAGGCATGAACACCGGTGGCTTTGCAAGTGACAGCACAGGCGATGCAGACGAGCTGCAAGCCATAATGGACGACTATAATGATATGTATGGAACGAGTTTCACTACAGAAAACTTCCGTGCATATTACGATGACATCAACCTCCGCATGAAGAAAAAGAAGGCTGACATGAAGCCGCTTGACCTCTGCTTGGTTGTCGGAATGTTCCTTACTGGCTTTGACAGCAAGAAACTCAACACGCTCTATGTTGACAAAAACATGGAGTATCACGGATTATTGCAAGCGTTCAGCCGTACCAACCGTGTGTTGAACGAGAAGAAGCGTTTCGGTAAGGTCGTTTGCTTCCGTAACTTGAAAAGTAAGGTGGATGAGTCCATCAAACTTTTCAGCAATGGCAACCCAATAGAAGATATTGTGCGCCCACCATTTGAAGAGGTAAAGAAAAACTATCAAGAACTGACAAAGGATTTCTTGGAGCACTATCCCGAACCGCATTATGTGGACTATTTGCAAAGTGAGAACGACAAGAAGCAGTTTATCCTCGCTTTCCGTGACATCATCAAGAAGCACGCAGAGATACAAGTGTATGACGAGTTTGAGGAGGATGCCCCCGACCTCGGAATGACAGAACAACAGTTTATGGACTTCCGCAGCAAGTATCTTGATATATACGATTCGTTTGCTGTCAAGAACGATGATCCAAAGAAAGGTTATCAAGTTCCAGAGGAAGAATCAAGCATGGTTGGTGAACCAGACCCTCTTGAAGAAGCCGCAACTGGTATGGGCGATATTGATTTCTGCTTGGAACTCCTGCATAGTGATATTATCAATGTTGCCTATATATTGGAGTTGATTGCAGACCTCAATCCTTATAGCGAGGACTACAAAGAGAAGCGTAAGCATATCATCGACACAATGATTAAGGATGCCGAACTTCGCAGTAAAGCAAAACTCATTGACGGATTTATCCAAAAGAATGTGGATGATGACCGTGACAACTTCATGGCTCGCAAACAAAAGGCTGATGGTACAAGCGACCTTGAAGAGAGGTTGAACAACTATATCGTCACCGAACGTAACAATGCAGTCAATACGCTTGCAAAGGACGAGGATCTGGATGTATCCGTGCTCAATCATTACCTCTTGGAGTATGACTACTTGCAAAAGGAACAGCCTGAAATCATACAAGAGGCATTGAAGGAGAAACACTTGGGACTGATAAAAAAGCGTAAGGCATTGACAAGAATACTCGATAAATTGCGTTCTATAATAAGAACATTTTCTATGTGTTAAGTGTTAGTGATAAGTGATGAAGTGTTAGTGATAAGTGATGAAGTGATGAAGTGTTGCACTGCAACCACTTAGTCACTAATCACTAAAACATAAAACTTAAAAAAAAGATTATGAAGCAAAGTATATTAAAAGATAAGAGCAAGCTTTTTGCACTAAGGGTTATACGCTTGTACAAGTATTTATGTGAAGAAAAGAAAGAATACGTTCTTTCAAAACAATTACTTAGAAGTGGTACAAGTATCGGAGCAAACATTGCCGAAGCCTTTTACGGACAAAGCGAAGCAGATTTTGTTGCGAAATTGTCTATCTCGCAGAAAGAAACGAGTGAAACCATTTATTGGTTAGAATTATTACATGAGAGTGAATATTTAAAAGATAATGAATTTGATAGTGTTTATAGTGATGCAGAGGAATTAATCAAACTATTGACATCCTCTATAAAAACAATTAAAGAAAAAATGCTACAAAGCAAACATAATCACTAATCACTAAAACTTAATACTTAATATGAGCGAAGAATTACAACAGAAACTCCGTGACCAACTTTGGGAAGTAGCAAACAAGCTGCGTGGCAACATGTCTGCCAGTGACTTTATGTATTTCACCCTTGGCTTTATCTTCTATAAGTATTTGTCGGAGAAGATAGAGAAACACGCCAACGACGCATTGGTCGACGACGAGGTGACGTTCAAGGAGTTGTGGGCTATGGAGAAGGACGAAGACGTAGAGGCGTTGCAGGAAGAGGTAAAGACTGAATGTCTGGAAAACATCGGCTACTTCATTGAACCAAACTTCCTGTTCTCGTCTGTTATTGAGAGTATCAAGAAGAAGGAGAACATTCTGCCGATGCTCGAACGCTCATTGAAGCGTATTGAAGATAGCACCCTCGGACAGGACAGCGAAGAAGACTTTGGCGGTCTGTTCTCTGACATTGACCTTGCATCACCCAAGTTGGGCAAGACTGCCGATGACAAGAATACTTTGGTCAGCAATGTTCTTCTTGCACTTGATGATATTGACTTTGGTGTGGAAGCATCGCAAGAGATTGACATTCTCGGTGATGCCTACGAGTATATGATTAGCCAATTTGCCGCGGGTGCAGGCAAGAAAGCTGGTGAGTTCTACACTCCTCAGGAAGTGAGCCGTATCTTGGCAGAGATCGTAACCATCGGTCATGCTCGTCTGCGCAATGTCTATGACCCAACTTGTGGTAGTGGTTCGCTGTTGCTCCGTGCAGCAAGCATCGGTCATGCAAACGAGATTTTCGGACAGGAGAAGAACCCTACGACCTACAACTTGGCTCGTATGAATATGCTTCTTCACGGCATAAAGTTTAGCAACTTCCGCATAGAGAATGGCGACACTTTGGAGGCTGATGCTTTTGGCGATACACAGTTTGACGCTGTGGTAGCAAATCCTCCTTTCTCTGCCGAATGGAGTGCAGCCGATAAGTTCAATAACGATGATCGTTTCAGTAAGGCAGGACGCTTGGCACCTCGAAAGACTGCCGATTACGCATTTATTCTCCACATGATTTACCACCTCAATGAGGGTGGCACAATGGCTTGTGTCGCT
The DNA here is from genome assembly GCF_021531355.1 of Leyella stercorea. Classification (GTDB taxonomy): domain Bacteria; phylum Bacteroidota; class Bacteroidia; order Bacteroidales; family Bacteroidaceae; genus Prevotella. The sequence goes on along the minus strand of NZ_JADYTS010000073.1, from coordinate 2,342 downwards.
CCTCATGGTGTGTTGTTCCGTGGCAATGCCGAGGGCGTAATCCGCCGTTTCCTCATTGAGAAGAAGAACTATGTGGATGCCATCATCGGTCTGCCTGCCAACATCTTCTATGGCACAAGCATCCCGACCTGTATCTTGGTGTTCAAGAAATGCCGTAAGGAGGATGACAACATTCTGTTTATTGATGCCAGCAAGGAGTTTGAAAAGGTAAAGACCCAAAACAAGCTCCGTCCGCAGCATATCAAGAAGATTGTTGATACCTATCGTGAGCGCAAGGAGATAGAAAAGTACAGTCATCTCGCCACACTGCAAGAAGTAGCTGAGAACGACTACAATCTCAACATTCCTCGTTACGTTGATACTTTCGAAGAAGAAGAACCCATCGACATTCATGCCGTCATGAAAGAAATCAAGGATTTGGAAGCCAAACGAGCCGACCTTGACAAGGAGATTGAAGGGTATTTGAAAGAGTTGGGATTGGTAGAATAGGCTTTTTTACCAAGTTGGTAAAATTTTAGAAGATTTTCAATATGGCTGAGAAAGATAATATACCAGAAATGCGTCCTACGTTTGATGCAATCCGCAGGACTGACGAAAACAACAAGGAATATTGGAGTTCGCGCGACCTTTGTAATGCTATGGGATATTCTACTAACTGGAAATTCCAAAATGTCATAAATAAGGCAATTGCCGTAGCCAATCAAAAAGGCATGAAGATTGATGACCATTTCAACCAAACGGTTGATATGGTCAAGCTCGGTAGTGGTGCATATAGAAAGGTGAACATATTCCGTTTGTCTCGTATGGCGTGCATGATTATAGCTGAAAATGCAGACGGAAAGAAACCTCTGGTGCAACAAGCAAGAGAATATTTTTCGCAGTCCGTTTCTACCACAGAACTTATTCAAAGCTCGCTGGAATCCAACATATTGCTGTATAAAACAGCACAAGGCGAAACACGTATTGAAGTGATATTCAACAACGAGACATTTTGGATGTCGCAAAAACGCATGGCAGATTTGTTTGGCGTAGACCGAGCAACGATTGCTTATCACCTTTCTCAAATTTATGAAAGTGGAGAACTTACAAAAGAGGCAACTTGTAGAAAAATTCAACAAGTTCAACTTGAGGGTGAGCGTGATGTTGAACGTACTCCTTTGTTCTACAACCTTGATGCCATTATTGCCGTAGGTTACCGTGTGAACAGCTATCAAGCAACTCAATTTCGTATATGGGCAACTTCTGTGTTGAAGGAGTTTATCATCAAGGGGTATGTACTTGATGACGAACGCTTGAAACAAGGCAAGCATTTCGGCAAGGACTACTTTGATGACTTGTTAGAACGCATCCGTGAGATACGGACGTCTGAACGTCGCTACTATCAGAAGATAACGGATGTATATGCAGAGTGTAGTGCTGATTATGATGCAAAATCAGAAAGTACCAAATTGTTCTTCAAGATGGTGCAGAATATGATGCACTTGGCTGTCACACATCATACCGCAGCAGAGATTGTCTATAACAGAGCTGATGCCGAACAGCCACACATGGGGCTTACCACATGGAAAAAAGCACCTAACGGACGAGTACAAAAGTCGGACACAATTGTAGCCAAGAACTATTTGTCGGATACCGAACTTAATCAACTCAATGGCATAACTACTTCATTCCTTGACTTTGCTGAGACTCGTGCCCAACGCCATATCATTACAACAATGGAAGATTGGCGAAAGCGACTTGCCCAGTTCCTTGCGGCAATGGACTATGAGGCAAACCCTTCGGCAGGAACTGTTTCGCAAGATGAAGCAAGAGCAAAGGCTTATGGAGAATATGAGAAATATAAGCTCATCCAAGACCGTTCATATATTTCTGATTTCGACAGATTTAATAATGGTGATGATGAAACGCCTCTGCTGCCTTTCGACCTCAATCCAAAGGAAATTTAAAATAAAAATTTGTCTACCAAGCAGGTAGACTATTTCAGAACCATCAATTAAGGATTTAAAATGACAACAAAAATAAATAACGAACAAAAGAAACTCAATGTCCCAAATCTCAGATTCCCTGAGTTTCAGGGGGAGTGGGAGAAGTGCATTTTAGGGGACATTACAGAAAATTTTAATTTAAGGAATAAGGATAAGATACAATATCCAATGTTTTCTGTAACTAATGATAGGGGATTTGTCCCTCAATCTGAACAATTTGAAGGCAGAGATATGGTCGGTGAAGACATTAAAGCATATAAAATAATACACACAAATGATTTTGCTCTAAATTCCGCAGCACTTTAGTTTAACTTTTTTATAAGTACTTGAGCAACAAAAAGTTGCCCAGGATTTTGC
>NZ_JADYTS010000072.1 GCF_021531355.1 Leyella stercorea | reverse complement strand
TGTGATTAGTGGAATTCGTGGTGAAAAGAATAATTCATGGTGAAATTCATGGTCAATTCATGATAATTCGTGATAATTCGTGACTGAAAAAAGATTATTATAATGTTAATATTTGCCGAAAAAACTCAACATTCAAATATGACCATAGCCATTATCGGTGGCGGAGCGGCGGGCTACTTTGCTGCAATCGAAGCAAAGCGCAACTGCCCTTCTGCCGACATCACTATCTTTGAAAAGGCGCCTAAGATGCTTGCCAAGGTGGAAATCACTGGCGGCGGACGCTGCAACCTTACCAATTCGTTTCGCCAGATAAGCGACGTGAAGCACGCTTATCCACGCGGACACAAACTGATGAAGAGGCTGTTCAAGCGGTTTGACCACCGCAGCGCCTACGAATGGTTTGAACGCGAGGGCGTGGGGCTGACTACGCAGGACGACGAGTGCGTGTTTCCGCAGTCGCAGGACTCGCACAGCATCATCAACTGTCTGGTGGGGCTTGCCACACGTCTGGGTGTGAAGCAGAAGACACGCCACTGCCTCAACAACATCACTCGCAACGACGACGGAACGCTGCACCTGTGCTTTGCCAACGGATGGGAGCGCGACTTTGACCGCGTAGCCATCACTACGGGTGGCAGTCCGAAGGGCGAAGGACTGAAGATGCACGCCTTGCTGGGACATGAGATTGAACAACCGGTGCCGTCGCTCTTCACGTTCAACATCAAAGACCGTAGCTTCCTTGAACTGATGGGAACGGTGGTGGAGCCTGTGATAGCATCGATTCCGGGCACGAAGATGCGTGCCGAGGGACCGCTGCTCATCACCCACTGGGGAATGAGCGGTCCGGCTGCGCTGAAGCTGTCGTCGCACGCTGCACGCCATCTGAACGAGCGACAGTATCAGTCGCCCGTAGCAATCAACTGGACGGGCGAGAGCCGACGCTCGGTGGCTGAGGAGGAGATCGGGGACATTGCAGCCTACAACCCGCAGAAACAACTGGCTACGGTAAGACCGTTCAACATCCCTACCCGACTGTGGCACTACATAATACGTCGCACGGGACACTCGGCTGAGCAGAGATGGGGCGAACTGGGCAAGAAGAGCCTCAACCGCATCATCGAGACGCTGACCAACGATATCTACCAGATTGAGGGACGTGGCAAGGCACGCGACGAATTCGTGACGTGCGGCGGCGTTTCGCTGGCTTCTATCGACCTGCATACACTCGAAAGCAAGGTGTGCAAGGGACTGTACTTCGCCGGCGAAGTGCTCGACGTGGATGCCATTACGGGAGGATTCAATCTGCAAGCGGCGTGGACAATGGGACACGTCGTGGGGACACACATTGTGGAGTGTTGAATTAGGAATGTGGAATGTGGAATTGGTCGCCTGCGGCGATTAGGAATTGTTCAATTTTGAATTCAGAATTCTTCATTCAACTACGTAATATAAAAGGAACGGCGGACTCCTGTCCGCCGTTCCTTTTGTTTGCTGTGGAGGCCGGAGACCTCCGCTACTATAAGCAGTCGGTTCATACCACTCCCCTCCCTGCGGGGGAGAGGCTGGGTGTAGGGCTTCTACATATTATAAAACTCCGTAAACACCTTTACGCAGTACTCATGGTCGCGCACGCTACCTGTCTCACGGCAGCTGTGCATGGCGAGGATGGCATTGCCCATGTCTACACCACGCAATGGGATTGACGAGGCGAGGATGTTGCCAAGAGTGCTGCCGCCTGCTACATCGCTGTGGTTGACAAAGCGCTGGCACGGCACACCTGCCTTGGCGCATATTCCGGCGAAGACGGCTGCCGAAGCTGCGTCGGAAGCGTACTTCTGGGCAGCATTGAACTTGATGACCGGACCGCCGCCAAGCATAGGATGGTTGGTCGGGTCGTACTTCTCGGGATAGTTGGGATGCCATGCGTGGGCGTTGTCTGCCGAAATCATGAAGGCACGCTCTACTGCCTGATAGTAGGCTTCCTCGGTGCCACTCTGTGCCAAGGCTATGCGGCGCAGCATGTACGAGAGGAAGGGGCTGCCTGCTCCCTGTTTGGTCTGCGAACCAGTCTCCTCGTTGTCGAAGATACCGAGCACCTGTGTGGTGTCGCTGTCGGCAGCGGCAAGGATGGCCTCAAGTCCGGCAAAGCACATCGAGAGGTCGTCGAGACGTCCGGATGAGATAAACTCGTTGTGAACGCCGAAGGTGCATGCTGGCGCTGTGTCGGCAAGATAGAGGTCGAAGTCGAGAATGTCCTCACGGCTTACGGGGCGCTGCTTGCCCAACTCTTCAAGAATGACGTTGAGGAGCAGATTGCCGGCTTCGAGCTGACTCGTAATCTGACCCAAGAGCGGCAGCACGTCCTTCTGTCGGCTGAGCTTAACGCCATCGTTGACCTGGCGGTTGAAGTGGATGGCGAGATTGCTGATTTGCAGCAGCGGTCGCTTGATGTGGAGCAGCATCGTGTCGGGACGCATCACGTCCTGGCTGCGCACGATGACACGTCCGGCAAGTGTGAGCGGACGGTCGAACCATGTAGACATTATCGGACCGCCATACACCTCGGTGTTGAGCTTGACGAGTCCGCCCTCGCAGAGCATCTCGGCATTGGGCTTGATGCGGAACGTGGGCGAGTCGCTATGGGCGCATATCATGTGGAATCCTGCCTCGGCGAGCGGCTGGCTGCCTATGCGGAAGGCGTAGATTGACGAGTCGTTCTTGGTGACGAAGAATCGGTCGCCGGCTTTGACAGCGCCGAGCGGCTGGCATGGGTCGAGACGACGGAATCCGCCAGCCTCAAGCATGTCTGCGATATTTTTGACTGCCAGGAAATTCACAGGCGAAGCGTCAAGAAAAGATAAAAGTCGATTGATCATTTTTTTTATTTGTCGATTAATAAATTGATAATATTTTTCTTTTATTGTCACGAATTATCATGAATTAACCATGAATCTAAGCTACAGAATTCGTGAGTAATTCGTGGACATTCATGACTATATTACTTGCTGCATCGTCACGAATTATAATGAATTAACCATGAATCTAAGCTACAGAATTCGTGAGTCATTCGTGGATATTCATGACTATATTACTTGCTGCATCGTCACGAATTATAATGAATTAACCATGAATCTAAGTTACAGAATTCGTGAGTTATTCGTGGATATTCATGACCATTTTACTGACTGTATGGGCATGAATTATTCATAGTTAAGGATTTTCATGCGTTTATCCAATAGTACGCACTCATTTGTTTCCTCTATGAATCCATAACGTTCCCCTTGCAAATTCTTCTTGCCAAAGTTTATTAGAACACCAACTGGATATTTCGTTAACCTCAGATAATTAAAGAGTTGTGCACGATGCTCTGGTAGTAGTTCTGCAACACTTTTAAGTTCAACTAAAATATCACCGACAACTAAATCAGCTTTGTAGGTTTTATTTAATTGATGATGCTTATAATGACAACAAATCTCCTTCTCTCGCTCACTTTTAATTCCATTATCCAAAAGCTCCAAATACAATGATTCTTGATAAAGAGCCTCAGCAATTCCATAATTCAATACGGAATGAACTTTCATGGCTGAACCTATAATGTTATAGACCAAATCCTTATAGTCTGTGAATTTATCCATATAAATATTTTATCATAGAGTTTTTATTCAACACACAAAGCGGTTAAGTCACGAATAACCATGAATTAACCATGAATCTAAGCTACAGAATTCGTGAGTCATTCGTGGACATTCGTGACTTTTCTTCAACACTACAGTCCTCTTGCTTTGAGCAGTCCTGAGGCATCAGGGCTCTGCATTCCGGTGAAGTCGGTGAACATCTGCATCTGGTCCTTGGTGTTGCCACGGCTCAGAATCTTGTCGCGGAAGGCCTGTCCGATGGCGGGGTCGAGTGCTCCGTGCTTGGCGAAGTAGTCGGCAACGTTGACGGCGAGTACCTCAGTCCACAGATAGCTATAGTAGCCAGCTGCGTAGCCCCCACCCCACACATGGTTGAAGTAAGAGGTAGAGTAGCGCGGCGGAATCTGTGTGTTGAGCAGACCGATGTTGTGGAGCTGCTCCTTTTCGAATGCTCCTGCCATATAGGGCGAGGGCACTTCGTCGGCGCTGATCATGTGCCATGCGAGGTCGAGACATGTAGAGGCAAGATTCTCGCCAAGGGCGTAAGCTGTCTGGAAGTTGATGCTTTCGAGCATACGTGCCTTGAGATCGGCTGGCATCGGCTTGCCAGTCTCGGTGTGGCGTGCGAAGTGGTCGAATATCTCGGGAATGCTTGCAAACGACTCGTTGAACTGCGACGGAAGCTCTACGAAGTCGCGTGCCACGGCTGTACCTGAGAGGGTGTTGTACTGGCAGTTGGAAAGGATGCCATGTAGGGCGTGACCAAACTCATGGAACATGGTGCACACCTCGTCCCAAGTGATGAGCGACGGCTGACCTTCGGGAGCCTTGGCGTTGTTGCACACGTTGTAGATGATGGGGAGCTGTCCGCGCTGGCGGCTCTGCTTGGCAAAAGCACTCATCCATGCTCCGCCACGCTTGGTGGGACGGCGGAAGAAGTCGCTGTAGAAGAGAGCGATGGACTTGCCGTTCTTGTCAATCACCTCAAACACCTTCATATCGGGATGATAAGTCGGGATGTCCTTGCGCTGCTTGAATGTGAGGCCGTAGACACGCTGGGCTGCGTAGAACACGCCGTTGATCTGCACGCTGTCGACATTGAAGTAGGGCTTTATCTCGTCGTCGGAGATGTTGAGCATCTCCTTCTTCATCTTGGCAGAATAGTAGAAGCGGTCGTAGGGCTGCAGACGGAAGTCGGGACCCTCAAGCTTCTGGGCATACTGCTCGATGGCTCGTGTCTCGGCATCGGCCTTGGGCGAATAGTCCTTGATGAGTTGGCGCAGGAAGTTGTAGACATTCTTTGGATTCTTTGCCATTGTGCGCTCGAGCGAGTAGTCGGCGTAGGTGGCGTAGCCCATGAGTTTGCCCTTCTCGGCACGCAGCTTTGCAAGCTCTGTTACGATAGGGAATGTGTTGTACTTGGGGTTGGTGGCATCAGCGCGGTGGACGCTTGCCTCAAACACCTTGCGACGCAGGTCGCGATTCTGCAGACTGGCGAGGATGGGCTGCTGTGTGGTATTGATGATGACGATGCAATAGGGCGACTTGCTGCCACGGCTCTCAGCATCCTTCTTGCACTGGGCAATGTCGGCATCGCTGAGTCCGGCGAGCTGCTCCTTGCTGTCTACCCAAACCACGGCGTTGTTGGTGGCGGCTGGCAGGAGGTTACCCCACTGCTGCTGCAACTCGGAAATGCGCGAATTGATCTGCTTCATGCGTTCCATCTTGTCGGCAGGAAGCAAAGCGCCCGAACGTACGAAGCTCTTGTAGATGACTTCGGTGAGACGCTGGTCTTCGCCCTTGAGCTTGCTGTACTCGTTGTCGTAGACGTACTTGATGCGCTCGAAAAGGCGCTGATTGAATGAAATCTCATTGTTGAGGTCGGTGAGCAGCGGCATCACCTTGTCTTCTGTCTCGGCAATAACAGGAGTCTTGTGTGCGCTTGTGAGTCCGTCGAACACGTTGATGACGCGGTCGAGCATTACGCCACTCTCCTCATAGGCGAGGATAGTGTTCTGGAATGTCGGCTTCTTCTTGTTGTCGACAATCTTCTGGATGTTTTCACGCTGATTCTTGATAGCTGCCTGGATTGCCGGCAGATAGTCGGTCTCTTGAATCTTGCTGAAGTCGGGCGCGCCAAATGGCAGGCTGCTCTTCTGCAAAAGAGGATTAGAACGGTTGGCACCCGAGCCTTGGGCAAACGATGTGGCTGGCATCTGCAGGAAGGCTGCTACCAAGCCAAGGGTTAGGACTGTGTTGTTGAAATTCATATTACATTGGTTTTTAGATAATTATATATTACACCATCTTACTCTAAGCAATTCCCAGGAGTTCGATTTCGAAAATGAGTGTTGATCCGCCGGGTATTCCGGGTTGCGAGAATTTGCCGTAGCCCATTTCGGCAGGGATGTAGACCTCCCACTTGTCGCCCACGCACATCTGCTGCATGGCTACAATCCAGCCCTCAATGAGGTCGCACAGGCGCACAGCCAATGGTGCTCCACCACGGCTTGAGTCAAACTTCTTGCCATTGATGGTGCGACCGGTGTAGTGGGCGGTGACGATGCTGCGCGGTGTAGGATGCTTGCCGTCGGCGTTGCCCTCAGATAAAACCTTATAGTAAATGCCACGCGGAAGCGACTTTACGCCTTCTTCCTTGGCTTTCTCGGCAAGCCATTCAAGGTTTGCCTTTGCATATTCACGTTTGTTCATGTAGATTGTTTTGCTGTTATATTCTGCAAAAATAGGCAATTTTCCTGACAATCGTTTTATAATAATATAGAAAAGAATATTTAGGCTTGGATATTTCATCTGTTAAGCATAACTTTGTAGCCATTTCAATACAAAATCGAATAAACGTCTAAATATAAAAACTGAAAAGCTTAAGATGAAATATTCCATATTAGATAAAAGCCACGACCCTATGGGTGCGGCTATAAGCGACTTCCACCGCTCGGGCAAGGCTGCCCGTCTGCGTGTGTTGTCATCGATGTTTGAAGAGGATGAAATGCCTGTGGCGCATCTGTTCCGTCAGTTAGCGAAGATGCCACGTCTGGAGCAGAAGGCACTTGAGATGGCATGCGGACGTGTGCTCGACATCGGTGCAGGTGCCGGTTGTCATGCGCTGGCTCTGCAGGAACGTGGCATTGAGGTGAAAGCTATCGACATCTCACCGCTGAGCTGCGAGGTGATGAGTGAGCGTGGAATTAAGGATGTGGAGTGTGTGAACCTGTTTGACCCGCAACTGCATGGCAAATACGACACGCTGCTGCTACTGATGAACGGCACAGGCATTGCCGGCAAACTCGAGCGTCTGCCATCGCTGCTCAACCGTCTGAAGGAACTGCTGGCTGATGGCGGGCAGATATTGGTGGACTCGTCCGACCTGAAATACATATACGAGAACGAGGACGGATCGATGGACATCGACCTCAATGCGCCGTACTATGGCGAGGTGGACTACCAGATGCAATACAAAAACGTGAAGGGCGAACCCTTCGACTGGCTATACACCGACCCCGCACTGCTCGCCTCTATAAGCAAGCAATGCGGTTTGCAGTGTGAGATCGTGGCAGAGGGTGAGCACTACGACTACTTGGCAAGGCTTATTTAGTTTACAGTTAAGAGTTGAGAATTGAGAGTTATGATGTGCTTTAACATTAATGTTTAGCTTGGTAATCATAACTCTCAATTTTCAACTTTCAACTCTCAACTTTTTCTATGCACAACGGTTCCATTGGCCTGATGTGTGGCAAGCACCAGCACTTCGGCAATCTGCACATGCTCGGGAGCACTTGCTGCATAGAACGCCACATCGGCAATGTCGTCGCCTACGAGCGGTTTGATACCCTTATAGACATTGTCGGCACGCTCGTTGTCGCCATGGAAGCGGACGTTGGAGAAGTTGGTCTCAACGAGTCCGGGCTTCAGATTGGTTACTCGTACACTTGTATGGGCTACGTCAATGCGCAGTCCGTCGGTAAGTGCCTTGACGGCAGCCTTTGTGGCACAGTAGACTCCGCCTCCGGCATAAGCCGCATCGCCAGCCACACTACCTATATTTATCACATGGCCGTGGTTAAGGCTCACCATCCCGGGCACCACGAAGCGAGTCATGTTGAGCAATCCCTTGATGTTGGTGTCAATCATCTCGTCCCAGTCCTGGAAGTCGCCCTCGTATTCGGGCTCCAGACCGCGTGCCAGTCCGGCGTTGTTGATAAGCACGTCGATGGGCTTGAAAGCATCGGGTATGCTTGCCACAGCATCGCGCGTAGCCTCACGATTGCACACGTCGAAGGCGAGCGCAAGCACCTCCACCCCACCAGCCTCAAGTTCAGCCTTCAACACCTGAAGCTTGTCGGCAGAACGGCCTGTAATGATAAGATTGTAGCCACCAACGGCAAAACGACGTGCACAAGCCATTCCTATTCCGCTTGTAGCACCTGTGATAAGAGCAGTCTTTCTTTTCATGTCTCAGATTTTTATAATTAAAAAAACGGCGCCATGGTCATGACGCCGTCCATTCTTCTGCAAATATACTATTTTTTAGAATTATAAAATACAGAATTATAAATAAAAAAATCTCCGCTTTCAGCTTTTATCAATCCATGAGGTCCTCACCCAAGTGTGTGGTCTGCTCACGCTCCATACGCTCCACTACCTCACGCGGCTTTGTGGCGTAGGTGATCATGCGGATAGAATCGTTGTAGCTGACGTATTTCCACAGCCAGTTGAGCAATACCATCATCTTGTTCTTGACGCCGAGGATTGAGCGTAAGTGAACTACGAGCCACAGAATCCATGCGAAGAATCCCTGGCTGCGGAACTTGCCTATCTCTACCACAGCCTTGTTGCGGCCGATAGTTGCCATTGAGCCGAGGTTGTTGTACTTGAAGGCTGTAAGAGCGCTGTCGTCCTGACCTTCGTTGATTCGCTTGAGGTTCTTGGCAAGATTCTTTGCCTGCTGTATTGCCACCTGTGCCACCTGCGGGTGTCCGTTGGGGTAAGCGGCATCGGTAGTCTGCAGACACTGGTCGCCAATGGCAAACACGCCATCCAGTCCGGGAATGCGGTTGAACTGGTCAACCTTGAAGCGGAAACCACGTCCCAGGTGGTCGTCGCTGATGCCAGGCATGGCGTTGGCACGAATGCCCGACACCCAGAGGAATGTACGTGTAGGAATCTCTGTGCCGTCCTTCATGATTACCTTGTGGTCGCGATAGTCGGTCACCATCTTGCCGAACTGCACGTCGACACCCATGCTCTTGAGGAAGTCGTAAGCCTTACGCGACGAGTCTTGCGACATTCCGGCAAGCAGACGGTCGCCAGCCTCTATAAGGTAAATGTGCATCAACGAGAAATCCATGTCGGGATAGTCGTAAGGAATGACGTAGCGCTTCATCTCCGACAACGCTCCGGCAATCTCCACACCAGTAGCACCACCACCTACAATTACAATATTGAGCAGCTCTTGACGCTCCTCCTCTGTAGCGCAGGTCAGCGCACGCTCGAAGTTGGAGAGCAGGGCATTGCGCAGACCCATTGCCTCGGGCACGGTCTTCATCGGTATTGCCCACTCCTCGATGTTCTTGTTGCCAAAGAAATTGGTTGTGGCTCCAGCTGCCAGCACAAGGTAGTCGTAGTCGATCTTGCCGATAGAAGTCTGCAGAATCTTCTTGTCGGTGTCTACCATACGAGCCTCAGCCATACGGAAATAGAAGTCCTTGCGCTTGCGGAATATCTGACGGAAGGGAAATGAGATGCTGCTCGGGTCGATACCTGCCGAGGCAATCTGATAAATAAGCGGTGGAAACTGATGGAAGTTGTTCTTGTCGATCAGCACTACCTGCATGCCCGACCCGTAGAGGTCTTCTGCAAGACGCAGTCCGCCAAGTCCGCCACCAACGATTACTACTCTCTTCTTCTGATTTCTCTGGATATTGATGCTCATACGATATAATATAAAAATAAGGTTTATTTAGTTACTCTTTGCGATGGCTAAATTAGCCATTATTGAGCAGACTATTCAATCTTGTTGTGTTTTAATTTATGGAAACGATTGCGGTAACGTTCCCAATATTCGCAAACGTTTGCAATATGTGTTGTGGGAGTTATCCTATTGTGTTGTGGGGTTATCCTTAATTGCTATGCAAAGTTACTACTTTTTATTGAAATATCTGTTATGCCATGCCGACGACTGTGATTTTCATATTATATGTCAAGAGATATTCAATGTATTTTTGTATTTTTGCAAATAATATTAAATGATAATACATAACACCTGTATTTATTCTACCGACAATGAAACATGTAACAATAAAAGACATAGCACGCTCGCTGTGCATCTCGGTGTCGACAGTGTCACGTGCATTGACCGACGACAAGAACATACGGCGTGAGACACGTGAGGCTGTGCTGCGCGAGGCGGAGCGTCTTGGCTACCGACGCAATCCTGTGGCAATGAATCTCAAAATGGGTCGCACCAACACTATCGGTGTGATAGTGCCTGAGATGCACACACCATACGCCTCGCAGGTGGTGGCTGGCATACAGAGCATACTCTACAAGAACAATCAGAAGGTGATGATAGCCGAGTCGGACGAGAACCCCAACCGTGAGCGAGAGAACCTGCAGATGATGGAGGAGTTTATGGTCGACGGACTCATAGTGAGCATTTGCAGCTATAAGCATAATGTCGAAACCTATCGTCGTCTTGCCAAAGAGGGTGTAGCCATTGTCTTCTACGACCGTATACCTCATGGTATGGACGACATGCCGCAGGTGATGGTGGACGACAACAACGACTCCTACTTTATGGCTGAACACCTGATACGTCTTGGTCGCAGCCGTATTGCCTATCTCTATGGTCCGGATGATGTGTATAATGCAGTGGAGCGTGCTGGCGGCTATCGCGAGGCAATGGAGAAATTCCACCTGTACGACCCACAACTCGTGGTGAAGACAGGAATGACGTTTGCCGATGGTGCGGCTGCTATGGACAGTCTTGTTAGGCAAGGCATCGAGTTTGATGCTGTATATGCCTTTACCGACACTCTTGCTATCGGAGCAATGAACCGTCTGCGTGAGCTTGGACGTCGCATACCAGAGGATGTGGCTGTGGCAGGATTCTCGGGAACAGAGCTTTCCACTATTGTTAACCCGCAACTCACTACCGTTGAGCCTCCTCTCGCCGAGATGGGACAACGAGCAGCCGAACTAGTACTTGAAAAGGTGCGCAATCCTGAGGCAGAGAATCGAAAGATTGTGCTGCGCACGGAAATGAAGTGCCGAGCGTCTACAGGGGAATAGACAGGGCTAAATAGGAGTTATAGGAAGTTTGGGCTTTGCCCGTAGTTAACAGAAGTTCTTGCTAAGACAAGCGGCAAAGCAGATAGAGGGAGGACATATGTATAAACTGTAGAAAACAAAGCATTTGTCCGTTAACTTCCTCTTAACTTCCTCTTAACTTCCTCTTAACTTCCTCTAACTCCTATTTTAACACCCCATCTAAAACAATTTAAAACGTTTGCAGATTTTGGAAACGTTACCGCAAACGTTTCCATAACTTACCTTAAAATTATTCTTTGCCATAATCTTTTTGCAATATAATTTTGCAAGAGAAAAGAACAAATAATAACTAAAGAAACAATAACTAATAACTTAAAGATTATGGCAACAAATGTAATCAACTCGTATTCTTTCGACCGTAACTCGGTCAAGTCTGGCATTCTTCATTTCGGTGTTGGCAATTTCCATCGTGCTCACCTCGAATATATGACAAGCCGTCTGCTCGAAGACCCTACCCAGCATGGTTGGGGCATCTGCGGAGCTATGATTCTGGAGAGAGACCAACCTCTGTACAAGGCTCTCAAGGCGCAGAACGGCGAATACACACTGACCGTATGCGGACGCGACGGCAACAATGAGGTTTATCGTCTGGGCGCGCTGGTAGAACTGTACTGGGGCGTTGAGGAGAAGGAGGCTATTCTGAACAAGATTGCCGACCCAAACATCCGCATCATAACCCTCACCATCACCGAGGGCGGCTACAACATCTCACGACAGACTGGCGAGTTCATGCTCGACAATCCGCAGGTGGCTCACGACCTTGAGCATACTCACGACCCACAGACAGCATTCGGATATGTAGCCGAAGGACTCCGCCGTCGCGTGGCATCAGGTGCTGGCCCTATCACCATACTCTCTTGCGACAATCTTCAGCACAACGGCAATACGGCACGCCGCGCATTCATGTCGTTCGTTGAGGCACAAGACAAAGAACTGGCTGCATGGATGGAGGAGAACGTGACCTTCCCCAACTCAATGGTCGACCGCATCACTCCTGCCACACGTCCTGAGGACATCAAGCGCCTCAACGAGGAGAACGGCACCAACGACCAGGCTCCTGTATATTGCGAGGACTTCATACAGTGGGTAGTGGAGGACAACTTCGCCGCAGGCCGCCCGGCATGGGAGAATGTCGGCGCACAGATGACTGATGACGTGACTGCCTTTGAGAACATGAAACTCTCTCTGCTCAACGCTTCACACACGTTGCTCTCCTACCCCTCGTTCCTCTACGGTTACCGCAAGGTGGACGCTGCCATGCACGACGAGCGCATAGCCAAGTTTGTACGCCAGTTTATGGACATCGACATCACTCCGTATGTTCCGGCTCCACAGGACACCGACCTTGAGCTCTACAAGCAGACTCTCTGCGAGCGTTTCGGCAACCGCACAGTAAGCGACCAGGTGGCTCGTCTTTGCTTCGATGGCGCTTCTAAGTTCCCAGTGTATGTAATGCCTAATCTTGAAAAGATGATTGCTGACGACAAGGAACTCATCCGTGTGGCTTATCTATTCGCTGCCTACCGCCACTACCAGAAGTATCACACCGACGACAATGGCGAACAGTTTGAGGTGGCAGATCCATGGCTCACAGCCGACGACCAGAAGCTTATCACAAGCGATGAGCCGCTCGACTTCCTCGCTCTCTCTCCGTTCCGCAGCACCAATCTGCGTGCGGCTAACAACTTCACACAGCCTTATCTGAAGATGGTGGAGAGCATCAAGACCAAGGGAGCAATGCAGACTCTTGAGGAAATACTATAATCTTCAGTTGAGAGTTGAAAATTGAGAATTGAGAATTGAGAGTTATGATTACCAAGCTAAACATTTAATGTTAAAGCATATCATAACTTTCAACTCTAAACTCTCAATTTTCAACTTGAACAAAAAACCTAATAACAATATGAAATCCCTAAGCCTAAAGACCGCAGGACCATTCCTGCTGCTCACCTTTATATATTTTATTGTAGGATTCCTTACTACAGTAAACGGCCAGTGCCAGGGACCACTCAAGATAGCGTTCCTCTCCGAAGCTACAACCATGCGCAACTCATTGACCACACTCATATCCTTCGCCTTCTTCTTGGGCTATCTGCTCAACAGTTCGCGAACAGGACGAATGCTCAATCTCATTGGCTACAAGCGCACACTCATACGCTCGCTGATAGTCATGGTCGAAGGTTTGGTGTTCTATACAGCTTCTGCCTTTTGTGCAGAGTATGCTGGTGATGCAGGCATTGTTTTTAATGGCGACTTCGTACCGTTCGGCTACTTTGTTTTTCTTATCGGTTCGTTCCTTATGGGTACGGCAGCTGCCATGCTCCAGGTGGTCATTAATCCGTATATCGCTGCCTATCCTTTGCCAGGCACAAGTGCAGTGCAGCGAATGAACTTCACCTGTGCCGTCAACTCATTTGGCACAACCATAGCACCACTATTCGTGACGGGCATCATGTTTGCGGGAGTACCTCTCAATAGCGTCACAGCATCACAGCTCACACTGCCCTTTATACTCATGACTCTCTGTATTGTCGTCACCACAATGACCACACGCCGACTTGCCTTGCCCGATATAGAGGGTACACGAACAGCTACCAACAGCAATACTCCTGCCTCTTCCGGAGAAAAGACAAAGAGCGTATGGTCGTTCCGCAACCTTAAGTATGGAGTAATAACAATATTCTTCTACGTAGGTACGGAGGTGAGCATTGGCAACAACATCAATCTGCACGCAATGGAACTTACAGCCGGTGGTGCCGCCTTGTCGCCAGCCTTGCTTGCCACAATCTACTGGGGCGGTTTCCTTATCGGACGTATGGTGTCGGCTTCGATGAAGAATGTTAAGCCACGCCCTATGCTCATCACCGTCACACTCGGAGCTATAGCGCTCATGACAGCTGCCATGCTCACAGAGAACCTTTGGCTCTTGGCTGCTGTCGGCCTGTTCCACTCCGTCATGTGGAGTTGCGTGTTCACTCTTGCTGTTGACGGACTTGGCGAATACACATCGCGTGCCTCAGGAGTGTTTATGATGGGTGTGTTTGGTGGAGCAGTCTTCCCTGTGCTTCAGGGAATGCTTGCCGACTGGATAGGCTCATGGCAGTTCACATGGATTATAGCCCTTGTCTGTGAGTTTGTACTGTTGTGGTATGGAATTAGGGGATATAGGAAATAAACAAAAAAGCCACACAAAAGCCCCACCCCCAGCCCCTCCCCCGCAGGGAGGGGAGTGATATGCACAATTGGCTATA
>NZ_JADYTS010000071.1 GCF_021531355.1 Leyella stercorea | reverse complement strand
CAAAATCCTGGGCAACTTTTTGTTGCTCAGGAACTTATAAATAAAGTTAAATTATAGTGTTGCGGAATTAAGGATACTTGCTCCGCCAGATGTTTATATGAACATTTGGCGAAGCAGATACTGCTTTTCAGAAAGGTATAATTCTAAAATTTGTTCTTCACTTTTAGTTTTGTGCTCATAACAATCTAAAACAGAACAAATTTTTTGTTGTTGTTCCAATGATGGAATTTTTACTTTAATATTTTCTATTGTTGATTTGGATAGACTTGGCACTCCTGTACCTTCATTATATAATTTCCAATTGATTTGTAGAAAAAGATAATAGCAGAACTTTGGCAGTACATCTTTGAAATCATAGGTGTAGAACAATGTGTCAACTGTCCAAAATTTACCCTTCAAAAACATAGGTGTATCTATTGTTCCTTTTCTTCCAATACAAACACTTTCACCATCATAAAGGTAATCATTGACTAATAACATTTGCCCTCCTGTACCATAAACTGGAATTTTACCAATACCAAGATGCTTATAATCTTTGCCATTACCAATTCGCAAAAGCTCTCCAATCCTTACTGTTCTCCAATTCTGATTATCCATAAAAAGTTGTTTGCCAATTCCCTTGATTAGAGACTGCAACTTGTCAATGATTTTGCTTTGAGTGGCAATGCGCTCGTCAAGAAGGGATAAGAAGGTGGCTATTTTCTTTTGCTCTTCCAATTTAGGGATAAATGTCTGATGTCTATGAACATTATTTCTATTTAATGTAGGAACTCCCGACCCCATTGAATATTGCCCAATACGTATTGTTTGGTATAAGTAATATATAAATTTGGGGTTATTATCATAAAAGTTAGTAACCCACAATGAAGTATTATGAGGCCAATAATAGCCGTCTTCGATATAGGTAAATTTTCCAATTGTGCCAGAACGACCTGTAACTACTCCTGGAGCAACACATTTATATGATGAATGATGATTCATGATGCCGTTGCTATAAACTACTGGAATTTTACCATTGCAAATTTGCCCTGTAGGTAAATCAAAACCTCTTTGTAAAGGTGCAATATCTCCGATTGTTTTACTAATCCACTCCCCCTGAAACTCAGGGAATCTGAGATTTGGGACTAAAATTATTGATTTTCTCTAATTATTATGTACACCTTCAAAATTAAGGATTACAATGACAACAAAAACAATTAGAGAAATTGCGTTGGCTTGGAAAATTGACAAGCAACGCTACGTTAAGCAGTCCACATACGCTGCTTATGTGTTAGTTTTGGAGAACCATATTCTGCCATCATTTGGCGATTGTGAGGCTCTGAGTGAGAAACTTGTGCAGGAGTTCGTTTTGCAGAAACTGAATGGCGGTCTAAGCATTAAGACGGTGAAGGATATCCTTATTGTCTTGAAAATGGTGATGAAGTTCGGAGTAAAGAACGAGTGGATGAGCTATTGCGAGTGGGACATCAAGTACCCCACGACAGAGACCAACAAGGAGATTGAGGTGCTGACGGTGGCACACCACAAGAAGATCCTCGATTTCATCAAACAGAACTTCACATTCCGCAACCTCGGTATCTATATCAGTCTGACTACAGGCTTGCGTATCGGAGAGATTTGTGGCTTGAAATGGTCGGACATCAACACCGACAACGGCACAATTACCGTGAACCGCACCATTGAGCGCATCTACATTGTGGAGGGCGAACGCAAGCACACAGAGTTGGTCATCAACACGCCCAAGACAAAGAACTCTTGCCGTGAAATACCGATGAACAAAGAACTTCTGGCTATGGTAAAACCTCTGAAAAAGGTGGTAAACGAGGACTTTTATGTGTTGACCAACGAAGAGAAGCCGACGGAACCACGAACTTACCGCAACTATTATCATCGGCTAATGAAACGCCTTGACATTCCTCGGCTGAAATATCACGGACTACGCCACAGCTTTGCCACTCGCTGCATTGAAAGCAACTGCGACTACAAGACAGTAAGCGTACTGCTCGGTCATGCCAACATCACAACAACCCTCAACCTCTATGTTCACCCTAACATGGAGCAAAAGAAAAAATGCATTACCAAGATGTTCAAGTCTCTTGGAAAATAATACTTTGTAACGGCAACCACCTATTATCAAAAGCAGCAAGCGTATCCGCAATACAATTATCACGGATACGCTTACTTTTCTTGGGTTCCAACAAAGGCTTGGTTATAGTGCTGCACCGAATTGTGTTGTCGGTGTTGGAGCAGTGAAGTAGTAGTTCTGATCGTTGCTGTTGTCGAGGAACATCACTTTCTTCATCCCGAAGAATGCAAGACCGTTGGGGAAGATGCGCTGGAAGTTGGTGACGCCATTCGACAGAGCCTGACTGCCCTGCTGAAAGTTGAAGTTCCACGAGCGGTCGAATGGAAGAGGAGCACCCTTCTGCACGTTGTCTATCTCGCAGTTGATGTTCATCACATCGCTCTGCTTGAAGTTTCTGAACAGCGGATTAAACTGTCCGGCTACGTTGCTCTTGATGTCGTTGTCGTTCCAGATAATCATGTCGGCATCCTTCGACATCTGCTTCACGCCAGTTTCGGTAGAAGCGAAATAGTAGTTGGGAGCTATAGTAGAGTGTTCGAGGTCGGCACCGTCCTTTTTAGGTTGCTTCAAGCCGAAACGGCAGTCGTATACAAGGTTGTTGACAAATGTCGGAGCAATAGCCTTCTCAAGCCAGATACTTCCACCCTTCTTGTTCTTGGCGCGACGCCAACCGCAGTTTACGATAGTGTTGTTGTAGGCAGCGAGCTGTGTAAGCGGAATAATCTCGCTGTTGCCGGCATTGGACAATTTGAAGGCATTGGTGCAAGCATTGTATATTATGTTGTTGGCAATGTCGAGTTTGCAACCCGCCTTAACGTTGATAGCCTCGCCACCGTCTGTGGCATTGCCACTGTCGGCAAATATGCAGTTGTATATCACGCCCTGACCTCCTGTGAAATAAGTCTGGTCGTTGTAGTTGTCATGTATGAAGCAGTTTGCCATTACAAACTTGCCGTTGACGTTGCAGAAGTGGAAGGCAGGCACGCCGCCGTCGATGGTGCTCTTGAAGAGGTGGTTTTGGAATGACGCCGACGATTCTGTAGGTGTCGCTCCGGCATAAGCCAAATCAACGTGGTTGAGCACAACCTCCTCGCTGTTGTATCCGCAGATAATGCCGCCCCAATCCTCAGGCTTCTTTGTGTCGGAAGTGAATGTCACGGGATGCTCGGCAGTTCCCATGCAGTAGAGATTGCCAAGCACCACAATCTCAATAGGCACCTGCACATCCGACTTGCATGTTACGGTTACACCAGGCTCAATATAGAGCGATGTGCCTACGGGTATCTCCACGCTTTCCGTTAGCGTTGTGTCCTTGGTCCATACAAGTGAGCCAACGGGATATTCGGCAATCTTGGTCGTCAATACCTCGGTAGAACCTTGGTTCTGGTTGCCGCCATTGTTGTTATACTCATAAGGATTGATGTTGTCGTTCTCGCACGATGCTGAAACGAGGGCTGTTGCTGCAACGGCAAGCAAACAGGCGATTTTGTTTATTAATTTCATATTTCTTACATTTTCACTCTCACTCCAATAAGGAATGTTCTACCATATTTATATGTTCCTACAATAGTCTTGTCAGAGCGCTGTCCTTCATATTCAAGGTTGCTCTGGTTCACAGTCTTGAGATAACGCTCGCGCTTTGCGTCGAGCAGGTTATTTGCCTTGAGGAATACTGATACGCCGCAAGGGAACTTCTTCTCCATACTGAAGTCGAGTCCGAACATAGCCTTATCCCACTGGTCGGCATCCTTAAACGGCGACACAAGTGCAAGCTTGGTACCTGTGTAGGATGCAGCAAGCTGTGCGTTCCATCCGTAGTTGGTGTCCTTGTACAGCAGGGAGAGATTGGCTGTGTGTGGAGCCTGATTTACGAGCGGACGT
The DNA here is from genome assembly GCF_021531355.1 of Leyella stercorea. Taxonomy (GTDB): domain Bacteria; phylum Bacteroidota; class Bacteroidia; order Bacteroidales; family Bacteroidaceae; genus Prevotella. The sequence goes on along the minus strand of NZ_JADYTS010000071.1, from coordinate 10,501 downwards.
GTCTGCGTTACGCCAGTTTTATACTCGGCGCTGCCTTCCTTATACTCACGCTTGGTGGTGGTAATCGTTGAGTGGGTATAGGTGTAGTTGGCCTTGATGCCGAAGTGGCGTATGTACTTCACCACGTCAATCTCAAAACCATAGTTCTTGGCGTTGCCAAGGTTGTCGGGCATATAGTAAGCATCGGCTCCACTGCCCAACTTGCCGTCGGCAGCCACAAACACCTGCTCGATTGGGTCTTGCAGATACTTGTAGAACACGCCAGCCAACACCTGCTCGGTAGCAGATGGGAACCACTCCCAACGCAAGTCGACATTGTCGATGCGTGCACGCTTCAGGTTAGGATTACCCTTCTCCTGATATTCCTCGCCCATAATCTGGTAAGGCACAATCTCGTAGAAGCCCGGACGGTTGATTGAGCGGTAGTAAGAAAGGCGCACGTTCATCTTCTTTGTTGGAGTCCATTTTATGGATGCCGACGGCAACCAGTCCCAATAGCTTTGCTCGCCCACCTGTCCCATGTTGCGGAACTTCTGTAGCATGGTGTATATCTGGTTGGTATGCTCGGCACGTACGCCAGCGTTCAGTTCGCCCCATTTGCACTTCAAGGTTGTCATGACGTATGCAGCGCCAATGTGTTCCTTTGAGTCATAGTTGAGCTGTGATGCCTGCGAGTATGGTGTCTTGCAGGTCCAGTCGATAGAGGCAAACTGGTCTAAAGCGTTGCCGTCGAGTTTCTGCGAAATATCTGTAGGAGTGAAGTTGTACGAGTAGTATCTGTTGCCACGCTCCTTGCGACGATACTGTGCACCGGCTTTCCACAGAGCATTTATGTCGTTGCCGAGCTGTGAGTTGTAAGCGAGGTTGATGTATCCAGCCCTATCCTTATCGGTGTTGTGCTGAAAACGTCGTTCCATATTCTTAGGCAGCGTCTTCAGTATGTTCTTGTTGCCGCTCCAAAGCGATCCGTCCACTCCATCTGCCGACTGAACGGTATTGGTCAGACTCAGATACACACGGTCGGGGTCTTCGGCCTTAGCTTGCGAGAAGATTCCAGCCCAGTCAGCAGTGAAGTCTTTCGTAAGATGATGGGTACCCTTAAGGTGTGTAGCAAAGATGCTCTGCGTCTGCGAGAGCGAACGAGTCTCATCGTCCTGGGTGTAACTGTCGCTTGAAATATACTCTGTATTGACAGAGTTGTTGTAGCGCACGCCCTTCGAGTTGGTGCGCACATACATGTTGTACCACTCAAGTTTGTTGTTCTCCAACTGCAAGTCTACCTTGGCATGAACACCTGCCGTAAGGTCGTGTATAGAATAATAGCGGTGCTGGAGCGATGAGATGTACATGGCCTGTTCGCCTGATGCCATCTTCACGGAATTGTATGTGCGCTCTGTTCCACGGAATGTGTTCTGTATGCTGCCCGCAAGCATCACACCAATGCGGTCTTTCCAGAAGCGGTTGCCTATTGAAAGACCACCGATGAAGTTGGGTGCCGGCATAGAGTGGCGGCTTATCTGTGTAGGTCCGTTACTGAAGTCGGCAGTCGTAGCCCTATAGTTGGCACCATTGGCTTCGTATGGAGCTTTGTGAGTATAATCGCTACGATTGGACGACAGATAGTCGCGGCCGTCCTTCCAGAAGTAGTCGCTTGCGCCTACAGCTGCATTTGCCTGAATCTGGAAGTGTGACGGTGCGTCCTTCATCACCATATCCACAACGCCACCAGCCGCATCGCCCTCCATATCAGCAGTCAACGATTTGGACACAACGAGACGGTCCATAAGGTCTGACGGAAATATGTTAAGCGGTATGTAGCGGTTCTTGTCATCAGGGCTTGGTATCTTCACACCATTTACAAGCGTATAGTTGTAGCGCTTGTCCATGCCACGCAGTATGGCGTACGAAGCCTCACCCGAAGCGTCACGCTCCATTGTAACGCCCGACACACGTTGCAGCACACTTGCCACATTCACGTCGGGCGAGAGCTGTATGCTCTGCTGGCTCATTACATTAAGCACGTTGCCGGCAGTCTTCTCCATGTCTATGGCACTGCGGTCGGAATGATATTCCTTATGTCCTTTGATCACCACCTCGCCAAGTTGGTGCAGGTCTTCATCGAGAGTAATGGTGACAACGCCCTTGTCCGAAACCTCCACCGGAATCTCACGTGTCTTATACGATATGTATCTCACAACGAGTGTGTAACGACCCTTGTCGGGCAACTCATGCAATGTGAACGATCCGTCAAGACCCGTAGTAGTCTTGACGCTTGGCAACTCCTTCACCTCTACCACCGAACCAATGAGAGGCTCGCCCGTACGGTTGTCCTTGACAATGCCGTCGAGGGTATGGGCTGAGACAACAGTGGCTGAGGCAGCAATGAGAACAGCACTTAGTATAAACTGTTTCATATATGTTATTGAATTATGGAGTCGTTGAGACTTTTACTTCTTTAGCTTTTCGATAGTATGTATCACCTTTCCGTCCTTGTCGATCATCGACATTCTCAACTTATCCTTTGTAGCAGAGATGATAGAGAATCCGTCGGCCGACGAGCAGAACACGGTTCCAGTGGTCTGCTTTACGGGACGAGCCAACGAGGCAGATGAGTTGACAACGTAGTCGATGCTGTCGTTGGGCATACGTATGTGCTGGAAGTTGTGGATGTGTCCGCAAGCATATATAGCCACATTATTGTATTTATGAAGTATCGGCATCACGTTCTTCTGCATGTCGGTACGCTCATATTCAGCCTTTGTGGTGTAGGCATAGATAGGATGATGGCCCACTACGACAACCCAATCCTCCTTAGCCGACTTCAATGTGCGGTCAAGCCAGTCGAGCTGCGCCTGTGGGTCTTGCATGCAAGCATCGGGATATTTAGTGTTGTTCTCACGATAGCGGTCTACCAGTGGAGTTGTGTCGAGGAAGACTATTCGAATGGTTGTGCCTTTTCTCTCAAACACCTTAGTATAATAGCGGGCAGGCATCACCCAGCGGCGGCTCACCTTGCCGTAGTCGAGCACAGCCTGTGTGTTGCCACGATACTCATGATTGCCAAGCACCGGAAACCAGTCGAGCATGAGTTCGGGATGCGAATAGACCAGCTCATAGTTGGTAGTCCACAGAGGGTCGTTGACCGAAGCTACACCGTTGAAATGATGTATGTCGCCCACGGCAAGCACACACTCCATACCCGTTGTCTCAGCCATGTGTCCCATCAGCTCGGCTATGGGCTTCTGATCGTAGTAGCCGTTGCGTCCAAGGTCGTTTGCCATGTAGAGCGTAACGTCACCTTTAAGTCGTTTCCATTCCTTAGGGGTTTGTGCTTGCAACTGCAAGCAGCCAAGCAACATGAAGGTCGCTGCCAGAACGGTAGCTGTGCGCTTACCGAGAGTTTTGATAAAATTCATTCTGTAATACTTTTATAATATGTTATACCTGTTTTATGTCTTACGCGGTGCAAAGGTAGGCAACGCTTGTTGCAATAAGATTACAGAATGTTTAAGAAGGTATGTTGTTTGTAGAATGTGTTAAACATATAAGAAAAACTATGATTTTATATTGTTATATCATTTCTTTTCTTTACATTTGTTATGTCTAAACGATGTAAATAATCATTTGTACAATATCTAATAATAAAAACTACAATTATGGAGAACAAGGAATTTCAGTTTAAAGGTGCTACGCTTGGTGGCTTCACAATGCTTTTTGCCAACATTCTGTTGACGTTGTTAAGTATAGCATTGATAGTAATGGGCATACTTCAGGAGCCCAACGAGGTGTTGAAGGGGCTGCTTATAGGTATAGGTGCAGTAGTGCTTGTGTCTACATTCTTTGTTTGGGGCGGCTTTGTTATGCTTGAGCCAGGCGAGGCACGTGTAATGATGTTCTTCGGAGAATATAAAGGAACCTTTACTAAGGTAGGCTACTCATGGGTCAATCCATTTATCAATACCAAGAAGTTGTCGTTGCGTGCACGCAACCTCGATGCCGAACCTATAAAGGTTAATGACAAGACAGGCAACCCAGTGATGATAGGCTTGGTGCTTGTATGGAAAATAAAGGATACCTACAAGGCAATGTTTGAAATCGATTCGCAGACAATGGCACAGAGCGGAACGGCACAGCAAGTTGGCACTAACGTGTCGAACGTGATGCGCGCATTCGAGAAATTCGTCAAGACACAGAGCGATGCCGCACTTCGTCAGGTGGCAGGTCTGTATGCTTACGACAATAATGAGTCGGACAACAAGGAGCTTACTCTGCGCGACGGTGCCGACGAGATAAACAAGCAACTTGAGGAAAAGCTTGACGAACGACTGAGCATGGCTGGCATAGAAGTGGTAGAGGCTCGCATAAACTACCTGGCTTATGCCCCAGAGATAGCTGCCGTTATGCTTCGTCGCCAGCAGGCAGACGCTATCATCTCAGCTCGCGAGAAGATTGTAGAGGGTGCTGTATCGATGGTTAAGATGGCTCTCGACAAACTGAGTAGCGAGGATATTGTCGAGCTCGACGACGACAAGAAGGCGGCTATGGTGAGCAACCTGCTGGTAGTGCTTTGTGGAGACGATTCGGCTCAGCCCGTTGTAAACACTGGAACCTTAAACCATTAAGCAAGAGCTAAATGATATCAATAAAAGGGGCGAAGCCGCAATATCAACATTGCCTGCAATTATAGGCGTTGGTATTGGGGCTTTGTCCCTTATCTATTTTTATTTTCTGTCCATCACACGCCACACGTAGGCTATATAGCCGAACACGAAGGGCACGAGCAGCGAGACGTAGAACATGGTGCGCAGCGTGAACTCGCTACTGCAACTGTTGGCTATTGTCAACGAGCATTGCAGATCGGCATTTGAAGGATAGTAGGCGGTGTCGCCCCACCCTGCCACAAGCAACAGCGACAATACTACCAACACAACTCCTATTCCTGCCGGCCATATACCGCGTATATATGTAGAGCTGAGAATAGTGCGCACAACGCCATAAAGCAACAGCACAACGCCTATAACGGTGAGCACAGCCAAGGGCCAAATGTCGAGATAGTTGTGCAGATACTTCATCGGTTGCATAAACACCAGTCCCGTAGCCGGGTCGACTGCATAGCCGTCCTTGAGCAATGTACGCACAAAGAACGCCAGGAACAATACGAGGAACGGTACCGTGCAGCCAATGAGTCTTACCGAGCCACGCGAGCGTATGTCCTCATCGTCCACATTATTTATTATATACAGTATGCCAAGCATACGTGCCAGAAACATTACGGCAAATCCGAATACAAGATTCCACGGGTCAAGCAGAGCATCGAGTCCTGCCGAAGCATTAGCCCAACGGCTTATGACAGGAGCACCAATGTCTGTAAGCGATGCCTTCTCGACAATGAAGTTGGAACCGTCGAAGAACGTGGCTACTGCCCCACCCAACAAGAGTGGACCAACAATGCCGTTCAGCACGAGAAACCAACGATATGTGCGAGTGCCCAGCAGATTGCCCTTACGATGCTGGAACTCATAACTCACCGCCTGCAGCACAAACGAGAAGAGTATTATCATCCACAGCCAGTAGGCTCCGCCAAAGCTGGTGCTGTAGAACAATGGGAACGAGGCGAAGAAGGCTCCGCCGAAGGTTACGAGTGTGGTGAAGGTTATCTCCCACTTGCGACCGGTGGATTCTATCACCTTAAGTTGTCCCTCCTCTGTGCGACCAAGACTGTAGACAAGCGAGTTGGCACCCTGCACGAAGAGCAGAAATACGAGCAATGCGCCGAGCAGCGACACTACAAACCACCAGTATTGTTGAAGAAATGTATAGCTCATAAGAATGTTGAGTGTTGAATGTTGAATGTTAAATGCTGAGTATTGAAATTAATCAGCCGATTCGATTTGCGGCTTATAGTTCTTTATCACACGGCACATTATCCTTATCTCGGCAATGAGCAGGAGTGTGAACAGAATGAGGAAGATGAAGAACGTGAGTGCTACGCTGCCCGACTTAAGGTCGGATACGGCTGCTACAGTAGGCAACATGTCCTGAATGGCCCATGGCTGACGGCCGAGTTCTGCAACAATCCATCCTGCCTCGCTCGCTATATATGCAAGCGGAAGCATCAGCAAGGCAGCCATCCACAACCAACGTCCACGCTTGGTGATGTCCTGACGCCATGCCACATGACCTATGACGAGGAAGAACAACAGCAGCAACATGCCCACACCAACCATGACGCGGAATGCATAGAAGTTGACGGGAATGTAAGGCACCAGTTCGGCACGGTCCTTTATGTAGCCATATCCGAAGTAAGGCATGTCCTTCTGAAGCTGTGAGGCAAGTTGGGGCAGACGCTTGTCGTTGGCATCAGTAGCCTTCAGTTTGCGGTATTCGGCAAGAGCCGTTATGGCTTTGCGTCCACGCTGCATCTTCTCCTCAGCCGAAAGTTCGCGCTTTCCGTCAGGGCGTGTATAGCCATTGAGTATATCGTTTACGCCAGGCACATAACCGTCGAACGTACTTGTAGCAAGCAGCGACAGTCCATTAGGCATAGCTATGCGCAGCGGTGCCTCACCTCCCTTGGCATAATCGGGCTGCGAGAATGGATTGATGGCTGCCACCATAGTCAGCCCTACTCCATTGCCTCCATCGTACAGTCCCTCCATGGCAGCAAGTTTCATTGGTTGCACCTCTGCCACCTTCACAGCCGACGAGTGACCCGTATGTATTGCCAACAGCGAGGCAACAATGCCCACGATACTTGCAATCTTGATGCTCTGTCGGGCAAGCTGCTGCTCGCGACCTCGCAACAGATACCAGCAGCTGACGGCACACACAAACACGGCACCAACTATCCACGATGAAATGACTGTATGGAAAAACTTGTCGATAGCCATGGGCGACAACGCCACTTCGGCAAAGCTCGTCATCTCATTGCGCACGGTGTCGGGATTGAACTCGCAACCTACGGGATACTGCATCCACGAATTTGCCACGAGAATCCACCAAGCCGAAATAGTGGCTCCTATGCCCGTAAGCCATGTGGAAGCAAGATGGAATCCGCGCGACACCTTCTGCCATCCGAAGAACATGACAGCCACGAATGTGCTTTCCATGAAGAACGCCACAATGCCCTCTACGGCAAGGGGAGCACCGAATATGTCGCCGACAAACCAGGAGTAGTTGCTCCAGTTGGTGCCAAACTCAAACTCCAGGATGATGCCCGTAGCAACACCCATAGCAAAGTTGACACCAAACAGACGCTGCCAGAACTTAGAAGCCTCCAGCCAGAAGGGCTTGCCGGTGCGATAATAGATAGTCTCGATAATGCCCATTATTACGGCCAGTCCAAGCGTGAGCGGCACAAACAGCCAATGATAGATGGCTGTAAGCGCAAATTGGGCACGCGACCAGTCGATAAGCGTAGGGTCGATGGTAAGCAGATGATTCATAAGCTAAAAAAGTTAATAGTTATTGGAAATTTAAATTGAACAATTCTACACGTATGGCTTGTGTCAACGCTCTATGAGTTCGCGTGCCACATATCCAGCACGGTCACCATCCCCAGCCTTCTGCTTGAGCACATCGGGAAAGAAGAACAGCTTGAGCACAAGGAATATGACAGCGAGCTTGATGAGTATGACAGTCCAAAGCACACGCCCTACAGTCATACTGCGAAATCCGTCTACATAGAAACGGTACACCTTATATAATATATCGGTCATAGACATAATAAGTTTTTAAAGGTTGTAATCTTTACAGATTAGTAATCTTTTGCAAAGATATGAAATTATCCTTTTAGTTGTTTATTAAAATAATGAAAAAATACAACAACTATAAACTTATGTCATAAACATTTTGTCGTATCGCATGAAAATAGTAACTTTGCACTACGAAACAGAAAGACATACGGGTCGTGCCAGTTTGATCGGGATACTCATCAATAAAAAAATCGAAACCGAGAAGACTTCTTTTGCCAATGGCGGGCCATATAAAACCCTCAGTGGACTAAGCTGTAAAGCCGGTGGATTACAAAGGCGGAGAGCTCTCAAATCTTGTATACTCGGAGTTTCATCACATCACTGGGCGACCTGTTTTTAAAATACCAAATGGTGCAACGATACATAACGGTTCGTTGCACCTTTTTTATTTATATAAATATTTGGTGTTTTCTGCAATTTAGCTTAACTTTACATCAAAATAATAAAATCAAATAACAAAAAGAAAATATGTTTTCCGGTATAGTAGAAGAAATGGCTACTGTCGTTGCCATCAAAAACGACAAGGAGAATGTGGACTTCACGTTGACATGCTCGTTCGCTAACGAACTGAAAATCGACCAGAGCGTAGCTCATAATGGCGTTTGCCTGACCGTTGTGTCTATGGAAGGCGACAACTACACAGTGACAGCAATGAAAGAGACGCTCGACCGCTCCAACCTCGGACTGCTTAAGGTGGGCGACAAGGTGAACGTGGAGCGCTCGATGATAATGAACGGCAGACTCGACGGACACATAGTGCAGGGTCATGTAGACGGCACAGCCAAGTGTATCGACATGCGCGATGCCGACGGTTCGACTTATTATACATTCGAGTATGAGTTTGACAAGGCTATGGCTGAGCGCGGATACTTCACCGTAGACAAAGGCTCGGTTACGGTCAACGGCGTTTCGCTGACAGTGTGCAACCCTACTGAGAATTCATTCACCGTGGCAATCATTCCCTACACCCACGACAACACCAACTTCTGCAACATCAGCGTAGGCACAACAGTTAATATCGAATTCGATATTCTGGGCAAGTACATTGCACGCTTGCAGCAGTTGAAGTAAGAAAAACTACCCAGTCCCCAGCCCTACCCCCGACCACTCCCCCGTAAGGAGGGGAGTGATATGCAACGTTTGTTACATACAATCAGCTAAATCCTCAAATAGTAATGCTATTCACTCCCCTCCCTACGGGGGAGGGGCAGGGGGAGAGGCTTTTTTTTCTTACTTCCCCAATAAATGTTAATATACCACACTCCTAATAAACTTTTCCACAACCTAATACATCCAATAATCAGAAATAGACAAAGAGAGAGAGTTATAGAGATTAAGATTCAGAAAACATTAACAAAACCACATTTATTATGAGAAAGATTGGGATGACTTGCCTGGCAGGACTTTTCCTGCTGTCAATGTCTACAGAATGTATGGCACGACAATGGTCGCTGAAGGATTGCATCAACTATGCCATTGCCAACAACATTCAACTCCAGAAAGCCAAACTTCAAGAATATTCTGCTCTTGAGGATGTGAAGCAGAGCCAGTCGGCACTGCTGCCGTCGCTCAGCCTGTCGACATCGCAGAATGTGTCGTACAATCCCTGGCCCGAGAAAGGGTCGGCTATGATTGCTGGCAACAAGGTGCAGTCGAAGGTAGACAAGGTCTACTACAACGGTTCTTACTCGCTGATGGGCAACTGGACCGTATGGAACGGCAACAAGAACCAGAACACCGTTAAGCTCAACAAGCTTACTGCCGAGCAGGCAAAGCTCGACTCTGCCGTTACTGCCAACAGTGTGCTGGAGCAGATAGCACAACTGTATGTTCAGATTCTCTACTCCAACGAGGCTATAAACGTGAGCAAGGAGAGCCTGAAGACGAGTCAGACCAACGAGGAGCGCGGCAAGACTATGGTGAATGTTGGCAAGATGAGCAAGGCTGACCTTGCACAGCTTACCGCACAGCGAGCCCAGGACGAGTACAGCATAGTTGAGGCTGAGAGCAATCTGCGCAACTACAAGCGACAGCTCAAACAACTGCTCCAGATTACCAACGACGAAGAGTTTGACATTGCCATTCCTTCCACTACCGACGAGATGGCTCTTGCCACAGTTCCGGCACTCAACGACGTATACACAGCATCCATAGAGCAGCGTCCGGAGATAAAGAACGCAATGTTGGGCATCGAAAGCAGCGACCTGAGCGTAAAGATTGCCAAGGCAGGCAAGCTGCCTACAATCGGACTGAGTGCCGGACTATCAACCAACACTTCGTCAATGAGCAACAATACTTGGGGTTCGCAGCTCAAGAACAACTTCACCGTGGGCGGTGGCGTGACTGTAAGCATTCCGCTGTTTGACAATCGTCAGACCAAGACTGCCGTCAACAAGGCTATGATTCAGAAGCAGAACTATCTGCTCGACTTGCAGGACAAGCAGACCACTCTATACTCTACCGTTGAGAACTACTGGTTGCAGGCGGTGACAAATCAAAACAAATTCAAGGCAGCACGCATTTCGACTGAGAGCGCTCAGGCAAGCTACGAACTGCTGTCGGAACAGTTCAAGCAGGGACTCAAGAACATCGTTGAACTCATGACCGGCAAGAACAACCTTCTGCAGGCACAACAAAACGAATTGCAGAGCAAGTATCTTGCTATTCTCAACCTAAACATGCTGGAGTTCTACAAGACTGGAGAGATAAAATAAAAAAGAAAGCCCCACCCCTAACCCCTCCCAAAC
>NZ_JADYTS010000070.1 GCF_021531355.1 Leyella stercorea | reverse complement strand
CCCCCGGCCCCTCCCCAGCAGGGAGGGGAGTGATATGCCTTATTACTTGTATTTTGCCAGATATAGCCTTCCGTTATAGGAAGCTTTGGCAGTAATTGCATACTACTCCCCTCCCTACGGGGGAGGGGTCGGGGGTGGGGCTTATTCCTTTTATATACAGAATGAAACACTTATATATCCTTATTCTCGCTGTTCTGACACTCGCATCGTGCGGCACCGATAGCGGCCACTTCAAGCTCGAAGGCAGATTGCTCAACATCAATCAGGGTGAGTTCTACGTATACTGCCCCGACGGAGCCATGCGCGGACTTGACACCATTAAGGTGCAGGCTGGACGATTCACGTACACCACCGAGTGCGATGCCCCTAAGACACTTGTCGTCGTGTTTCCTAACTACACTGAGCAGCCCGTCTTTGCACAGCCCGGAAAGAGCGTGGACATCAAGGGCGACGCTTCGCATCTGAAGGAACTCACCGTCAAGGGCACCAAGGACAACGAGTTGATGAATAAGTTTCGCGAACAGATACACTCTGCCTCGCCCCCAGAGGTACTTAAGGCTGCACGCCAGTTTGCTGCCGACCACCCCGAGAGCATCGTGGCTACTTATCTCGTGCGCCGATACTTCATCGATACGTCGACGCCTGATTTTGCTACAGCCAAGCGTCTGCTTAAGGATATAGCTGCCAAGCAGCCCGACAACGGATATGTCGACATGTTGAAATCAATGGTGGCAGGACGCGAGTCTACCCCCGAAGGAACACTTCCGAAGCTCAACGCTCGCGACATCAATGGCAGTTCAGTGACAACAGCCACACTCAAGAAGGCGCGCACTACGGTAGTGTTGGCATGGTCAACATGGAACTATACCTCGGTGAGCATGCTCCGTCAGCTTGATCAGCGTGCCAAGGCTTCAAATGGACGCATAGCAGTGGTGGGCATATGTCTTAATCCTTCACTCAAGCAGTGCCGTACCGCACTCAAGAGCAACGACATCACCACCGCTACAATCATCTGCGATGGACGTATGGTCGACGGTACTGCCTACAATCAGATGGAAATGGTGGGTCTGCCCGACAACGTTCTGATAGAGAACGGACGTATTAAGAAACGCTCGTTGACGATGTCAAACCTTATGAATGAGGTTGATAAAATAGAAAAATAGTTAGTCAAAAGCCTCGGAAAACAGTTTTTTGAGGCTTAAAGACAACTTTTTCTGCTTTTGATACTTTCTATTCTAAATATTTTTTATATCTTTGCACTCGCTAAAGAGCGATATGCGGCAATAGCTCAGTTGGTAGAGCACAACCTTGCCAAGGTTGGGGTCGCGAGTTCAAGTCTCGTTTGCCGCTCAATAAAGGGACACACAGGTCGCCGCAATGGTGGAATTGGTAGACACGAGGGACTTAAAATCCCTTGGCCAGTAATGGCTGTGCGGGTTCGAGTCCCGCTCGCGGCACAAACATAGAATTTACTAACAACGATATAAAGGTGGACATTCCAAACGGATGTTCACCTTTTTACTTATATATACTTTCACACTAAAATACACTTCACATTATATATAACGTATGACATACGACGACATTTGGCGCCGGCTTGCCGGTGCGTACGACCAGCGTGAGGCGCGAGCCGTGGCGCGCATGCTCATTGAGGAGAAGTTCGGTCTTTCGTTTGCCGACATCATTTGTGGTGGCGTTGAGGCTCTCTCCGATGCCGACACACAGTGGCTTGAGGCAGCTGTGGAGCGCTTGGAGCAGGGCGAGCCTATACAGTACGTGCTTGGTTGGGCGTGGTTTTGCGGCCTGCGCTTTGGCGTTCAGCCAGGTGTACTCATTCCTCGCCCTGAGACTGAGTGGCTTGTCGACACCGTATATGCCGATTCTTCTGTCCTGAACGCCCACCAGTTGCGTGTGCTCGACATTGGTACGGGCAGCGGATGTATAGCTCTCAGCGTTAAGCAACGCCTGCCTGAGGCATACGTTGAGGCGTGGGACATTTCGCCCGAAGCGCTTACCATAGCAGCCGACAACGCTCACAGCCTTGGTCTCGACGTGGCATTCCGCCAGCACGATGCCCTTAATCTCACTCCCGATGCCGATGCCTGGGACGTGATTGTGAGCAATCCTCCCTACATCTGTCAGCGTGAGCGTGCCGATATGTCGCCCAATGTACTCAATCATGAGCCGTCTACAGCCCTTTTCGTGCCCGATACCGACCCTTTGCTGTTCTATCGAGCCATCACCCGCTATGCAGTAGGTTCGTTGCGTAGTGGCGGCAGATTGCTGTTTGAGTGCAACACGCTCTACGCAGCTGATACAGCCTGTATGATGGCTGACGAAGGCATGAATGCAACAGAAGTGCACAACGACTGTTTCGACAAGCCACGCTTTGCCGTAGGCGAGAAGAAAAAGTAAAATCAGAGGAATGTAAAAGCTAACAATAACGATATGTTTGCAAAGCCAAAGAAACAGATTACCGAGCAGGAGGCGCTGCTTAAGCTCTCGGCTCTGTGCTCGCAAGCCGAGCATTCGTCGGGCGAGATGATGGACAAGATGCGTCGCTGGATGTTGCCTGCCGACGTAGCCGACCGCATACTCGACCGCCTCATTGACGAGCGTTTTGTCGACGACGAGCGCTTTGCCCGCTTCTTCGTGCGCGACAAGATACGCTTCGACCGTTGGGGACGGCGCAAGATAGAGCAGGCTTTATACAAGAAAGGTGTAGCGTCTGATATCAGTCATCGTGTGCTCGATGCCGTTCCTGCCGACGACTATATCGAGATTCTGCGTCCGCTACTCGCTGCAAAGCGTCGCACACTGAAAGCCGACAGCGACTATGAACTCAACTGCAAACTAATAAGGTTTGCCATGGGACGCGGATTTGATATGGACGTTATAAGGAAGTGTGTTGATATGCCACTTTAAAGTTGAGAGTTGAAAATTGAGAGTTGAGAGTTATGATAACCTTATATAATTATATGTAGCTAAAGGCTTTACATATAAAAGCATATCATAACTCTCAACTCTCAATTTTCAATTCTCCACTGGACTACGCTTACGCTTCGCGCTGACGAGTGCCCATGCGTGCTTCAACGACATTGATAACATAGTCGCCGAGCTTCTCGCATTCGCTCACGATGTCCATGTACATAGTACCGATGGCATATGTGTACTTATGGTCATTGACATCGTTGATGTTCTGCGAGCGCAACTGGTTGCGATAGTTGTTGATTTCGTTCTCAACGTTGAATGAGCGGTTGACGTCGAGCGAGTCGCGGCGGCCGGTCAGCATCACGTTCATCTGTGTCAGCGAGTCGTCGGTAAGCTCAAACATCTGGTGCAGGTGCTCATACTGCTGCTCAGTAAAGTCTTCCTTGCCCTTCAGCTTGCGGCTTATGGTGCGTGCGATGTTGTAGCACGAGTCGCCGATAGACTCAATCTCCGAAATCTCGCGCAACATGGCGCGTATCTTAGCCTTAGTATCGTCCGAGAGATGGGCGTTGCTGACGTTGTCGAGATAGTTGGCTATCTCAATCTCCATGTTGTCCGAGATGCTCTCATACTTCTCAATACGAGTGAAAATCTTGTTGAACTTGGCGTCGTCCTTTACGCCCAGCAGTTCGCGTACCATACCGAACATACGCTGAATGCGCTCTGCAAACGACTGAATCTCCTTTTGTGCCTCAAGCACCGAGAGCTCCGGAGTCTTCATGATAGCTGTGCCACCGATGTAGCGCAGGCGGAATTCGTCCTCGTCCTTCTTCATCGAAGGCTTGATAACGTAGCATACGAAGCGCTCCATCTGCGGAATAAGCCATATCAGCACCGTTGTGTTGCACACGTTGAAGGTAGTATGGAAAGCAGCAAGCACCACTGAGAGGCGTGTGGCGTCGATGTGGTCGGCATGTGGGTCGACTCCTACAAATCCGCAAACCATATCGATGAACGGATAGAAGATGCAAAGCACCCAAATCACACCGAACACGTTGAACGTCAGGTGAGCCAAGGCTGCGCGGCGAGCCTGCGTGTTGGCACCCATAGCGGCGATGTTCGAAGTGATGGTAGTGCCTATATTCTCACCCAGCACCAGCGCAATACCCATATAAATAGGCAGCACTCCGCTCGAACACAGCACCATAGTGATGGCCATAAGGGCTGCCGACGACTGCATACAGAATGTCAGCACCGTACCAATGAGCAGGAACGAGAATATTGTGAAATAACTGTCTTTGTCGAAAGATGAGAAGAAGTCGATAACCATCTGGTTATGACTGAGGTCCATTTCCTTGCCGGTAGCTCCGAGAGTGGAGATGGCGAAGAACATAAATGCGACACCGAAGAGGAAATCGCCGATGTAGCGGTGCTTCTTGCGATAGATGAGCAGCAATGCGATAAAGAACACCGGGAACACGATGTTGGCCATGTTGAACGAGAAGCCAAGCGTCATGATCCATGCCGTGAACGTGGTGCCGATGTTGGCTCCCATGATAACGGAGATGGCTTGTGCCAAAGTGAGCAGTCCGGCGTTTACGAACGATACTGTCATCACCGTCGTGGCAGTAGACGACTGCACCGAGGCTGTTACGAACATACCGGTCAGCAGACCGGTGAAGCGGTTGGTAGTCATGGCTCCAAGGATATGGCGCAGCTGCGAGCCTGCCATTTTCTGGAGCGCCTCACTCATCACCTTCATTCCGTAGATGAGCAGGGCTAATGATCCGATAATCTTAAAAAAAATCCAAATCGACATATATTTTAATATAATTTATGTGGCGGTGTTGCGCATTGTGTCGAAAACGGAGTATCTTTGTTGCACATCAAGTATTAACCATTAAACATGTAACCGAAATGAAACAGTTGATACAAATCCGTTGCAAAAATAATAAAAAAAGTCTGAAAGTTGAAGCCGGAACCACACTTTCTGACATTTTCAAGCAATTAAATTTGACTTTGCCCTATCCGCCCGTATGCGCCAAGGTGAATAACAAGGTTGAAGGTTTGCATTATCGCGTATATAACGCCAAGGACATAGAGTATCTCGACATCTCGTCGCCATCAGGATTGCGAGCCTATACACGCACTCTCTTCTTCGTGCTTTGCAGGGCGGTGCAGGATTTGTATCCCGGTACAAGGGTTCGTATCGACATTCCGGTATCCAACGGTTTCTATTGCGACCTCAACATAGGCCGTCCTGTCACCGAAGCCGACGCTACGGCTGTGCGCAATGGGATGCAGGCCATCATCGACCGTGCCATACCCATACGCCGACACGAAGTGCCTACCGACGAGGCTATAGCACGTTTCGAGGAAATGGGCTATCACGACAAGGCGCTGCTGCTGCGCACTACGGGCCGGCTCTATACATTATATTATGACATCAACGGCTTTATCGACTACTATTACGGTTCGATGCTCACCAATACGGCGCAGCTCACGCTCTTCGGACTGGAGAAATACTACGACGGACTGCTTCTGCGCATACCCTCGATGAGCAACCCTTCGGAGCTTGGCGCACTCATACGCCAGGACAAGATGTTTGAAATATTCCAGGAGCACCACCGCTGGCAGAACCTTCTGGGAATGTCTACCGTCGGCACATTCAACGAGGCTGTGCGCGAAGGATACGCCACCGAGATAATCAACGTGTCGGAGGCGTTGCAGGAAAAGAAAATAGCGCACATTGCCGAGAACATTGCTCGTAAGAAGACCGTTAAGATGGTGCTCATAGCCGGACCCTCAAGTTCGGGCAAGACCACATCGTGCAAGCGACTGAGCATCCAGCTCCTTTGCAACGGCATACGCCCCGTGCCCGTGTCGCTCGACGACTACTTCGTCGACCGCGAACTGACTCCGAAGGACGAGAACGGCGATTACGACTTCGAATCGCTGCACGCCCTCAACCTGCCTCTGCTCAACAAGCAGCTCATGCAGCTCTTCAACGGCGAGGAAGTGGAGCTGCCCAAGTACGACTTCATTAAAGGTCGCAGCGTGCCGAGCGGTAAGAAGATGCGCATGCGTGCTGGCGATGTGCTCGTGATAGAAGGCATTCATGCCCTCAACCCCGAACTGACATCGCAGATTCCCGAAGAGTATAAGTATCGGGTGTACGCATCGGCACTCACCACCATTCTCCTTGACGACCACAACTACATCCCAACCACCGACAACCGCTTGCTGCGCCGCATCATACGCGACTACAAGCAGCGTGGATGTTCAGCCCGCGACACCATACGACGTTGGCCGAGCGTGCGCCGGGGCGAGAACAAATGGATATTCCCGTTCCAGGAAAATGCCGACGAAATGTTCAACACTGCCATGATATACGAGTTGGCTGCCATCAAGACCCAGGCAGAGCCGCTTCTTGAGCAGGTGCCCGAGAACTGCGAAGAGTATGCCGAGGCATACCGTCTGCGCAAGTTCCTCAGCTACTTCCTGCCCATCGACCACGGCGTTCTGCCCCCAACCTCACTGTTGCGCGAGTTCCTCGGCGGCAGCTCGTTCTCGTATTAAAAGCCATATGCCCTGCCCCTCCCCCGTAGGGAGGGGTAAGTTATTTAGTCAAACGCCCACTTTACCGCCCATAGGGGCACATTTGTCATCCATTCTTGTTCTCTATGTCCCGACATTGAGAAACGTATGCCATGCAAGTTTGGATTATCTTTTGTGAATTGTCGTAAGGATTTTGCTCTAAGATTTTCTTCAGCTTTCACTTCTACCGGTATGATTTCATTGTCGTGTTGTATGACAAAGTCTATTTCCATTGTGGAATTTTCATTGCTGTAATAGTATATGAAGGTGTGGGGTAGGGACTTTAGTTGCTGCAACACATAGTTTTCGGTGAAAGCCCCTTTGTATTCCTCAAATATATTATTGCCAATAAGAATCTGTTGTGGAGGAGTCTCCGACAAAGCACCGAGCAATCCGCAGTCAAGCAGAAAGAGCTTGAAGGCAGACATATCTTCATAGAATTTAAGTGGCATTGTAGGTTTGTTTATGCGGTATATTTTGTGTACCAGACCTGAGTCGACGAGCCACTGTATTGCTATCTCGAAATCGTTGGCTCGTGCTCCTTTTTTCAGAGCGCCATATACAAACTTCTTGTTGTCGCGTGCCAATTGTGACGGAATTGAATTCCACACCATGTTTATGCGCTGTACTTGTTGTAGCGGAGCGTGTTTGGACATGTCATTGCGATAAGCCTCAATTATTTTTGTATGTATAGAGCGTACTTCCCACACGTCTCCACGCTCAATGTATGTCTTTACTGCCTCTGGCATACCACCCACAAAATAGTATTGGCGTAACAGTTCAGTAAGCATTTGTTGTAACGACGACAGGCTTGACCATTCTCTGTCGTGTAAAAGTTTCACAAGCTGTGGTTTTCCCATAGCTAACAGAAATTCCTCAAAATCCATAGGATACATATAAAGCATGTCCACTTTGCCTACGGGGAACGATGTTCCCTCGTGCAATGTTATGCCGAGTAGCGACCCTGCAACGGCAACATGGTATTCCGGAACTTTCTCGCAAAAGTATTTCAATGATGAAAGACCGCGGTTTATTTCCTGAATCTCATCAAGTATAATCAGCGTTGACGATGGTGTTATTGATACTCCGGATATAGCACTGATACTCCGGATAATGCGTTTTATATCATAATCTACAAACATATCCTTCATATCGTCATTGTCGTCGCAGTTGATATATACTACATTATCATACTCTCTTTTCCCGAATTCCTTAAGTATATAGGTTTTTCCAACCTGACGTGCACCTTGTAGAATTAGTGGTTTACGATTTGGAGAATCCTTCCATGACTTCAGACTTTTATAAATATATCGTTCCATTGTCGCTATTATTTTGATTAATAGATGCTTACGCTGCAAAGATACACTTTTCTATGGGAACTTGCAAACGATAACTACACTTTTCTAGGGGAACTTTCATGCTGATGCCACACTTTTCTAGGGGAACTTTGGATTTTAACAAAAAAAGTGGCGCCCAATGTCGGGATGCCATTGTTTGCTCAGGAGGGTGTGTCAAATGTCACAGCAGCACGCCCCGAAGGGGCAGAAGCTCATAGCCCAGGGCAACACCCTGGGTAAAAGTATCGCAAATTATAATGCGCCCTGCTAAGGGCAAAAGCGTTAATTATCAATGCTTTTGCCCTTGCAGGGCGTTTTGCGATTTTCAATCCGTACACCCAAGGCGCTACCTTGGGCTATGTGCTTATTGGGCTTTCAGCCCGCTTTGTTTAATTTTTGCACACCCTCCTCCTACGGATTGTATTGTAAATTCCGCTCTTCAATTTTCAGTTTCTAATATTATTATTCCAAAAAATCAGATATAGCGAATATTGGATAGAATTATTGTTTGTCCGTTTTTCCAAGGCAAATATACCGCTTTTTGTCCGTTTTTCCAAGGCTTTTTGTTGCTTTTTGTCCGTTTTTCTAAGAATAATGGATTGCATTATCTTCTACGTCTTATTGCGAATGCTACATTTTTCTAGTGGAACTTTGGATTTAAACAAAAAAGTGGCGTCCCAATTACGGGACGCCACTTTTAGTATATAGCCATTAGGCTGATTTTCGTATTTGTCTTTAAAGCTTACAGACTGATTACTTTACATCAGTAGGACCCTGTCCGGCGATTTTCGGCCATCCTGGGTTCTGATATACAACTGATGTGTTGAGGTCGGTCTGGTCGCCTGCTGCAGTCTGACGGAATACGCTCTGTGCGATAGGTGACAGATAGTGGGCAGGTGTGAACTTGTAGCCATCGAACACCTCGTTGTTGATCTTAGAGATCTGGTATGGACGGATGTAGTCGCCACTAATCTCCTTAGAGCTGATGTTGCCCTTACCGCCTTCAACGTCTACCATAGCGAGGTTGGTAGAACCGTCGCGCCATGCACCTTCGTACACAGTGCCCCAGTACTTCATACCCTCAATCTGGTAGCCGTTAACCTGGTCGCAAGCACGCCAGCGAATCAGGTCTTCCCAACGCATACCCTCACCGATGAACTCGTTGCGGCGCTCGCGACGGATGTTGTATGTTGTAGCGTCGACAAGCTGGCCGTGTGAGTAAGCACCGAAGTCCCACTTAGCCTCCTCCTGCATATTGGTTGCAGCGATAGTCTTGTTGTAGTCAGGATCAACCTTAGCACGTGTGCGGAGAGCACGCCAGTACTTGTCGGCAGTTGCGTCGATGGTGTTGCTCTTCAGCCATGAAGCCTCCATGTAGTTGAGCAGTGCCTCTGTGCCACGGAATACGATGCTTCCGCTCTCGCCGAAGTGGTGGTTGAGCTGCTGCTGGGTGTCGTAGTTCTTACCCTTCTTTACAGCGTAGCCAGTAACCATACGTGTCTCGTTGTTGCCCTTTACAGTCCAAGAGAGGTCTACCGAGTTGACACCGTCGTCGGTGTAGTTCTCGATACCGTTGTCTACCTTGGTGAAGATCTTGATACGAGAGTCGCGATTCTGCAGAGTAGCCTTGATGCCCTGGTTCTCCCAGTTGGCGTCATAGCCAGAATTAGCCGCGTAGATAGGCAGACCGTTGCGCATGAGGAATGAGTTGACCAATCCGCGTGTCCAACCTGTACCACCACCGTTGCGCTGGAGCTGCATCTGGATGTTGTGTGTAACGTTAGCCTTCAGACGGTCGAATGCGCGGTACATGATAACCTCGCTATAGCCGCTCATATCCTTGTCACAGAACATTGTGTAGTAAGGATTGGTGCTTGCCAGGTTTCTGTCCTGACCCTCTTCAGCGTCAGTATTCTCTACGAGGTTGCCAACGAGCTTGTCGCCAAGTTCCTTCGACGACTTCATAGCCTCAGTGAGGAAGTGGTCGATTGAAGAGTCGATGTTGAAGTCCTTAACGTCCTCAGCATTGCCAGGCCATCCCGGACCGCCCGGAACGAATGCAGTACCCTTGTGATACTTCTCCCATGTAGCCTCGAAGAGGGCTGCGCGTGAGCGGAGCAACAGGGCTGCGTCGCGTGAGATGCGGTTCTTGCCGCCAGGAGCTGTCTGAGAAAGAAGTTCGAGAGCCTTGTCGAGGTCGTCGAGAATCTGCTGGGCTACCTTATGGCGTGGCTGACGCTTTGAAGCCTGTACAAGAGTCTCCTTGTCGTCAGGAAGTGCTGTGAGCACGATAGGGAAGTCGCCTAATGACTGGAGCTTGTCCAGATAGAGGTAAGCGCGGAGGAAGTAAGCCTCGCCTATATAGTGGCGTACGTTGGTAGCAGCACCAGAAATCTTACCTGCCTCATACTTCGGCAATACCTGATCGAGGAAGTAGTTGACATTACGTATGTTTCCGAAATCCCAAGCACCACCACTCTGGCCTACTTTCCAGTTGCCTGGCACCCAACGGCTTGAATAGCCGGTAGCTGCCTGGTTGTCGGTAGCGTTGTCGTAGGCGAATGTGCCCATACCATAGCTGCCTGGGGCAATGCTGGTGAGTACACCATACAGATTGATTGTGTAGGCAGCAAGGTCTGACTCGGCTGTGAAGAAAGCCGCAGGTGTAACGTTGCTCTCAGGCTCCTTGTCGAGGAAATCGTTGCAGCTGGTCAGGCCGAGCGATGCGCCCAATACGAGCATTGAAATATATTTAAGCTTCATAAGTTGTTTCCTTTCTATAATCTATTGTTGATGATTTATTAGAATGTCACACTAAGACCGCATGAGAATGTCTTCGACAACGGATAGGTCTTGCCAATCTCGCCACCGTAGCCTGCTCCGATAAGCTCGGGATCGCCAGCCTCTGTGAAGTTGGTGATGGTGAGGAGGTTTTCGCCTGATACGAAGAAGCGGAGGTTCTCGATGTATACCTTGCGTGTAAGTTCCTTCGGCAGTGTGTAGCCGATAGTGATGTTCTTCAGACGAGCGTAAGCAGCATTCTGCAAGTAGCGTGTCTGTGTCTGTGTATTGCGACCACCATTCCAGCTAACACGTGGGTAGTAAGCGCCCTTGTTGTCCTCACGCCAGTAGTCACTATGATACTTCATACCTAATGCCTGCCACTTACCTTGACCGGTAGCACCCCAGAACATTGGTCCACCTGCAGCGTAGTCGCGCTTGAGTGTTCCCTGGAAGAATACCTTGATGTCGAAGCCCTTCCAAGCAGCGTCGAGGTTCAAACCGAAGTTGTAGCGCGGTGTTGAGTTACCGATGATGCGGCGGTCGCCAGACTTGTCGGCTGTGCCTTCGCCACCATTAATCTTGCCGTCACCGTCGAGGTCCTTGTACATGATGTCACCTGCTGTCCAACCGCTTCCGAGTGCGCTTTGGTCAACCTTTTTGAGGTGAGCGTCCATCTCTTCCTGGCTCTGTGCGATGCCGAGAGTAGTGTAACCCCAGATGTCGCCGAGCTTGGCACCCTTATAATATGAACCGAGGTTCTTAGATGGGTTAGGATACTTGTCGATAACCACCTGGTTGTCGCTCAATACGAATGAAGCGCCGTAGCTAACCTCACCGATGATGTCGCGCCAGCTAATCTGCAAATCCCATCCCTTAGAAGTCATGTCGAGGTTGTTGACTCTTGGAGGATTGGCACCGAGGATAACGGGCAACTCAGGAGCAGGACCTACCATGTCGAATGTATTGCGCTGATAGTAGCCGAACGAACCGGTCAAGCGGTTGTTGAAAGCGCCCCAGTCGAGACCTACTTCCCATGTGCGGCTCTTCTCCCATGTAAGAGAAGCTGATACAAGTCCGGGCTGTGATGCAGTGTTAGGCTTAACACCGTTTACGAGCCAGTTGCTGCCCTGAGCCGAGAATCCGATAGTAGGATAGAACGGATACCAGTTGTCAGTGTTCTGGTTGCCGAGCTGACCCCAAGAAGCACGGAGCTTCAATGTGTTGACATACTTGGCTATTGGCTCCCAGAAACTCTCCTGAGCGATGTTCCAACCTGCTGAGAATGATGGGAAGAAGTTCCAGCGGTTGTCGCGGAGGAAGCGTGAAGAGCCGTCGTAGCGGAGGTTAGCCTCGAAGAGGTAGCGTCCGGCGAAGTCGTAGTTGATACGTCCGAAGAAGCCTGCTGTGGTCCATGAGTTGTAAGCACCGCCTACGCTTGGCTTTGTTGTTGTAGTGTTGAGAGTTGGCAGGCCTGACATGATGCCGTTCTGGCGTGCTGTCACGTTGCGCTGACGGAACCACTCGCTCTGGAAACCGCCCATCACCTTCATGTTGTGGTCGCCGAATGCATGGCTATACTCAGCAAAGAGGTTCGGGTTGAAGTAGTTCGACTTGTATGTATACTCGTATACGCTTGTAGTCTCGTTCTGGTCAACATACGGGTTGTTGTCGCAGTCGTAGCCGTAAGTAGTCTGCCAGTCGCGGTGGTTGAAATGTGTAATGATACGGTAGTTCAACTCGGCATTGAGGGTCAAGCCCTTAACCGGAGTAGCTACAAACGAGAGCTGCTGTGCCAGGCGGTCAGTCTGGTTCTTGGCGCGTCCGCCGTTCTGGAGACGTCCGATGTACGACTCAGGCAGCCAGTTGCCGTTCGGGTCCTTTGTAGGAAGGATAGGCCAGTAGCGGCACATGTTGTGATAGAACTCGTCGGTACCGTTAACAAGGTCGCCCGGCATCTCGAAGTCGGTACGTGTGAAGCGTGTGTTGTATGTCACACGCAACCAGTTGGCAAGCTGAGCCGAAACCTTACCTGTAAAGGCATAGCGCTGTGTGTTATCATCACCATGACGCAGAAGACCGCCACGGTCGAGGTAGTTGGCTGACAGATAGTACTGCATGCGGTCGTCGCCGCCAGTCATGCTGAGGGTGTGCTCCTGCGAGAAGCTGTTGCCAAACTGCTCCTTGAGCCAGTCGGTGTTGCCGATAGGCAAGAGTGGATTGTTGTCCCAAACCTCCCAACGGTTGTTGCCGTTCTTGAACATCTTCTGCATGTTAGGGTCGCTCTGGGCCTTCTTGATCTGCTCAAGCTTGTCGTCAGTAAACCAGATACCAGCACCACTATTAACAGAAGCCTCGTTCATATATTTAGCCCATGTGTAAGAGTCCATCATCTCCGCCATGTTGAGCGGAGAGTCGAAACGGAACGAGTTGTTGTAGTTGATAGTGGCCTTGCCCTTCTTACCGCTCTTGGTGGTGATAAGCACAACACCACCGGCAGCACGCGAACCGTAGATAGAAGAAGCTGAAGCATCCTTCAATACAGAGATGTTCTCGATGTCCTGCGGGTTGAGTGCGTTCATATCGCCCTCCATACCGTCGATGAGCACGAGCGGAGTTACCGAAGAACCTGCACCGATAGTACCGGTACCACGGATGTTGAATGACTTAGTAGAGTTAAGAGTACCACCGCTGTTTGGTGTAGAGAAGTTCATACCAGCAACAGCACCCTGGAGAGCGTCAGCTACAGAGTTAACCGGACGTGCTGAGAGAGTCTTTGAGTCGACGGTAGATACGGCACCAGTAAGGTTAACCTTCTTCTGTGTACCGAAACCTACTACTACAACTTCTTCAAGCATCTTCTTGTCGTCCTCGAGGATAATGTCGAGAGGCGCACCGTTCCACTTAACTACCTTTGTTGTGTAGCCGATGTAAGAGATTTGGATTGAGGCACCCTTCTTTACACCATTGAGTGTAAAGTTGCCGTCAATGTCAGTCACTGTACGCAAGTTGGTACCTTCGACAATTATCGAAGCTCCGATTACTGTTTCACCAGTAGCGTCTTTTACAACGCCCTTGCAAGCTGTCTCGTTCTGCTGTGTAGAAGCAGTGAGCACAGCGTCGTTCGAACCAGCCGCATATGCCATCTGTCCGCCGCTCATAGGAGCAGCAGCGAGCAATGCCATAACCATACCGGCGGTCTTGACTTTCTTGTTCATAAGCAATTAAATTTAGTTATAATTGATTTTAGTAGAGTTAGAAACTTTGTAAATTCCCATTAGGACACAGCACAATGGTATGGACACATATTTATATATATGCTCACTTGTTGTGTTATTATAACACGCATTAAGCTCTATCCTTAAAAAACTAAGGGCCGAATTGTTGTTCTGTTTTTAGTTGATGATAAGACTTTTTAAATCTTATAATTTTTTTAGTGGTTTACGGTGACAAAATTACAAAATATGTTTAATATAATAAAGGTAAATTTGAAGCAATCTTTATCTATTAATGTTCTTTAACAGAGTACACGGCAAGCTACACCATCTCACCACCTCACCATCACACCACCTCATCACCACAACATAACAACTGTGGAGCTGGCTTCACAACAATATTTGCATTTTTCATCGCTCAAAACTGCGAGCTGAGCGCACGAAGAGATCTTTGGCTCGAAATTCTTGAGTTTTGAGAGGTTTGTGTTATATCGCTCATTGTCAGCGGTTTAAGTGGTATGACGAGAAGGTGCACAATGTGCAGATACGCAAAAAGGGGGTGTGTCAAAATTCACACCCTCTTTTAAAATATCACAAAGCCCGAACTTTCACAAGCTCGGGCT